>JBKQHN010000101.1:0-6635 GCA_052148755.1 Beijerinckiaceae bacterium | reverse complement strand
CCCCGCCATAGCCCGTCGCTCGCGACGGGCGTCGCAAACGACGCCCTATGGCGGGGCACCTTCTCCCTCAGGGAACAGGAGGCGCGCCCAACATTTAGTGCCCCCGATTGCGACGAATTAATTGGGTCCTGACCCTTAGCAGTGCCGCGCCAAAACCTCTTTCACGGCTTTGACGAGATCGCCTTCCGGCACGGAAAATTGCGCCTTGGCGCGCAATTCGATGTAATCGGCGCGGTCTTTCGTCGAAGCTGCGAGTTCGGCGCCAAGCACGAGGTCGCGGATGGCGATCTCGCCTTTTGCGCGCTCGTTCGAACCCTGGATGACGGCGCAGACGGCATTGCGCTTGTCGGCATATTTGAGCTGCGCATTCATGCCGGAAGACCCGAGATAGAGTTCGGCGGCGAGACCAGCTTGGCGCAAGGTGGTTACGAACGTCTGGTAGCGCGCAAGTTCCGCCTTGTCGAGGACGAGGACGACAACGGGGCCGCGCTGCGCCGCGCCGGCGACGATCGGCGAGCCGATCGCTTTGAGCGCCGCGTAAAGCCGCGAGACGCCGATCGAGAATCCGGTCGCCGGCACGTCCTCGCCTCGGAAGCGGCCGACGAGCCCATCGTAACGGCCACCGCCGCCGACCGATCCGAAGCGGATCGGCTTGCCGCCGTCACCGTCGATCTCGAAAGTGAGCTCGGCTTCGAAGACGGGGCCGGTGTAATATTCGAGGCCGCGAACAACGGAAGGATCGATGCGAATACGGTCAGGGTCGAATCCGCAATGGGAAAAGATTTTTTGCATTTCTGCGAGTTCAGCAAATCCTTGTGCGCTGATACCGGAATCACCTTTTACCCAGTCCGTTTCCAACTTCTGAACGACTGATCCACTCGCGAACGTCAGAAATGACGTCATAACGATCTCAATCTTGTCAGGTTCCAGCCCAGCGCCTCTTGTAAAGTCGCCGCTCTCATCCTTGCGACCTTCGCCCAGCAACAGGCGCACGCCTTCAGAACCTAAGCGATCAAATTTATCAATCGCGCGCAGCACCGTCAGCCGTCGCCCGATGTTCTCATCGCCACCTAGGCCAATCGCCTCCAGCACTCCATCCAGCACTTTGCGGTTGTTGACCTTGATGACGTAATCGCCTCGTTTGATGCCGAGCCGCTCGAGCGTATCGGCCGCCATCATGCACATTTCGGCGTCGGCCGCGACGGAGCCGCTGCCGACCGTATCGGCATCGAACTGCATGAACTGGCGGAACCGGCCGGGCCCCGGTTTTTCGTTGCGGAACACGAAGCCGGCACGATAGCTGCGGTAAGGCTTCGGCAATCTGTCGTAATTTTCCGCCACATAGCGGGCGAGCGGCGCCGTCAGGTCGTAGCGCAGCGACAGCCATTGCTCATCATCGTCCTTGAACGAAAAGACGCCTTCGTTCGGCCGGTCCTGATCGGGCAGGAATTTGCCGAGCGCCTCGGTGAACTCGATAAATGGCGTCTCGACCGCCTCGAACCCGTAGAGTTCGTAGGTGTCTTTGATGGCGCGCAGCATTTTCTCGGTCGCAGCGAGATCTTCCGGCGACCTGTCTGCGAGCCCACGTGGCAGCTTGGCCGTAACACGCGGGGGCTTGTTTTGCTCATTCATTCCGTGAAAGCCTTGTCTTTGGCGAGCTACATAGAGCAGATTGCCAGGATGCGGAAGCGCGACGGAAGGGCCGCGGGCCGTCCTGCCAAGGTCTCTATCGCCTGAAATCGCCGCCACATTGGCTAATGGCCCTTGGAGCTGCTCCATCGCCGCCCCATATTTCCAGCGCGGAACAGTTTCCGCCCATCATCACGGGAGAACCTCATGTCACCCGAAGAACGCCAGCTGCTTAACGGTCTGTTCGACCGCACCCGGAGCGCCGCCGCTACGCCCCGCGATCCGGAAGCTGACGCGTTAATCAGCGACCAGGTCCGGGCCCAGCCTTATGCGCCCTATCTGCTGGCGCAGGCCGTGCTCGTCCAGGAACAGGCCTTGACCGCCGCCAATGAGAAGCTGCAGGCGCAAGACGCCCGAATCCAGGAGCTGGAGCAGCAAGTCGGTCGCGGCGCAGCCCAGGCGCCTGCGGGCGGCGGCTTTTTGAGCGGTCTTGGCGCGCTGTTCGGCGCCGGCAATCCGCCGCCGCGCGGCCCGGCGCCGGGCCCTTGGGGGCAGCAGCCAACGCAAGGCTTTGGCCAACAAAATTATCCACCGCCGCAAGGCTATTCGCCCGGCCCCTGGGGGCAGTCTGCCCCGCAAGGGGGCGGATTCCTTAAGGGCGCGCTCGGCGCCGCAGCCGGTGTCGCCGGCGGCGTCCTGCTTGCCGATTCGATCCGCGGCTTGTTCGGCGGGCATAGCAACCCATTGGGAATAGGCTCAGGACTGGGTGGGTTCAACCCGGGCATGGGTGGCGAGACCGTCGTCAACAATTACTACGAGCACAGCAACCCTGCCTCGCACGATGCCAATTCCACCGACGCGGCCGATCGTGCTGCCGATCGCGACGAGGACGCGGCGGACGCCGCCTATGATGATCCGGGGACGAGCAACGACGATGGTTTCGACGTTTGACGTCGCTGTAATGACGGATATTTGCCGTCCGTCCGCTCGCCTGCGGCACTAAAACTTTGATATGGCGGGCCGCTTTTCCCGATGCTTAGGCACAAAGCGTCTGGACAATGCGGTCCGCCTTGCGCCTAAAATTCTTACCAATAGCCGGTCGTGCGAAAGGCGGAATTCGTCATCCGCACCGATGCGGCAGATCTTGCGTGAACGCGCGAAAGCGGTACTGACCGCTTAGCGGTTTTGTTTTCCGTACGAATTTACGACATGGTCATAGTTTCGTCGCGCCCGAAGCCGAGAAACCCGCATGACCGAATTAGCCTCATCCTCTCGGCCTCTCTTGGCATCGCCCGACCAAGTCCCACTGCAAGACATGGCTCTGTTTCTCGACCTCGACGGCACATTGGTCGAGATCGCAGCGACACCCAAAGCGGTCGTCGTGCCTGACGATCTCGTTGCAGATCTCAGCGCCGCTTCAAAAGCGCTCGGTGGCGCCCTCGCCATCGTCAGCGGTAGAGAGCTTGCCGAAATTGATCGTCTGCTGGCCCCGCTTTGCCTGCCCGCCGCCGGCGAGCATGGTGCCGTGATCCGTCTGCCGAACGGCAGGTGTGATGATATTGAGGCGAAAGTGCCGGATGATTGGCTTGACGCTCTTTTCCGGTTGCAACAAGCCCGCCCCGGCGTCATGATCGAACGCAAAGCGCATAGCGTCGTGGCGCATTTCCGTAATGTCCCGCTCGAAGAGGAGCTGGTGCGTCGAACTGCGATGGAAATCGTCGCACGCGATCCTGAACGCTTCGAAATTCTTAGCGGCAAAATGGTAATCGAGATTCTTCCGCGCAACGTAAGCAAGGGACACGCTGTCCAAAGATTCATGCGGTTCGCGCCGTTCCGCGGCCGCACACCGGTGTTCGTCGGCGATGACGTGACGGATGAAGACGGTTTCGAGGCTGCTGTGGAATTCGGCGGCGTGGGACTTCATGTCGCCGAGAGTTTCGGCGGCCAGCCGCAAGAGGTGCGCCGCTGGCTCAAACGACTTGCGCAGGGTTGACGCCCAGGGTCCATCATGTCCAGCCTTGAACTTGCCGTGATAGGCAATTGCGCGATTGCCAGTCTCATCGACCGCAATGCGCGGCACGTCTGGTTTTGCTTTCCGCGGCTCGATGGCGATCCGGTATTTTGTGCGCTTGTCGACGGCGAGGCGCCGGAACGCGGCTTTATGGACGTCGTCGTGCGGGACGCCGTCGCAACCAGCCAGACCTATGTCAGCAACACGGCAGTGGTGGAGACCGACATCACCGACCGGCAGGGCGGCAGAGTCCGGATCTGTGATTTTGCGCCGCGGCACGAACGCTTTGGCCGGCGGTTCCGGCCCCCGCTTCTTGTTCGCCGCATCGAGCCGATCGCCGGCCGGCCGCGGGTGACGGTTCGCATTCGGCCGGTTTTCGATTATGGTAGCACTCGGCCCGTGGTCAGCGTCGGCAGCAATCATCTGCGCTTCGTCGGGCCGAACGCAACCTTGCGCGTTACCGCGGACATGGCGATCGCCTACATTCTCGAAGAAGCGGAATTCGTCCTCGATCGTCCCGTCAATCTCTTCATCGGCAGCGACGAATCCATTCCTGAAAATCCCGACACACTCGCCGCGAGTTTTCTTGCCGGAACCGTCAGCTATTGGCGCGGCTGGGTACGCGGCCTGTCGCTGCCCTTCGAATGGCAGAAGGAAGTCGTCCGTTCCGCCATCACGCTCAAACTTTGCAGTTGCGAGGACACCGGGGCAATCGTGGCCGCGCTCACGACCTCGATTCCGGAAGCGCCGCATTCGGTGCGCAATTGGGACTATCGCTATTGCTGGCTGCGCGACGCGTTTTTCACCGTCGGTGCCCTCAATCGTCTCGGCGCCACGCGCACGATGCAAGGCTTCATCCGCTTCCTGATCGATGCCGTCTTGCGCGATGACGATCGTCAAATTGCGCCTCTCTATCCGATTTCGGCCGGCACAAATTCGGCCGAACGCATTGCCGAAGGATTGGCCGGCTACCAGGGCATGGGGCCGGTGCGCATCGGCAATGCCGCGGTCGCGCAAGTTCAAAATGACGTCTATGGATCTATCATTTTGAGCGCTGCCCAAATGTTTTGGGACGAGCGCTTGAGCGAATCCGGCAGTGCCAGTCTCTATCATCACCTGCGCGGGATCGGCCATTTGGCGGCGCGCAGCGCGCTGACGCCCGATGCGGGACCGTGGGAATTTCGTAATCGCGTCAGTGTCCACACGTATTCTGCCGCTATGTGCTGGGCGGCCGTACACCGTCTGGCGCTGATCGCCGAACGGGTCGGCGATCAATCCGACGCGGCCGAATGGCGAATGGTTGCGGCCAAACTACGCCACGAGATATTGACCCGCGCCACGACTCAGGAAGGCTGGATCTCCGGCGTGCTCGACGGCTCGACTATTGATGCCACCTGTCTTTTGTTGCCGGAGATCGGCCTTCTGCCAGCTGACGACGCGCGAGTCGCCAAGACGCTCGAGGTGGTGAGCAAGCGCCTTGTTCGTGACGGCTTCGTCATGCGCTACAATGAAGCGGATGATTTCGGTAACCCCGAGACGGCTTTTCTTGTATGTACGTTTTGGTATGCGGACGCCTTGGCCCTCGCAGGACGCGGTGACGAGGCGCGCGAAATCTTCAACGCGACACTCGGCATTCGGACCGCAACAGGCCTCTTGTCCGAGGATGTCGACCCCGCATCACGCGTCTTGTGGGGCAATTTCCCGCAGGCCTATTCGCATGTCGGCCTCATTCATTCGGCGACACGCCTGTCGCGTGGCTGGGAGGAGGCGCTGTGGCGCGCGTCGTAATCGTTTCGAATCGCGTTGCGTTACCGTCGTCGCGCGGCCCGCAGGCCGGCGGACTGGCTGTCGCTCTCAAGGATGCCTTGAAAGACGGCGGCCTCTGGTTCGGCTGGAGCGGCGACATCACACGCGAGACGACAGGCGAAATCAAGATTCAGCACGCAGCCAAAATCGACTACGTGACGATCGATCTGTCGCGCGAGGACTACAAGCGCTTCTATGTCGGTTTTTCCAATTCGACACTTTGGCCGCTGCTGCATTTCCAGCCGGGCCTGCTCGTATTCGACCGCACCAATTTCGACACTTATCTGGACGTCAACAACAAGTTCGCGAAAGCACTCATGCCGCTCCTCGCGCCAGATGATCTCGTTTGGGTCCATGATTATCATTTGATCCCGCTCGCCTATGGGCTGCGCGCGCTCGGCGCCAAGAACAGGATCGGGTTTTTCTTGCACGTGCCTTTCGTCCCGGCGAGTCTTTTGTCGATTTTGCCGAAAGCCGAATCGCTTTTGCGGATGTTTTTCGGCTACGACGTCGTGGGCTTTCAAACACGCCACGACGTGCGCGACTTCGAGGATTGCCTCAGGACTTTCCTCAACCTACATCGTGAACCGGGCCGGCCCGTCTCGCTCGACGGTCGCCGCATGTTGCCGGTCGCAGCGCCGATCGGGATCGACGCACGTGGATTTGCCCGTCAGTCCAAGAAAGCGGTGAACAGCCGCGCCACGCACCGCATGGCCGAGAGCCTTGCCGGCCGCACCCTGATCATCGGGGTCGACCGGCTGGATTATTCGAAAGGGCTGCCCAATCGTTTCGAAGCTTTCAGACGCCTCCTCGACCGTTTCCCCGAGCACCATCTCAAGGTCAGCTATCTGCAGGTCGCGGCCCGTTCGCGTGAGGAGAGAGCGCCCGCCGCCGATCGATCGCCGCAGCCGCCCCCTCGAAGTCGCCCTGGGCGAGCAGGAGCCTGCTCAGCGCCGCGAGCACATCGTCGTTGTCGCGATCGAGCACGGCCAAGCGCCCGTACAGCTCCGCGGCCGCCGCAGGATCGCCCAGCACACCCTCCTCGGCAGCAGCCCAGGCCATCAGGATCGGCGCGCGCTCGCCCTCGGCGGCGCGATCGGCGCGGTGCGCGAAGAGCCAGCGCCGGTCCGCCGCGGCCTCGGCGCCGCGCGTGGCGAGCAAGCCATCGAACGCACGCGCCTCGACGTCG
>JBKQHN010000100.1:0-3299 GCA_052148755.1 Beijerinckiaceae bacterium | reverse complement strand
CCGGCCTGGTGCATCCAGCGACCGGGCAACCCGTGCGATCCGACAATCCGGGCTTTCGTGCCATCAGCGACGAATTGGCCGACAGGGGGTTCCTCGTCACCACGGCAGATGAGCTGATCACATGGGCGCGCTCCGGCTCGCTGATGTGGATGACCTTCGGCCTCGCCTGTTGCGCAATCGAGATGATGCATGTTTCGATGCCGCGCTATGATGTCGAACGCTTCGGCGCTGCGCCGCGTCCCTCGCCGCGCCAGTCGGACGTGATGATCGTCGCCGGCACACTCACCAACAAGATGGCACCGGCGCTGCGCAAGGTCTACGACCAGATGCCGGAGCCGCGCTACGTCATTTCGATGGGCTCCTGCGCCAATGGCGGCGGCTATTATTACTATTCCTATTCGGTCGTGCGCGGCTGCGACCGTATCGTGCCGGTTGACATTTATGTGCCGGGCTGTCCGCCTTCGGCCGAGGCGCTGCTCTACGGCATTCTTCTCCTACAAAAGAAGATTCGCAGGACAGGGACGATCGAGCGCTGAGCTGGTGTTTTGGAAGGAGGCGAGATGGACGATGCGCTTCAGGGTCTCGGTGATGCGGTTGCGGCCGCTTTGCCAGGTGCGGTTCTCGCCGTCTCGACGGCCTATGGTGAACTGACGCTCGAGGTCGAGCGTTCGCGCCTGATCGAGACGATGCAATATTTGCACGATGACCCGGCCTGTCTCTTCGTGTGCTTCACCGATCTCACCGCAGTCGACTACCCCACAAGGGCGCAGCGCTTCGACGTCGTCACCCATCTCTTGTCGCCGAAGCACAACCGGCGCATCCGCATCAAAGTCGCAACCGATGAAGATACGCAGGTGCCCTCGATCACCGGGCTTTATCCAGGCGCCAATTGGTTCGAGCGCGAAGCCTATGATCTCTTCGGCGTGCTGTTTTCGGACCATCCGGATCTGCGCCGGATTCTCACCGATTATGGTTTCGAAGGTCATCCGCTTCGCAAGGATTTTCCGATGACCGGCTATGTGGAAGTGCGCTACTCGGACGACGAGAAGCGTGTCATCTATGAGCCGGTTCGGCTCAATCAGGAATATCGCAGCTTCGATTTCCTGTCGCCTTGGGAAGGGGCAGGCGACTATGTGCTCCCCGGAGACAAAAAGGCCAGTCGCGGAGACTAAAAAACCATGCGTTTATTTGCTGCTATTCTCGCCACCCTATTCCTGCTTCTTGGTGCACATCTGCAGCCGGCGTCGGCTGGTGATTTCGATCCGAAGCAAATCGACGAGAAACTCAAATCCTATGATCCTGCTCTAGTTGAAGCGGCGCGAACCTATCAGCGCACTGTTGGAATGACGGATCAAGTGACCAAGGCATTGCCGATGTTCACCGCCGCCGTGGAGCGCCAGGTGAAGCAACAGAATCCGACGCTGACCGAGGCACAGGTCAGCGAATTCATGGATGTTTTCCATAGAGTTTTCGTCGACGATGGCAAACTATTGGAACAGCAGTCCGTGTTGATGGTTTTGGAGATGTTCGACAAGGATGAGATCTTTGCTTTGAACCAGTTCTATCTGAGTCCTGTCGGGCAGCGTATCGTCGCGAAAATACCGCAACTGCTGGGAAAGAAGGTCGAGCTTACGGCATTCATGCACAATTACATTTTTCCCGACGCAATCAACCAAGCACGTGATGAATTGAAGAAAAAAGGCGTCGAAATGAACTGAAGAAAAAAGCCGTCGACGTCAAAATTTGCGCCGAACGAGGACGATGCATGAACGAACAGAACCTCCGCAATTTCTCGATCAATTTCGGCCCGCAGCATCCTGCCGCGCATGGCGTCTTGCGCCTCGTTCTCGAGCTCGACGGCGAAGTCGTCGAACGCGCCGATCCGCATATCGGCCTCTTGCATCGCGGCACGGAAAAATTGATGGAGGCGCGCACTTACCTCCAAAACGTGCCCTATTTCGACCGGCTCTGCTACATCGCGCCGATGAACCAGGGACATGCCTACTGCCTCGCAATCGAAAAGCTCCTCGGCATCGCAGTGCCGCGCCGCGCCCAGCTGATCCGGGTACTCTACTGCGAGATCGGCCGTATCACGGGGCATCTCCTCAATGTTACGGCTCAGGCGATGGACTGCGGCGCACTGACCCCCCCGCTCTGGGGCTTCGAGGAGCGCGAGAAACTGCTGGGCTTCAACGAACGCGCCTCGGGTGCGCGTATGCATGCCAATTATTTCCGCCCCGGCGGCGTGCATAGCGATCTGCCGGTAAAGCTCATCGAAGACATCGGCGCCTGGTGCGACCCTTTCCTCAAAGTCTGCGACGATCTCGTGGATTTGGTCATCGAAAATCGAATCTTCAAGCAGCGCAATGTCGGTATCGGCGTCGTCAGCCTCGAAGATTGCTGGAAACGGGGCTTCTCCGGCGTCATGGTGCGCGGCAGCGGCGCTGCCTGGGATCTGCGCAAGTCGCAGCCCTATGAATGCTACACCGAAATGGAATTCGACATTCCGATCGGCAAGAACTGCGACAATTACGATCGCTACTGCATCCGCATGGAAGAGATGCGGCAATCGGTCCGCATTATGAGGCAATGCATCAGTAAGCTCCGCGCGCCCGACGGGCAGGGCCGGGTGACGGTCGACGATAACAAAATCGCGCCACCCAAGCGCAGCGAGATGAAGCGCTCGATGGAATCGCTGATCCATCACTTCAAGCTTTATACCGAAGGCTTCAAAGTGCCGGCCGGCGAGGTCTATGCCGCTGTCGAAGCGCCGAAGGGCGAGTTCGGCGTCTACCTCATCGCCGACGGCAGCAACAAGCCCTACAAGTGCAAGATCCGCGCGCCCGGTTTCGCGCATCTGCAGGCGATGGATTTCCTCTGCCGCGGCTACATGCTCGCCGACATTTCGGCGATCCTCGGCAGTATCGATATCGTGTTCGGCGAGGTTGACCGATGAGCGTCCGCCGTCTCGCCGAAAAACAGCCGCCGAGCTTTGCGTTCACGCCCGAGAATTTGCAATGGGCGAAGGCGAAGATCGCGCAATATCCGGAAAGCCGTCAGCAATCGGCCGTGATCCCGATCCTGTGGAAGGCGCAGGAGCAATGCGGCGGCTGGCTGCCGCAGAAGGCGATCGAAGCGACGGCCGAACTTCTCGGCATGGCGAAAATCCGCGTGCTCGAAGTCGCGACCTTCTACACGATGTTCAATCTCGCGCCGGTCGGACGTTTCCACGTGCAGCTTTGCGGCACGACGCCGTGCATGCTGCGCGGCGCCGAAGACCTGAAAAAGGTCTGCCATCA
>JBKQHN010000099.1:0-6707 GCA_052148755.1 Beijerinckiaceae bacterium | reverse complement strand
CGCGCCGGTCAAAAACTAACAGCGGATGGCCATTTGGGCCGTGTCCGATCGACGGGCGAAGGCTGAGGCCGGGGGAACTTCCCCCGGCCTTTTTCATTCGATGCCGGCGCCCGATGATTTTTGCAATGTGCGCAGGCTGTATAGCAAAAACATGCGCCGGCATGTGTCATATAACTATTTGAATACATTCATTATTCATCGCGGCTACCGGCCCACGTATATAAAAAAATTATACGTCACCTTCGCCGCGGCCGTCGCAAAACCTCTAAAATTGGATCGCGAAATAGATGTAAGTCATTGAAAAAGAACGTCTATTATGGTGATTCAGGACTCGTGGCACGGTCCTTGCCCTGTATGTAGCGAGCAAAAGTTTCAACTAAAAGCCTCGCTGATGAGGCCCGACATATAGGAGTGAGTCATGACCGCATTACGCAAGATCCTCGTCGTCGAGGAAGGGCCTGTGGTCGCCGCCAAGGCCGCCCAGGCGCCTGCCGCCAGGTTGTATGCCGTGACCGGTCATGCGCCGGCAGAAGCCCGTGCTGCGGTCCCCGAGGCCGCGGGCGGCACCCTGAAGAACGTCGCCCTGTTCTTCGCAGCGCCTTTCATCGGTTTGGCCTACATCGCCGCCTTGCCGTTCGTCGGCCTCGGCCTTCTTGCCTTCAAGGCAGCGCGCGCCGCAGCCAAGATCGAAGCGGTGAAGACGGTCGGCCTGATGCTGAGGACCGGGGGGATGATGCTTGCCGCGCCTTTCATCGGTTTGGCCTGCGTCATTTTCTTCCCGTTCATCGGCTTGGCCATGCTGGCCGGGATGGGTGGTCTGGCAGCGGTCGAAGCTGGCGCGCGGCGCATGAGATAGATCAATGCAAGCTGTGCCGCAGTGCGGCAGGAAGCACAACATGTGCTGATCCTCCGGGGGGCTGAGTGCCCCCCGGATCATGTCGACAGCGAAAGTGCCATTGGGGGCGATTATGGATGGCTGCAGCACCCTGCGTAGAATCCCGCGCGTGCTTTTGTGCAGCAGCTTCGCTATAGCGGCCGTTGCCGTAGCGCTAGCTCTGCTTCTTGCTGCGGTGCCGCAAGCGTTCGCAGCCGACGACGCGCCCTCGGCGGCCGATCAGCAATGTCTCGGTTGTCATGGCACCGCTGGCATGGAGAAGAAGCTGGAGGACGGAGATACACTCCAGCTGCATGTGCCGGCCGACATGTTCGCCAAGTCCGTCCACAGTCCGATTGGCTGCACCGGGTGCCACTCCGATGTCGATCTTGCCGCGCATCCGCCCGTCAAAAACGAAATCGAAAGCGCGCGCAGCTTTGCAATTGCTGCAACCCAGGTATGCCGCGGCTGTCATGCGGAAAAGTTCGAGCAATGGGAGACCAGCATTCACGCCGCGCTGGTGCGCAGCGGCAATATGGCGGCTCCGATTTGCACCAGCTGCCATAACCCGCATGCGGTCATCAAGGGTGCGGCGGGAACGGTCGAGGAGACTGGCGACAAGACTCCCTGCAAGAACTGCCACACGGCGATTTACACCGCCTATCTCGGCAGCGTGCACGCGCAAGCCCGACTCAGTTCCGTTCAGAGCGGTGCGCCGATCTGCTCCGGCTGCCACGGCCCCCACGATGTGAAGCCGACCTCGCTCGCGCTCGACGAGGGGCCGGAAGCAGCCTGTTTCGGCTGTCACGCCGGCGTATTGGAAGCGCATCAGACATGGCTTCCTAATGCAGCCTTGCATTTCGAGGTCGTCTCGTGTCCCGCCTGTCACGCACCCGGGGCGCAACGTAAAGTCGATCTCATGCTGATTGACAGCAAAGACGCGAAGGCGCGTGGGACCGAGCAAATCGGCGTGCCGGTGTTGGAGGCCAGCGCCAGTTCAGACGGTAAGGGAATCGATGCGCAGACGCTGATGAACTTGCTGCAAAAGCTCAATCGTGCTGGCCTTGGCGGCAAGACCATCTTGCGCGGCCGTCTGGACGTTCACAGTGGTCCGCAGGCGCACCAACTGGCCGACAAGAGCAAGGCGCTCAGCGACTGCCAAGTCTGTCATAGCGCGGGATCGAAGGCATTTCAGAGCGTGACCATCTCACTCGTCGGGCCGGAAGGCAGACGCATCGTCTATGGCGCCAATGCGGATGTGCTGAGTTCGGCAATCTCGCTCGAGTCGGTGAGCGGCTTCTATGCGATCGGCGGCACCAGGGTCAAGATCCTGGATATCTTGCTGATCCTGGCCTTCCTCGGCGGCCTTGCCATCCCTGTTGGGCACTTGACCTTGGGGTGGATCTTCAAGCGCTACGTCGCGGCCCAGCCAAAGATCGGTAGTCCCGGCGATCGGCCGGCCGGCGGCGATGGCCCCAAGACAGCATGACGGCGGCGGAGCGCATTGAAAGGGACAGCGACATGCACAGAATCTATATCCACCCGTTGCCGGTCCGGATCTGGCACTGGATCAATGCCCTCGGCTTCGTCCTGATGATTCTCACGGGTCTGCAGATCCGTTATGTCGGGCTGATCAATGTGGTGTCGTTCAGGACGGCGGTCACCGTGCACAATTGGGTCGGCTTCGTGCTGATCGCTAATTTTTTCGTGTGGCTGCTGTTTTATCTGTTTTCCGACCGCATCAGGGTCTATCACCCGGAAAGCCCGCGGAAGCATTTTCTCGGCGCGTTCCGGCAGGCCTATTACTACGGCTATGGCATCTTCAAGGGCGATCCCAATCCGTTTCACGTCAGCATCTATCGCAAATTCAATCCGCTGCAGAGCATGACTTACCAGGTCATCCTGATGCTGCTCGTCCCTATCCAGTTCTATACCGGCATTCTCATGTGGGACGTGAAGCGCTTCTCCGCTCAGGTCGACTTCTTCGGCGGGGTGCGCGTCATCGACACCGTGCATGTTCTGATCTTCATCATCATCGTCTTCTACCTGTTCGTCCACGTCTACCTCAGCACCTTGGGTAAAACGCGGTTGGCACATTTCCAGGAAATGCTGACCGGCTACGAGGAGATAGAAGAGGAACCCGCTGCGGTGGCGCCGGAAACTGCGCCGTCAGGCGGCGCCCGCCAGGCCTGATCGAAGCGTGCCCGCGGCGGCGGGATCGGCCGTTGCCGCCGGGCGGAACAGCAATCTATGACGCGTCCGGAACCTCGCTGTCGCCGACATCGTGTTCGGTGTCGCGCACGCGGATTGTGTATTTCTTCATCAGCGCCTGGAAATTCGCGCGCTGCATGCCGGTGGCCTCGGCGCTTTTGGTCACGTTCCACCCATTGCGCTTCAGCGCCTCGAACACGAACTGCTTCTCGATCTCCTCCACCGACTTCTCGCGCGCGGCCTTCTTGACCCGCTTGAGCTCGTCGCCGGTTCTCGGCACCACGACGTCGGCCTGCGACTTCGACGCATCGATAATATTGACGAGGTGGGCCTGACGGATGTGGTTGTCGCTGGTCAAGATCGCCGCCCGGTGCATGACATTCTCGAGTTCGCGTACATTGCCTGGCCAGCCGTAATTGACGAGCGCGCTCATTGCGCCTTCGGAAATGTCGGTGATCTTTTTCCCCAGCTCCGCGCTGAACACTTTGAGGAAATGATAGGCGAGCGCCGGAATGTCGTCTTTTCGTTCCCGCAGCGCCGGGACATGGATCGGGAAAATATTGATCCGGTAATACAGGTCGTCACGGAAAGTTCCGGCGGCCACCATGGCCTTAAGATCCTTGTTGGTGGCGGTAATCAGCCGAAAATTGGCGGTCAGCGTGCGGGTGTCACCGACCGCCCGGTATTCCCGTTCCTGCAGGACGCGCAACATCTTGGCCTGGATCGACATGGAGAAATTGCCGATTTCGTCGAGAAACAACGTGCCGCTGCCGGCGACTTCGAACATGCCTTTCTTGTTCGCGACCGCGCCGGTAAAAGCACCCTTGACGTGACCGAACAGCTCGCTTTCCAGCAGGTTTTCGCTCAACGAATTGCAATCCACCGTAACGAACGCCTTGTCCTTGCGCAGGCTGTTGTAATGGATCGCGCGGGCAACCAGCTCCTTGCCGGTTCCGCTTTCGCCGGTGAGCAGGACAGTCGAATTGGTGGGTGCACACTGCGCGACGAGGCGATAGACAGCCTGCATTTGCGGGCTCGACCCGATAATGTTCTCAAAACGATATTTCGAGCTGACCTCGCTCTTGAGCTTGAGATTCTCCTGCAGCAGCTGCCGCCGCTCCAGCGCGCGCTGCACCACCAGTTTTATCTCGTCCGGATCGAATGGCTTGGAGATATAATCGAAGGCGCCGAGCTTCATCGCCTGCACCGCAGTGTCGATCTGCGACAGACCGGTGACCATGATGACATCCACATCGGGATGCGTTTCCTTGACCCGGCGCAGCACTTCGAGGCCGCCCATGTTGGGCATCATGATATCGAGGATCATCACGTCGTAAGGATTTTCCTCGACTTTGCGCAGCGCCTCCCGACCGTCCTGGACAGCCTCGACCTGGTAGTCGCCATCGCCGAGAATGCGCAAACAGCTCCTGATGACGATCTCTTCGTCGTCGACAACCAGAATTCGCGCGCTCATTGAATGCTCCCGCTGGCTTTGCTCTCTGGTCCGACTGATGGCGGCGTCAGCGGAAGAAAGACGCGGAACGTCGATCCCTCACCCACCTTGCTTTCCACTTCGATAAGGCCGCCATGGGCCTCGACGATTCCGTGACTGACGGAAAGTCCCAAACCGGTTCCCTTACCCACCTCCTTGGAGGTGAAAAATGGATCGAATATCCGCCGTAGGTTCTTTTCCGGAATGCCGCAGCCGGTGTCGATGATCGATATTACCACCATCGGTACGGGCTCGGCACCTTGCGTGGGCGCCCGCGGATGCGGTGAACGGCCGGTGCGGATGGTGATGCTGCCTTTCTCCTCGACGGCGTGTTGGGCGTTGACGAGCATGTTCATGATCACCTGCTTGATAAGATCGGCGTCGATCCAGATCGGCGGCAGCGTCGGGTCGAGGTCCGAGGTAATCTCGATATCGCGCAGGTGTGCGGGCCGTTCGACGAGGCGGACCGTGTCCTCGATGACCTTGTTGAGGTCGGTGAATTTCTTCTCCGGCTGCTTTTCACGGGCGAAATCGAGCAGCCGCTTGATGATCGCCGCGCATCTCTTGGTTTCGCGGATGACCAGGTCCAAATCCTCAGCATCCTGGCTCTTATCTGGCATTTTCTGCCGCACAAGATGCGAGAAGGTCAGGATACCGGTCAGCGGATTGTTCAATTCATGGGCGACGCCCGAGGCCAGCAGCCCGACCGAGGCGAGCTTCTCCCCGCGCACGGTCTCCGCCTGAGCGCGGCGCAGCTCCTGCGTCCGTTTTTCCACTTTCTGCTCAAGCGTACGGGCCCAATCGCGCAGCTCCGCCCGCGAATTACGCAAGGCGTCGGTCATGGCATTGAATGAGGCGGCAAGCTTGCCGAATTCGTCGCTGCTGCGCACCGGAATCGGCTGGTCCAGGTTCCCGGCGGAAAGTCTTTGCGCCCCGCTTTCGAGGTCGCGCAGCGGCAAGTAGAGCAGATCATGCACGAAGAGCCCGACCAGCACCGCTGCGATCACGATGAAGCCCAAAGAAAAGCCGGCGAGCGCAAGCGTGCTGTTGCGCAGCTTTTGATCGATCGGATCGAGCGAATAGACGATGTCGAGAACGCCAAGGACGGACGTCTCCCTCGAATGCTGATGGCAGGCGGCGGTATAGCAAGACGGCTCGTTTCGGATAACTTCCATACTGCCGAGCAATGAGCGGCCATCCAGGCCTTTGAACGTCCAGGTTCGCTCGCTCCTGGGAACTTGTTCGAGCGGCTGCTCGCTCTGATGACAACGCGAGCAGCCTTCAGCGGTGCGGTCGACCGTCTGGCCGACTTCAGGCGCGAAGGTCGAATGGATGATCTTTCCCTCTTTGCTCAGGATTCTGACCCGGTCGATTTGTTCCTTGTCGGCTACATCGTGGATGATCTGGTTGACATAAGAGGGCTCGTTTTCCAGCATTGCGAAGCGGGTGCTCTTGCTGATCACTTCGGAGAGCTGAATGACGTGATCGGACACCTTGTCGAGGATTTCCTTGTGCACAAACCAGGCGACCAGCACAGTGAAAGATAGCATCACCACCGACAACGCGATCGTAAGGTAAAACACGACCTTAAATTTCAGGGTTTTTGGTTGCATATGGAACGTCACGTCTTGTCCTGCGCCGAAAGGGACGCATTTATTCAATTGCAAAAAACCACCGGCCAACAGGTCGGAGACACTCTCGCGCCCAAAATCCCATGAAATATCATAGCCGTTAATCCAAAACCGGCCATTGATGCTTATCAAACGGAGTTTTTCGCATGGCCCGTCTGCAGGAGCAGCAAGGGGCCAAAGCAGCAAGGGGCCAAGACTCAGCCTGATCGAGCAGCTTTGGGGTGTCATGCACAAACATGCCACCCACAATGGGTCCTACGCGACTTGCGCCCGCTTCGCCGATGCGGCGCTCGAATTCCTGCATGAAAAAAAGCCCCGAAACTGGCCGGAATTATGCGATTCCGTCACCAGATCACGATGATTTTGTATTGATTCAATCAAAAATCATCGTGATCGATTCGGATAAAATAGAGCGGGATAGGCAGATAAGCTTGCGCAATCTGCGTAAACTTGATTGCGCCGGAAAAGCCGCGCAGCGTGCCACTTTTCCTCATCCCGC
>JBKQHN010000098.1:0-43188 GCA_052148755.1 Beijerinckiaceae bacterium | reverse complement strand
CGCTCGACATCGGCAAGAGCGGCCGCGTCCGGAAAGACCGGGGCTTGTTCAATCGGCTTGGCCCGCCAAGAAGCGGGTGACCAGCGTTCGCTTGGCATTCTAAAACTCCGCAAGCCGCCCAACAGGCGGCCTAGACTTTTCGCTCTGTGTAGCCTGAAATCCAACGACGCTCCACCGCCGATTTCAGGCCGCTTCTCCGGTAAGGCGACACGCAACAATAAGTGCTGCATGTTGCCGGATGGGCGACTCCTCTCCCCCTTGTGAGGAGAGGATGGGGGTTTGTGGTGTGCTTCTCGCATTGAAGCACTGGAGAGAACCCCCATCCCTGACTCTTCCCCACCATAGCCAATCGCTTGCGACGGGCGTCCAAGGACGCCCTGTGGGGGAAGGGAACGCGCCGCAACTTTGATGCGCCACTCCATTCGCGGAAGCTCTCATCCGCATATGACGCACTAGAACTAGAGCATGTCCGGCCCGGACGGAAGGGAGCGCTGCCGCGAGCAGATCGGCTAATCCACCGGCCCCGTCCGCAAGCGTTTGGTTTCGCCGCGTTTGACCTTTGAATCGATGCGGCGTTTCTTCGAGGCGAGCGTTGGACGCGTCGCTATGCGCCTTTTCGGCCGCACCGCAGCCTTGGCGATGAGCTGGACGAGCCTTTCCAATGCGTCCTGCCGATTGCGTTCCTGGCTGCGGAATCTTTGCGCTGCGATGACGATCACGCCGTCGTTCGTCAGCCGCGACCCCGCGAGCCGCGCCAGCCTTCGCTTCACTTCTTCATCGAGCGACGGCGACGCGAATACGTCGAAGCGCAATTGGACGGCGGTTTCGACCTTGTTGACGTTCTGCCCGCCCGGCCCCGAGGCACGCAGAAACGCAAAATCGAGCTCATCCTCGTCGATCCTTATCTGCGGCGTGATGCTGATCGAAGCCATTTGCGTGCCCGTTCGAAATTCGGCAAGCCAAGCCCGGTGCCAGTTTACCATTTCCGTTAGAGTTTCCATGTCCTTAACCGTCATATTTTAAGGCCGGTTAAAGATTTTCATACATTTCTAACCGCCAGTCCGCCAAGAGGCTTTGAAACGGGGTTTTGAGCCTTGCCGGCGAAACGGCGGTTTTCTATGGCGCGTTGCGTTTTGCCCCTCGATCACGATGATTTTGGATCGAATCGATCCAAAATCATGAACGTGATCGATTGCAAAAAATTAAAGCGGGATACGCAAATATGTTTACGCCATCTGCGTAAACTTGATTGCGCCGGAAAACCGGTTTCCACTTTTCCGTATCCCGCTCTGGCCGCTTTCGCGGCCTTAAGTCTCTTGCTCGCCGGCTGCTCGAACTATCAAAAGGCGCAGCGGCCGGCGTGGCGTACCCAGGCCGAAAACGCTTGCCTCGCGCAAAGGCTA
Source organism: Beijerinckiaceae bacterium (assembly GCA_052148755.1). Lineage (GTDB taxonomy): Bacteria > Pseudomonadota > Alphaproteobacteria > Rhizobiales > Beijerinckiaceae > Methylovirgula. The sequence continues at coordinate 41,785 of JBKQHN010000098.1, read as the reverse complement.
ATCCAAGTCTCGGCCTATGTTCAGCCCGCGCCGGAGATCGACGGCCCCGGCATCTGCGGTTTGACTCATCCTTTCAAGGTTGCAGCACTCCTCGACGGCGAGGTCTCATTCAGCAGCACCTACACGCTCGATTGCCCGATGATTGCGGCGCTGAACAGCTGGGTTCGCGAAGTCGTGCAGCCGTCGGCGCAAGCGCGCTTCGGCGAGCGTGTCGTCGCGATCATCGGCGTGAGCGCCTATAGTTGTCGCAGCGTCAACCTTCAGCCGGGCGCCGGACTCTCCGAACATTCGTTCGGCAATGCCATCGACATCGGCGGCTTTCGCCTCGTCGACGGACGCGAGATCTCGATCGTGCGGGATTGGACGCGTGGTAACGAACAGGCGCAGGCCTTCCTCCGCGACCTGCATGCCGGCGCCTGCAACATTTTCACCACGGTGCTCGGACCAGGCTCCGACATGTTCCATTACAATCATTTTCATCTCGATCTCCGAATGCATGGCAATACGTCAAGCGGGCCACGCCGCGTTTGCAGACCGGCACCGCCGCAGCAAATGGCACCGCTGCCGCGCGATGGACTGCCCGAAGCACCTTCAATCGAGGACGATGTCGATATTGCGCAGGCCGGCCGCCCTTTGCCGCCACAAGCGCTTAGTTTGCATGGCGGCCCCGGCGCCCCGGATGCGAGCCTGCCACCCGCGCCGCTGGCGCGGCCTGCCGGCATGCAGGCCTATAGCCCTTTGCCGGAGCCGCGGCGCGGCGCGATCCGCGAAGACGGCGCTTTCGTGCCGGAGGGTGACCCCAAGGATTGGGACATCACCTCTTCAATTGCTCGCAACCGCGCCGATTGAGCAGCTTGAGCAAGCTGCTTCATGCGCCGTGGTTCACCTCACGGCGGGCGTCATTTTTCGGTGAGCTTCAATTCGATGCGCCGGTTGCGGCGATAGGCTTCGTCGGTCTCGGCCGTGTCGATCGGCTGGAACTCGCCAAAACCCGCCGCCACGAGGTGCTGCGGCGAGACGCCTTTAGCGACGAGATATTGCACGACGGCGATGGCGCGCCCCGCCGAAAGCTCCCAGTTCGAGGGGAATTGCGCCGATTGGATCGGCCGCTTGTCGGTATGGCCGTCGACACGCAGAACCCAGGGGATTTCCGGCGGGATCTCGTGTTCGAGCTGGAGGATGGCAGCGGCGAGCTGATCGAGCTCGAGCTTGCCGGCCGGATTGAGGCTCGCCTGGCCGGTATCGAACAGCACTTCGGACTGGAAAACGAAACGATCGCCAACCGTGCGCACGCCTTGCCGGTCGCCGAGAATCTGCCGCAGCCGGCCAAAGAAATCCGACCTATAGCGCGCCAATTCCTGCACCTTTTGCGCCAGCGCTACGTTGAGCCGAGAGCCGAGGTCGGCAATTTTGGCCTGCGACTCGCGATCGCGCGATTCGGAAGCAGACAACGCGTCTTCGAGGGCCGCGAGTTGACGGCGCAGCGCGGCGATCTGCTGGTTCAATATTTCGACCTGCGCCAAGGCCCGTGCTGAGAGCTGTTTTTCGCTGTCGAGAGCCAGCTGTGCCGCCGAGGCTTTCTGATCTGCACCCAAAGTGCCGTTATTGGCCGAGTCGATCAGGCCTTGAAGGCGCGCCTTGTCCTTCTCCGTCGCATCGAGCGTTGCGGTGAGCACGGCGGCATTTGCCTGCACATCCTCTTTGGCATGCGTTTCCAAGGCGAGAAGCGAGGTCAGTTCCTCGATCTGCTTATTGAGCTTGGCTAAGGCCGCATCTTTGCCGGAGACGTCGCGCGCCAAAAAAAACTGCGCCAGCATGAAGACCGACAGGAGGAACACGATCGCCAACAGCATCGTCGAGAGCGCATCGACGAAGCCCGGCCAATAATCGATGCCGCGTTCGCGCCGGCGTTGACGGGCATGCGGCATCAGCGGCGCTCCGCTTCGGAGGTCAGCCGTTGCAGCACTTCATTGAGCTCCCTGCCCTGTTCCGCTTGGGCTTCAACCCAATCGCGGATCATTTGCTGCTCGGCACGCATGTGCTGAACGAGGCTCTGGATACCGTCGGCGAGATTGGCCAGCGCGACCGTGTTTGCCCGGCTGTTGCTCTGCTCGGCGCTGGTCGAGATCTTGTCGATCGCAGCGCGCAAGTCGCGCGGGATCGCTCCGGCTAAGGGCGTGGCATCGAGACTCATGTCAGCAGACGTACTGGCCGTCAGATTGTCCTCAAGCTCATTATAGAAACGGTTCTGCGCTTGGCCGGCCTGCAAATCGAGAAAACCGAGAACGAGCGAGCCGGCCAGACCGAAGAGCGACGACGTAAACGATATGCTCATGCCAGCCAAAGGCTTGGCCAATCCGTTCTTCAAATCGTCGAACATCACCGCGGCGTCGGCGCCGGTCTGCATCGATTTGATGACGTCGCCGATCGACCCGACAGTAGTGAGCAGTCCCCAAAACGTGCCGAGACGACCGAGAAAGATCAATAGGCCGGTGAGGTAGCGCGAGACCTCGCGCGCCTCGTCGAGGCGGGTGCCGACGGAATCGAGAATGGTCCGCAAGGTGAGAGTCGAGATGGTGACCCCCGCCGGCCGGTCGGCGAGCAAAGTCGCCATCGGGGCGAGCAGGATCGGCCGGCTCACTTTATCAGCCATCCCGCGCGGCAGGGCATTGACCCAGCGCACCTCGCGAAAAAGCCGGACGACCTGCCGCAGGGCGAGAATGATGCCGATGAACAACAGCCCGAAGATGACGCCGTTCAGGCCTGGATTCGCATTGAAGGCACGCACTATTTCGCGGTGCAGAATGAGCACGACAAAGCCGGCAATGATGAGAAACGCCAGCATGTTGACGAGGAATATGCGCGGCGATGAAAGCTTGTAGGGATCGTCATTGGTCGCCATGAGACAAATCCTGATGCTGGCCCTGCCGCGAAGTTTACCGCACTCGCGGCGGCGCGTCGCGCGCTAGATCACGATGATTTTGGATTGAATCAATCTAAAATCATAAACGTGATCGATTCTATTAAATTAGGGCGGGATGGGCAGATAAGTCTACGCAACCTGTGTAAACTTGATGGCGCCGGAAAAGCCGCGCAGCGTCCCACTTTTCCTCGTGCCGCTCTGTAAATCCGCGCCAGCGGGGCGCATTCACTCGGCAGCGCGAAGCAAGCCGAGCAATTGCGCGTGGATCGTCTCATTGCCGGCGCAGATCGAACCGTTCGTGAGCATCTCGCTGCCGCCGCCGGCATCGGTGACGAAACCGCCGGATTCCTTGACGAGAAGAATGCCTGCGGCCACATCCCAGGGCTTGAGGCCGCGCTCCCAATAGCCATCATAACTGCCGGACGCGACCAGACAAAGGTCGAGCGCCGCCGCGCCCAAGCGGCGCAAATTTGAAACCTGCGCCATAACGGCAGCGAACTCGGCCGTAAATTTCTTGTGACTATTTTCCTTGCCGAGATGGGGAATGCCGCAGCCGATCAGGGCTTCGGCCATGGTCTTGCGTGCTGCGACCCGCAGCCGGCGATTGTTGAGATAGGCGCCTTGGCCTTTTTCTGCGACATACATGTCGTCGCTGATCGGATTATAGACCAGCCCGGCGACGATCTGTCCTTCCCGCGCCAAGCCGATGGAAATCGCGAAAATCGGCAGGCCGTGCAGGAAGTTCGTAGTGCCGTCGAGCGGATCGATATACCAGGTGTGGCTCTTGTCGGTGCCTTCCACTTCGCCGGATTCCTCCAGGACGAAGCCGTAGCCGGGGCGCGCCTTCGACAGTTCCTCGAACAGCGTCTTTTCGGCCTTGCGGTCGGCGGCACTCACGTAGTCGCCGGGGCCTTTGACCGAAACCTGCAGATTTTCGACCTCGCCGAAGTCGCGCTTGAGGCCGCGCCCGGCTTTTAGGGCCGCCGCGGTCATCACATTCATGAGGGCGGAGCGAATCATGCGACCTGCATTCGAAAAAGGAGGGGAAACCGAGCTGCTGGCGCAGACAAGCTCGATGATCTGCGCCGCCGGAGTGGGGAATTGTGCGCCAATTCGATGATTTGCAGCATGTGCGCCGCGGTGGAGGCCGCGTCAAGAGCGGGCGACCTCGACACAAATATGTTATTCTTTTCTTGTCAGACAGGCTGCGGCGCGTCATGAGCGGCATGCGGGCGCGTGTGGAAGGTAACTTCGACCTCGACATCTTCGTCGAGCTTGCCGAGAATTTCGATCATCCGGTCGAGCGTGAAGCGGCGAAGCTGTGTGTTGCGGATGCGGGAGAACTCGGAGTACGCAACGCCGGTCAGCTTCTCTGCATCCCGCGTGGAAAGCTTGCGGGCGTCGAGCGTGCTGATGATCTTGGCGGCGATGATGGCGCGCGCTTGTGCCAGACCAGCATTCGGACGGCCGAAATCGCGATAGACATTGCCGCTGCCGCGGATCAGCTCAAAATCGTCGTTGCTCATTTTAAGGCCTCCTTCAGTCGGTTGAGACGGGCGCGGATTATGTCCACCTCCATTTGCGGCGTTTTGATTCCGGTTTTCGATTTCTTCTGAAAGGCGTGAATGACCCAAATGTCCGCGCCGATCTTGACGGCATAAAGCGCGCGAAAGGCGTCGCCGCGATAGCGCAACGCAATCTCGAATACGCCGCCCTCGACACCCTTGAACGGCTTAGCCTTGTCGGACTTCCCGCCTTCGGCAGCAACGGTCAAGGCATCGAACATGTCGTCCCGCACGTCCTCGGGAAATGCATCGAAGTCCCTACGTGCCGCCTTGAGCCATGAAATCTGCCGTGTTTCACGCATCGAAGATACTATGACAAATGTGTCAACAGATCGCAAGAAATTTCAGCATCGTGCTAATTTCATTTGAGTTTTCGTCGACGCTTCGCGAGCACCGATCAGATCCCGCCCAACTTGCAGATCGCCTTCCATTCAGCCTCGCTGACCGGCTGCACGGAGAGGCGCGAATTGTTGACCAGCATCATCGCCTTGAACCGAGGGTCGGCTTTGATCGCGTCGAGGCTGACCGGCTTTTTCAACGGCCTGACGGCACGGAAGTCGACCATGCCGAACTTGCCCGATGCATCGCTCGGATCGGGATAAAAAGTCTTGCTGACCTCGACGATGCCGACGATCTCCTTGCCCTCGTTCGAATGATAGAAAAAGGCCTCTTCGCCAAGCTTCATCGCTATGAGGTTTTGTTTGGCGGTGTGGTTGCGGACGCCGTTCCAGAACGTGCCTTTTTCCCCCGCATCGACCTGCTGCTGCCAGGACCAGGCCTTGGGTTCGCTCTTGATCAGCCAGTGTGCCATGCGCTTGCTCTCATCTTCTCGAATTTGCGCGGTCCCGCCTGCGCCCCTTCGCGCGCGGACGCCAGGAACCTAAAGACACGCCTTCACATCGGTCTCCGTGAAGTCATTGCCTTTGAACAGCAAAGGAGAATTCATTGTCTTGGCGAGCGCGTAGGCCGCGCAATCGCAGAGATTGAGCCGCGCCTTCGGATCGACGCCCTTACCGTAGCGGTCAAACGCAACAGCAGCCGCGCGCATCTGCACTTCGTCAAACGGAACGATTTCGATTTGACTGTCGCGCAACATCCGCCAGAATCTTTCGACCGCTTCAGGGCCGATGCGAGCGCGTAAGACGCATGCGGTCTCATGCACATTAACAGCCGACATGACGCAACGGTCGTCGCCCGCAATTATGCTTTCAAAAGCCTGCTGTTCCGGTTCCTTGAGAAAGATCGCAACAAGCGCTGAACTGTCGATGACGATCATAGGGCGTTTAGATCATCCACAATCTCGCTGATGGGACGTGCATCGCGCACAGGCATTGCCGATATTTCCTCAACAAACCGATCGATCGCTGCTCGGCGTGCGGCCACGGCTTCGGGGGATTGATCGCGCGGACGCCGCGGTTCCATCGTAACGCCGACGGCGCGCGCCTTCTCTTCGACCGCCAGCCTTACGGCGTCTTCAACGGTCAGGCTTTGCGTCGCGGCCAGGCGCTCGGCGAGAGCTTCGGTTTCTTGAGAGAGATTAATCATAGAGGTGACTTTAGCACAAAACGGCAGAGACTCCATAGAACTAACGCAACGGCGGCTCCGTTCACGACAACCAGCCCGCGCGGCGTCGCGCGGGAACGCCCCTAGGCATCAAGCGCCACATCAACGTTAAGGGTAAGGCCTGCGCTCGATCAAACCTCGCCTTTCGGCGGCAAAAATTTCGCCCGCATGGCGTCAACAAAAGCCTCCGCCTGCTCGACCGCCCATATCGCGTCTTCATGGCTCACGGGATCGCCGGTATAATCGGCAACCTGACGAAGCCGCTGAACCTTGTTGAGCGCGCTGCCGAGCGCCGGTTCCACGTGTTTGCCAAGCACAAGATATTTGCCGAAGGCGCTGATTAATCCGTGATGCGTCTTCGTGCTGGCTTCGGGAACATCGGGACTTTTCGCCAGCAAAGCCGCATGAGCGGCATCGAACATGGCAAAATAAGCGCGGTTGCAAGCTCCCTCGGTGTCGTTTGCGGCGAGAAGCAGCCGCGCCCCTGACACGGCGCGCTCGGCCTTCTCAAGATACCCGGCGACGGTTGGCGCTTGACTCACAGTCGCACGCCGTCGCGCCGGATGTTCTGAATCAGCGCCGGATTGCTGAACAATTCGGGATGCAGGATTTCATCTTCCCAAAGGGGCAGGGCTTCCACTAAAATGCCTGTCTCAAGCAAAACATCGAAAGCAATTCCGGCCATGTCGAGGACGGCGGCCATGCGGTTGCCGCGAGTCCCGTTCAGCACCACGGCAATGTCGGCGTCGCTCTCGGCGTGGTGGGTCTGGCGCGCGCGGCTGCCGAACACAATTCCTTCGCTCACCGAATACCGGTCGGCGATGCGCTGCATGAAAACGCGCGCGGCGTGCTCCGTCTCGGCGTCGAGCATGGTCTTTGACGCGCGCGCAATTTCGGCCTGCGTCGCCGCGCCGGTCGGAAGCGCCTCGGTTTCGTGAGAGGGATTGCTCATTTGAATAATCTAGCACAAACCGCCATAAAAGCCCAGAAACTCTTGAATTGCCGCAACTATAACCTTCACATCGTGCCGTGCGAAACCGCGTAAGGCCGATTAGGAAGCGCGTTAAGGATAGAAGCCGAATGGGCGAAGACGCGAAGCGGCTTCGGGCGCCTTTTAAGCATAGGCCCCGCCCGCGCGCCGGCGCGCGGGAACGCCCACAACCTTGCACTTGCCGACACAATCAGTTGGTAGTGCCCTAATCTAAAATTCGGGGCGGCCGAGAGGGCTAGCCGGGAACGGCTTGAAGGCTTAGGCTACACTCTGCTGACACGTGGAGGGGTCGATGCGGATTGTCGCCGGGCTGTGCATTTTAGTGATGACCGTAGCGAACGGAAATGCACAAACAGCGGGAGTGTACTATCAGTCTCGTTTCCGTATAGCGGGGGTTTTGCTACGGGCCGGGGCGATCTGTGGCGCAGATTATAAGCGCACTATCGCGGTTGGGCTTGATCTCATCGCCACCCCGGAGCTCAAGGCAATTGCGAAAGCCTATCCCGATACTACGCAGCAGTGGATGAAGGGCGGTGCGGACAACTTCAATACGGGAGTGATGACCGACGGTCTCGCTTCGGCGTGCGCGTACGCATTGACGGTGCGCCGTCAAGCAGAGGACATTGTGAAAAATGATCGCGCGGCGTTCAGCAGTCAAGGCGAGACAGTCGAGCAAGACCAGATATGGAATGACCGTATCGAGCACGGCGCGTGCACTCGACTTCGCGACCGGCGCACCGATTCGCCAGCGGACATTGCCGAGTGCAATCGCGACTACGCCATGACGCCGATGTGCATCAGCTACAAGGGATTCGCATTCTCATGGTTCGACATGGCGAACGATCCGAACCCGGCGCTAAGCTCACCCTCGTTCTCAATAGCAAACTTGAACACGCTCGGCAGCAAAGGTGACCCTGCGGACCCGCCTTACTATCGGTCACCGCAATTCCGTGATGTGCTTCGCCGACTATTGAACATCACGTTCTCGCCAGCTCGCTCCAAATGGAGCACGCGCGATCAGTTTGCGGACTACGCCTACAGAATCTGCATGGATGGTCATCCATTCTGATGGCGGTGAAGGGCGCGAAGACGCACGGTCGCAAAATTGAATTGGTCTACATTCCCCAAGAGCGGCGGGATCAACATCAATCCCTCACAGGTAATGGAAGAACGAGCCCCGGAAACTTAGGCTTTATGAGGTCGATCAGACGTTCGAACTGTCTAGGAACGAGAAACCGCCCTAGCGCCGTCCTTCCTTTGTAAAGCTGGGCGGTTCCCAAGTGCAGTTTGCACCCAACAACTTTCTTAGACCCACCAACGCAATGAGCGTGTGGACGCGACGGAAACGGGTCAGCGTCGCTCTTATGCACGCGCCATATTTCCCCCGCCACGGGGTAATCGTCCGCACGAAACCCGTCATCATCGGACTCACGCCACGCCGATATCCCGACGCACAAATCCAGATAATCGTCAGTGTCGGCGCAAATTGCTTCAAGAACCGAGTCCTGTGCGGCGATCTTTTCTTGCAGGCGCTTCACGTCCGCGAGAATAGCTGCCGCTTTGCCTTCGCGGGCGTGCCAGCGTTCAGCAGCATCGCCGCTTTGTTGAGAAAGCACCCGAGCGAGCTGCTCTATGTCTCCCATCGTCATAACCTCCCAATCCTCCAGCCACTTCCATTGTAGCTGCGGCCAATCTCTACAAGCGTTTCCTCGCCCTTGTCGCGTCGGCGGATCGCTTCTTTCGTCTGGTGCGGGGTGAGCTTCGGCTTGCGCCCCATCTTCACGCCGTGCGCCTTGGCGCGGTCGCTGCGCGCGCCGCTGGCCGTCTCTTTGTAAATCTTTTCGGCTCCAGCGCCGCGAAGCTGCTTCACTTGCGCGTCCCCGCTCTGGCCGTCCGTCGATACGCGCGCATAGCCGAAGATCAGGGCAGTTCTCCAAGCTGGCGAAGCTCTTCCTCCACGATTGCGCGCAAAGGCGACAAGTGGCTCTGCACCGTGTCCCACACGTAGTTAGCCGCCACGTCCTCATAATCATGCCGATAGACGTTGCCCGCAGCCGCCATGCGCTGCCACGCAGTCGCCGGATGCCGGTCTTTCATTGAAGGCGGCAAGCGGCGCGAAGCTTCCGAAATGATCTCAAGGCAACGCGTCACGGCAAAGATCGTGCGCAAGTCGGCATGAAACGCCGCGCTGTCGAACCCCTTCACGAAAGCCTCGGCAACGTCGATGTGATAAAGCATGTCGCGCAGCGGCGTAACGGCGGGAGTTTCAGAAGGCATAGACAGCATCAGCCGTCGCGGCGGGACGGACGTAAGGTTTCAGGCCGTTGCGATCAACCACGTCAACGCGGCCATCGAACAGGCTGGCGATAAACTCCTTCAAGCCCACGTAATCGTAAACCGAGAGATGGGCGTCGGGATCGACTTCGATCATGATGTCGGTGTCGCTGTCGGGACGGTCGTCGCCGCGCGCGCGCGAACCGAAAAGCGCGGCATGGGTCACCCCCCGCGCGCGCAAGTCGGCCTCGCAGGCTTTCAGCTTCTCTATGATCTCGTCGCGTTTCATGGCCGGCATTCTACGGCAAAACACGTGAAAAAAACACGCTCTATTTGGCACGTCATTTCTGCACAAAAAAGGGATTCAGATTAAGAGACTGGGTTTTGAGCATAAGTCTTGGGTCCCGCCGAAGTTGCGACTCAGATTTCGCCGGCCTCCGCCGCATCGGCCGTCTCTGCCTTCGGCGGCCGGCTGAGCAGCGCTTCGATCGCCGCAGCGATCTCGATCCGTTCGGCCAAGACCGCGTCGACGGCTGCGGCAATCGGCATTTCTATGCCTTTCTTGGCGGCGAGATCGACGAGAACGCCACACGTGTAGATTCCCTCTGCCAATCGCCCCTCGGCCAGAAAGGAAGCAAGGCTCGCTCCTCTCCCCAGCGCAAGGCCGAGCGAGAAATTGCGCGATTGCGGCGAAGTGCACGTCAAGACGAGATCGCCGAGGCCCGACAGGCCCATCAATGTCTCGGCATGCGCGCCGAACGCCCGGCCGAAGCGGGAAAGCTCTGCGAAGCCGCGTGCGACAAGGGCAGCGCCGGCACTCGCGCCTAGGCCTCGTCCGGCGGCTATGCCATTGGCGATCGCGAGCACATTCTTGGCAGCCCCGCCGATCTCGACACCCCTTATATCGGTCGAATGATAAAGCCGGAACCAGGGTGTGGCGAGGACTTGCGCCAGGGCACGCGCGCGTTCCGCCTCGGCGGCGGCAAGCGTCACAGCAGTCGGCAAACCGCGCGCGACATCCGTGGCAAAACTCGGCCCGGAGAGCACCGCGAGAGGATTTTCGGGGAGTATCTCGCCGACGACCTCGCTGACGAACAGTCGGCTCGACTGCTCGATGCCCTTGGCGCAGATGGTGAGGGATGCTTCGGGGGAGATAAGCGGCGCGAGCCTCTCGCAGAGGTTTCGCAAAGCCTGCGTCGGAACGGCAAGAAGCACCACTTCGGCGGTTGCGGCGCGCGCCAGATCCGCCGTCGGCTGCACGTTTGAAGCCAGCGGGACGCCGGGAAGGCGCCGCGCATTGACGCCGGTCGCGGTCATTTCCGCCGCATGCGCCGCGTCACGCGCCACGAGCACGACCTTGGCCGCATTGCGGGCGGCAAGATTGGCGAGTGCCGTGCCCCAGGCGCCTGCACCGATCACCGCAATGCGCGGCCCGCTTCCCATCGCGATACTCCTTGCAACCGGCTCAAGCTTTACCGTGATGCGCCGCATCGGCGTCGGCATCGAGTGGCCACCGCGGCCTCGCGGCAAAGCTCAAATCGTCGCTCTGCCCGAGCAAAAGCCGCTCGATGCCGACCCACGCAATCATCGCACCATTGTCCGTGCAAAGCTGTAGCGGCGGCAACACGAGACGCAATCCGGTTTCGCCGCAGAAGCGCATAAGGGCACGACGGATGCTGCCATTGGCCGCGACTCCGCCCGCCACAACCATGCTCCGGCACGGTGCGACCTGATCGCGAAACAGCCGCAATCCGGCACGGCAGCGGTCGATCAGCGTATCGACGACAGCCGCTTGGAAGGATGCGCAAAGATCGGCCACATCGATCCCGGTCAGTGGCGCGATCCGCTCGGCTTCGAGCCGAACCGCCGTCTTCAGCCCGGAGAATGAAAAATCCGCGCGGCTCCGGCCAAGCATGGGCCGCGGCAGATTGAACCGCTGCGGATTACCCTGCTCCGCCTCGCACTCGACGAGAGGGCCGCCCGGATAGGCGAGCCCGAGCATTTTCGCGACCTTGTCGAAAGCTTCGCCGACGGCGTCGTCGACCGTCGAGCCAAGCCGCAGATAGTCGCCGACACCGCGCACCGCGACGAGTTGGGTGTGCCCCCCCGAAACAAGCAGGAGGAGGAAGGGAAAGTCGAGCCCATCGGTCAGCCGCGCTGTCAGCGCATGCGCCTCGAGATGATTGACGGCAATGAAGGGCTTATGGGTGGCCAAAGCCAGAGCTTTGGCCGTCGTCAGTCCCACGATGACGCCGCCGATCAGCCCCGGGCCGGCCGCGCCGGCAATAGCGTCGAGTTCGGCGAGTTTGACATTGGCGTGATCGAGCGCCTGAGCAACGAGCCAATCGATAACTTCGATATGCGCGCGGGCGGCAATTTCCGGCACGACACCGCCATAGGCGCTGTGTTCAGCGATCTGGCTCATCACTTCATTCGAGAGTATCTCTCCGCCTCCATCCGGGCGCAGCCGCACGACGGCCGCTGCCGTTTCATCGCACGTCGTTTCGATCCCGAGCACTTGCATAGAAGAACCTGCATAGAAGAACCTGGACAAAAGAGCGCCGCGCCCGCTGCACAAGCCGCAAGAGGCTTTTCTCGCCTCATTCTATATTCTACAGTCATACTCGCACAGAAACTGCAAGGAAATCAGTGAATCATTCCGCCAACTCCCCATCAGATGAGACGCCGAATCTGCGCATAGGAACGCGCGGCAGCCCCTTGGCCTTGGCCCAAGCCCATGAACTCAGGCGACGTCTTGCGGCAGCACAGGGATGCCCGGAGACGGCATTTGCCATCTGCATCATCAAGACGACGGGCGACGCAATTCAAGATCGCCCGTTGAGCCAAGCCGGTGGCAAAGGCCTTTTTACAAAGGAACTCGACCTCGCACTCATCCGCGGCGAGATCGATCTGGCGGTTCATTCGGCAAAGGACCTGCCGACGATCCTGCCCGAAGAGATTTGCATCCTCGGCTATTTGCCGCGCGAAGACGTGCGCGACGCGTGGATTTCGCGTAAGGCCGCGCAGCCGCAGACGCTGCCCGCAGGCAGCATGGTCGGCACCGCCTCCTTGCGCCGCGCCGCCTTGCTCAAGCGACTTCGCCCGGATGTCGGCGTTACGCTTCTGCGCGGCAATGTCGCGACGCGTCTCGCGAAAGTCGAAAGCGGCGAGGTCGACGCGACACTCCTCGCTTACGCCGGCCTGAAGCGTCTCGGCTTGGCGCACCGGGCGACATCGCTTCTCGAGCCCGAGATTTTCGTGCCGGCAGTTGGTCAGGGAGCGATTGCCATCACCGCGCGGCGGGAGGACGCAAAGGTCGCCGCCGTCCTCAATCCTATCCTCGATGCCTCGACGGGCACGTGCCTTCGCACTGAGCGTGCCTATCTGCGTGTGCTCGACGGATCATGCCGGACGCCGATCGGCGGCTATGCGCAGCTCATCGAAGGCGAATTGCAGCTGCGCGCCGTCATTTTGCGGCCGGATGGCTCGCAATTCTTCGAGACATGCCGCAAAGGCCTTGCGCAGGAAGCCGAAAGCCTCGGCGAAACCGCGGCGCGTGAACTCATCGCCCGCGCGCCAGTGGATTTTTTCAAGGACTGACGCATGCTTGTTCTCATCACCCGCGCCCGTGATGAGGCGGCGCGAACCGCTGAGAAGCTCGCCGCGCGGGGGCATCTTTCGATCATATCACCCGTCCTTGAAATGGTCCCGACGGGTGCGGCTTGGCCGCAAGGCGTCGTCGACGCGGTGATCGCGACGAGCGCGCAAGCTTTCGACTTGTTGAAGCTCGAGCCCGAATGGCCGCTGCCGGAGGCAAGGAGGCTTCTGCCGCTTTTCCTCGTCGGCGAGAAAACCGCGGCCGCGGCGCGCAACAGCGGTTTTGCGGGGCCGGCGCTGGTCGCCTCCGATGCGAAGGACCTCGCCGTCCATATTCTCACTCGGCCTGCTCACCCGGCACGCACCGTCTACCTTGCCGGGCGCGATCGAAAGCCCGATCTCGAGGCCCGTCTCAGCGAGGCCGGCCTCGTCATCGAAGCCTTGGAAGTCTATGAAGCGCGCGCGGCTGCGCACCTGAGCCAAGAGGCAATTGGTGGCCTCGCCTCCGGCACGATCAATGCCGTTCTCCATTATTCAAGACGCAGCGCCGAACTTTTCCTGACCCTTGCAAAAGCCGCGGACCTCGCCGTCGCGCCTGTGCTGCACGCGGCAATTTCGGCAGACGCGGCGCAGCCCTTGCGCGACGCCGGTCTCCCGCATATTACCGTCGCGGCAGAGCCGAACGAGCAATCGGTCCTCGCCTTGCTCGACGCGCGACCAGGGCAATCCGAGGCTTTGTAGCCAGCGATTCAAATCATCAAAATTGAAGCGCGGAACTTGCCCGCCCGGATCGTCTGCATCCTGCTATGCCGGCATCACAGGGAGCGGCAATGAGGCGACCGAGTTGCCGCCTGGACCTCACTTCGATCCGTCGGCCTTGAACTGCGAAATGTAGGCCCAGAGATTGTCGCGATCGGTATCCTTGGGCAGACCGGCAAAGACCATTTTGGTGTGCGGAATCGTTGCCTGCGGATTGGTGATGTATTTTTTGAATTCCTCTTCATTCCAGGTAATGCCGGAATTCTTGTTGGCATCGGAATAACTGTAGCCTTCGACCGCCCCGGTCTTGCGTCCGTCGAGACCATTCAATTGCGGCCCGACGAAGTTTTTCGCGGTGGCACCAATCTGATGGCAGACTTTACATTTCTGGTTGAAGACCGTTTGACCGGCATCAGCATCGGCCGCCATGCCGGGGCGCACATATGCGGCCACAGCAAACAAGCTGATGGCGACGGCCGCGAGCTTTCTGGAATTCATCGAGCCTCTCCTGTAACAGAGCCATTTTCACCGAAGCGGATAACGTAAAGTTGATAGAACGCACCGCTGCCGTTTCAGTCCTCGGCCATTTCATTGCATGACCAATTCATTCAATGCGGAGAGACCAAAGCCGATCATGCCGGGTTCTGTCAAATCGGCCAACCGGTTTCTGCTTGTCGATTGCGAAAAACTTGCGTCGATTTGCCTCGCCATGTGCCTCACCATGTGTCTCGGCTAGCCCATGCGCGATGGACATTGCAGATACCTGGTGCCGTGACGATGCGGAGTCGTCCGGCACGAGCAACTATCATTTTGGCTTTTCCAACGCGTCATGGCCGGGCAGTGAGAATTGCGCGTCCGGCACCATTTCCTCAACATGTTCTTGTTCGGTTCCGCCATTTCGGTTGCCAGACGGACCGATGTCGGTTCATGTGTCGCCGCATGGAAAGACTCGCATCCCCAACGTTTTCTCCGACGCGCGCCGACCTGATGCTCATTCTCGCGGGCCTTCTCTTGGCGATGCTGCTCGCGGCACTCGATCAGACGATCGTCGTGACGGCCATGCCGACGATTGGCCGCGAATTGGGCAACGCCGATCAACTCCCTTGGATCGTCACTGCCTATCTGTTGGCCTCGACTGCCGTCACCCCACTTTACGGCAAGCTGTCCGACATTCACGGGCGGCGGATCATCTTGCTCATCGCTATTGCGATTTTTCTCCTGGGCTCGCTCTTATGTGCCTTGGCGACGAGTCTGCCTTTGCTTGCAGTCGCGCGTGCCGTCCAAGGCGCCGGCGGCGGCGGCCTCATTTCGCTCGCGCAAACGATTACCGGCGATATTTTCTCACCGCGTGAGAGAGCACGCTACCAAATCTACGTCGCCTCCGTCTTCGCTCTTTCCAGCATTACCGGCCCCGTTCTCGGCGGGTTCCTTTCGGAACATGTTCATTGGACTGCGATCTTCTGGATCAATTTGCCGCTCGGTCTCGCCGCATTCTTGATGACCAATCAGCAATTGAAGCGCATCCCTCGGCACGAAAGACCGCATAAGCTCGACCTGATCGGCGCCGTGCTGCTCGTCGGCGCCACGACGAGCCTTTTGCTCGGTCTCAATTGGGGCGGTTTGCGCTATGCTTGGTTCTCGCTGGAAGTATTGGGCATTTTCGCCGTTTGTTGTGTTTTGTCGAGCGCCTTCGTCCGGCGCTTGCTGCGTGCCGACGAACCTTTGATCCCGCTCGCCCTCTTGTCCGACAAGACCGTGCTCGGCGCCACGCTCGCCGCCTGCTGCAGCATGGGTGCGTCCATCGGTCTGGCCGTCTTCATCCCGGTCTATTTCGAAACCGTCGTCGGCCTCACCGCCACGCAGTCGGGCAGCGCGCTCCTGCCGTTGATGGTTGGAACAGTCATCGGCGCAACCCTGTCCGGGCGGGCCATGGTTCATCTTCGCCGTTACAAACTCGTACCGCTCGGCGGTCTCTGTCTCTCGCTCGCCGCCGCGAGCCTCCTCGCTGTACGGCCGACAGGCCTGCCGCTGACCACGATTTGCGCCCTGCTCGGCATTGTGAGCGTGGGTCTCGGGACGGTCTTCACGGTCTCGACGATTTCCATTCAGAATACGGTGGCCCCGCACCAGCTCGGGACCGCGCTTGCCACCGCAAATCTCTTCCGCCAGCTCGGCGGCGCGCTGGCGGTTGCCATCTGCGGTTCGATCATCGGCGCAGGTGCCCATATGCATTTCGATCCGCACTTTCTTCGCGCGGACACGCTTGCCTCCCTGGGCCAGGCTTACCGGTACATCTTCATTGCGACCGGCGCAGGCGCGCTCGGGGCGATGCTGGCCCTTTTTTTAATAGAAGAGCGTCCCTTGAGAGGCGCGCATGGCGACCGGGAAAGCCTGCCGCAGCCGGCCGGAGAATAGCTGGCGTGCTTTCCGACGCCGCGCGACACGCCGAAGAAATGCTCTGACGGGTGGTTTCGCAACCGTCAGCAGCGCGAGACCAGACGCCGTCCGGCGATTTCGTCGTTCTCGCTCGCCCATTCGAGTAAGGCACATAATTTGAGATAGCGGCCGCTCGAGAAAATCGCATCGAAACGCGCAGGATCGTTCCACAAGCTTTGCAGCCAAAGCAATCGCCTTTGTGTTTGCTGCTTGCGTTCGTAAGCCTCGGCATAGGCGCCCAGACTGCGGTCTGGACACCCGAGGTCCGCGGCAAAGGAACGACCGAGCATGACCGTCGAGCCACCGGGAGATATCCCGCGGCCAGAATCTTCGACTTTGTCTGACCGATGCTGCACCGGAAGCTCCTCTTTCCGCAAAGGCTGGAGCAGGACCAAGAAAGGCGTTCGGCCCCCTCTCGGACATGCCTCAAGTGCGTCCTGTTTAACGAATTCGTCCTAATCCTTGCTTCGAAGATTCGCTAAAATTGTTTGTTTCCGCTCGGAATCTGTCTTGCGGTCTGTCTTGGGATCCGTCTTGGAAAATGGCCGAACTATTCGGGTCTGCGAGATTTTGGATATTTCCAATACCGCCCGGCGGCATGGGTCATCCCGCTTGCCAATTTCATGCGCTGAGACCACGTCGCGTCTAGAGCGGGATGAGGAAAAGTGGGAACCGGTTTTCCGGCGCAATCAAGTTTACGCAGATTGCGTAAACTTATCTGCATATTCCGCTCTAATTTATTGGAATCGATCACGTTCATGATTTTGGATTGATTCAATCCAAAATCATCGTGATCTATGAAGGCGAGCCCGCCTGGCTCGAACGGGACATGCTTACCACGCTTGCCGTGTGCACCGGCCGGAACTCCGCGAGCCAGCCACACCCTTCTCGTCTGCCCCGCAGAATCGCTGCATGAAGCCGTTTGAGAGCCTCGTCACTCACGCACGCGCCGTCGCAAAGCAGACGACGGATGCCGGCAACCTCAGGGAGACTTCCGACCAGTCCGAGGGTCAGTAAAGCCTCTTCCAGATTTTCGAGGCATGCGAGAGCGCCTTCGAACTGTTGGCCTGCGGCAGCATCGGCCAATTCACGCAGAAGGCGCGCAGAGTCGGTTTCGAAGTCGTCGAATATTTGCTTGAGCCCCGCCCCACCGATAAAGCTGGCAAGATGCGCGAGTGTCGTCGCATCACAGGCTTTCGCGTGAGATCGCACTGGCGCCTGCGTAGAACTTCCTGCCGGAAACACGCGCCGGATCGCTGCCGCAAGTTCTTCGAGCTCGATTGGCTTGGCGAGGAAATCATTCATGCCGGCGGCAAGACAAAGGCTGCGATCGGAATGAAAGGCATTTGCCGTCATCGCAATGATCGGAATCTTCTCGAACGCTCCGCCTTGTGCCCGAATGGCTGCGGTCGCATCGAGACCGTTCATCCGCGGCATCTGCATGTCCATCATGATGAGGTCGTAGGATGAGCTTTGCAGCATTTCGAGC
Organism: Beijerinckiaceae bacterium; assembly: GCA_052148755.1. GTDB lineage: Bacteria > Pseudomonadota > Alphaproteobacteria > Rhizobiales > Beijerinckiaceae > Methylovirgula. The sequence continues at coordinate 24,188 of JBKQHN010000098.1, read as the reverse complement.
GCCTCGATCCCGTCCTTCGCGACGGCGACACTGTGCCCGAGCGAGGCGAGCATGCCGCGGGCGACGATCTGATTGACCGGCATGTCCTCGACGAGCAGGATATGGCGACTGGCTGCCGCCGCACCGGAGATGCTTTCATCGTCGGTGTGGTTGGCTTCGGCTTCACACATTGGGGCGTCTATTTCAAACCAGAAGCAGCTGCCGACGCCTTCCTCGCTCTCGACGCCGATAGCTCCCCCATTGGCCTCCACGATCTTCTTGCAGATCGCGAGGCCGAGCCCGCTTCCGCCGAAGCGCCGGTTGATCGAAGCATCGACCTGCGAAAATTTTCGGAACAGCCGCTGCTGCGCCTCCGCCGCGATGCCTATCCCCGTATCGCGTATTTCGAACCGCAACCGGTTCGGATCGCCGAGCGGAGATTTCATGAGCGAAAGCACGACGCTTCCGCAGTCGGTAAATTTCACGGCATTGCCGAGGAGGTTGAACAGAATTTGTCGCAGTCTCTTGCCGTCCACGCGAACCCATGCGGGTACATCGGCGGCGATCTCGACATGCACGTCGAGAGCTTTGGCGCGGGCTTGCTGTTCCACGACTTCCAACGTCGCTTGGATCAGGGCGGAAAGATTGGCGGGAACGGGAGCGAATTCGACAGCTCCGGATTCGAGCTTGGAAAAATCAAGGATGTCGTTAATTACGCTTGTGAGAGCGTCACCGCTTTGCAAGATGATGCGAACCCAGTTTCGCTGCTCCTCGGTCAATGGGCTCTTGTTCAGCAAGGCGGCGATGCCGAGGACGCCGTTGAGCGGCGTGCGAATTTCATGGCTCATCGCGGCGAGAAAATCCGACTTGGCCTGGGCGGCTGCTTCGGCCTCCTCCTTGGCGCGCATCAATTCGGTGATGTCGGTATAGGTCTGCACATGACCGCCATCGGGCAAAGGCTCGGTGCGAACTTCGAGAACCATGCCGTTGGGGCGGCGGCGGATATAGGATCTGGGTATAACGCCCGAGCCTTTGACGAAATAGAGCCGTGCGTCGTCCGGCAGGAAGGCGCCATCCGGGCCGAACTCGCCGTTTTTCAGCTGTGCATCCGAGACGAGCTTCACCGGTGCGGGCCAGGGAAAGTCCCGCGGGCTCACACCGCTGTATTCGACCGCACGTTTATTGAAGATCAGGATATGGCCGGTGGAATCGACCATTGCGAGGCCTTGGTTCAAATGGTCGAGAGCCGACTCAAGAACATCGAAGCTTTCGATGAACTTCTGCTCTTTCATTATTTTTCTTTTTTTTAAAAAAGGCTTCGATGTCATTAAGATGCGCGCTTTCTGCGCGAGTCTTCCGGCCATGGATTCGACGCTTATGGCCGCCGGCTCGAGGCTCAGAACTCTTCGTAGAAAGCCCACGTGTTTCTCCAATCACATCGGCTCTTGAAAATCATCGCCACGCGGAACGATGCCAACGTCCTTTTGTCATAATCCCGACTTCGTCAATTATTGGCGAACAAATGGAATCATTTGCCTCAGAACCCGAGACAAAGCGCCGCCGCCCTTCTTCCGAAACGAAAACGGGAACTTTCTTCTGTTAACGTTAATTATCCATTAAGCTTTACGTAAGGGGAGCCAGTGGAGCACATTCCACCCCAGCAGAAACTCTGCAACAGACTATCGACGAGTGTATCTTATGCAAGGTGACGTAATCCGGCCAATGACGGGTTTCGCGGCGCGTGTAATGGAATTGCTGCGAAAGATTGAGTACCGGCGTATCGAAAGCAAAGCCGACCTCGATGCAGTATTGCGTCTGCGCTACTCAGCTTACCTGAAAGAAGGCGCTATCGAATTCTCCGCCGACGAGAAACTTGTCGATTCCTTCGACGAACTTGGCAACATTACGAATTTCGGCGTTTTTCTCAAAGATAAGCTTATCGGCGCGGTGCGGATACATGTTCTGGATGGTCCAGAACAAACCTCGCCCGCGTTGGATGCGTTCCCCGAAATCTTGTCGCCGCTCTTGGCGAAAGGCAAACGAATCGTCGATCCTAATCGTTACGTTGTCGACTACGAAAGCGCGCGGCTTTATCCCGAGCTTGCCTATGTCACCGTTCGTCTCGCGGTGATTGCCGGATTTTATCACGATGCGAATTTCGTAACGGCCACCGTTCGCGCCGAACACCAAGCCTTTTACAAGAGATCTTTCTTCGCAAAAGTTGCCTGCGAACCGCGGCCCTATCCCACACTCATCAAGAAACTCGGCCTGATGCTCGTCGACTACGAGAACGACCGTGAGCGCATTCTCAAACGCGGCCCCTATTATGTCTCGACGCCCGAAGAACGTGCCGCTTTGTTCGCACCGCGGTCCGAGAGCCCGTCGGCGCGCGATAAGCTGCAAAGCGCCGCCAGTGCGAGAAGCGTTCAGTCGAGACCCGCAGTCTTCCGCATCCAAAATTGTGCGTAGGCGCAATGCAGGTTTCGCAATGATCGGCGGAAACCGGAACCTATTTGTTCATGCCGCCCGTTTCGATGGATCGTAGGCGCGCATGCAAAGGCGCGCGTCGTCGAAAGCAACCTGCAGGCGCGACAGGCAGGCCTCGCCGCGATCGACGAGTTCATCGTGACTGATCTCGCGCCAAGCCAGACAGAGCTCGAATACGCTGTTGGCCCCGACATTGGCAGCGCAGCTGCGCAAGGCATGCAGTAAATCGCGGCTCGCCTCAACGTCGGCAATCTTGATCGACGCCGCAAGGTCCGGAAAGATACGGCTGGCATCGGCCACGAATTGCGACACGACGTCTTCGACAAATTGGCGGCCGCCGAGCTGCTCGAGATCTTTCAGGACGCGCAGATTTATCGCCGAAGGCTCGTCCGATGCCGCCTCTTCCGTAGGCTCGGTAGCCAATGTCGAGGCCGGCAAAGTCCGGACGGTTGACTCGGGCGTCGCCGGCACGAACTCCACAGCAGTCCGCATTTCAACGAAGGACTTGACGGCCTCGATGAGCTGCGCCGGATCCAACGGTTTCGTCAGACATCCGTCCATTCCCGCGCCGATACAGGCGCCTATTTGTCCGGCCGTGCCGGCCCCGACGAGACCGAGGATCGGCACGCGTTTACGGCCGATCGCGGCAAACCTGTAACACTTTGTGACCTCGAGTCCGCTCATCACCGGGAGATTGGCGTCGATCAATGCGAGGGCAATGTCCCGTGTCATGAGAGCGTCAAGCGCCTCATCACCTTGCGCGACATGATGGATGCGGACCTGATACGGCTCCAAGATTTTAACTATCACTTTGCAGATGATCGTGTTGTCGTCCGCCAAGAGAACCGCTGGCGTTGTCAAATTCGAACCTGATGGATCGGCTTCGCCGCTTTCCTGCTTGGCAAAATCTTGCGTGGTAGTGCCGAAATTCATGTGGGCTTCTCCGGAAATTACTTTCAAGCGGTCTTGGCGAGCGTCGGCTCCCGGCGAACGAGTTCGACGAATTCATCGGACGGCATCGGACGGCCAAAATAATAGCCTTGAACTTCGTCGCAACCTTCGGCCCGCAAACGTGCCAATTGATCCGCCGTCTCGACGCCTTCCGCGACAACCGTAATGTTCATACTATGGCCCAAAGTGATGATGGCACGAACGATGGCGGCGTCATTCTTGTCCTCAGCCATGTCACGAACAAAACTCTGGTCGATCTTGAGACGGGTGATCGGGAACCTCTTCACATAGCCGAGAGACGAATAGCCTGTACCAAAATCGTCGATGGCCAAATGAACGCCGAGCTGCAGCAAGTGGTTCAGGTCTTCGGTGACCTCGTCGAAGTCGTGCATGACGATGCTTTCGGTCAATTCGAGGTCGAGCCGGCGTGGATCAAGGCCCGTTTCCGCAAGGATCTTAGCCACGAGCAAGGGCAACGTGCGACGCCGAAATTGCGTCGGCGAGAGATTGACGCTGACACGCAGCGGCGGCAGCCCGGCGCGCTGCCAGGATTTGGCCGTCGTGCACGCCTCGCGCAAGACCCATTCGCTGATCGGCAAGATGAGGTCATTTTCTTCCGCACGGGGCAGGAAAGCGTTGGGGCCGACGATTCCCGCGCCGGCACGCCGCCAGCGCAGCAAGGCCTCGGCGCCGACGATGAGACCCGTGGCCAGGTCGACCTGCGGCTGGTAGTAGAGAACGAACTCACCCTGGGTGATCGCGTTGCGCAATTCCTTGTCGAGGATCGCTTGCTGTCGCGCACGCATCTCCAGATCGGCGGCATAAAAACAAGCGATATTGCCGCCCTTGGTCTTCGCCTTGTACATCGCAAGGTCGGCGTTTTTCATGAGCTCCTCGGGATCGGAGCCATCGGAAGGATAGACCGCGATACCTATGCTCGCCGTCGTCGTCAGGCGCTGATCTTCCGCATCGACATACGCATGGATTGCATCGAGGATACGTTGCGCGAAGGCTTCTGCGTCCTTCGTCTCCCGCACGTTGCCTTGCACCACGGCAAATTCGTCTGCACCTAAGCGGGCAATCATTTCGGCATCGGCCAGAGACGCCGACAATTGCTCGGAAAGCGAAACAAGGAAACGGTTTCCACCCGAATGGCCGAACAGATCGTTGATGCTCTTGAAGCGATCGAGATCAAGAAGATGCACGGCGAAGTTGCCGGAACCCCGGCGAGCCCGAGCGACCATGGCATTGATCAGCTCGCCGAGCAGCGTGCGATTGGGCAGATCGGTCAATGTATCGTAATGCGCAAGATGGCGCAGATTGGCTTCCGTCTGCTTGCGTGCGGTGATGTCGAGCGAACTCGTGAGAACACCGGTGACAATGTCGGCATGATTTCTCAACGGCGCCTTCGACGCGAGGAATACGCGTTTTTCGCCATGCAGGTCGATCATTTCTTCTTCGTAGGGCGGCAGGGCCTTGCCGGTCTCAAACACCATGCGGTCGAGCGCGAAGGAGCGCGCCGCGGCCTCTTCGCCGAAAAGCACGTCGCTTTGCACGCCGACGACGTTTGCCGCATCGACACCGAAGAATTTTGTTTCGTTGGCGTTGATGAACAGAATCTGGCCATCATATCCGGTGGCGCTGATCATCACCGGGAGTGTATCGATGACTTGCGCCAAGTGCTCGCGTGAGTCGCGCAGTGCCAGTTCACGCGAGCGCTCACTATGTTCAAGTTTGCGTTCGAGCAGATCGGCCCGACTTGCATGCAAAAGCTGATGTTTGCGCAGGTTCAAAAGGTTGCGTGCACGAGTCCGGAACTCGTGGTGGTCGACCGGCGAATTGAGAAAGTCCGTCGCGCCGGCTTCCAGCGCCTGAAGCCTGAACGAACGCTCCTCGAATATCGTGACGACGATGACGGGGATGTCGGCGGAATGCGGTTGTTGGCGAAACCGACGGATGAATGCAGATGCATCCATCTGCGGCATTTTATAGTCGGTGATGACGAGATCCGGCGTATGCGTGGAAAGCCACTCCAGCGCCTCGGCTGGATCTCCGAAGGTTTCTACCGTGACGCCTGGTTCGATGCTACGCGCGAGCTGCGCGAAGATGTTGCGGTTGCTGATCCGATCATCAATGATGGCTATTAGCGACATAAACCACTCGTGGAGGTCATCGTCGGCGGCTCCTCGGCGCCGCGTCCGGGCGACAATCGCTTAATTTCCTTAATCAATTCATACTATGTGGAACCCGTGCATCTGAAGCTTTTGTTCGGTCGTCGGGGGCGCGCTATTTGCAGCTACATTCGCTATCTCCTCATCGCCTCTTGCGATCTCGCCGGTTGGATGATGACGCTATGGATCTTTATGCACGGCGGCCGGGTTTGCACGAGCGCGACCCAAACCGTTTCGACTCGATCGAGGCTTTAGCTTCACGTTAATTTCCGAATGCCTTGAAATCGGGACCATAGCCTTGACCCGTGTCGAAAGGACAGGCGCCCGCGATCGCCAGAGCAGCGGCGGGCGCCTTAGCGCGTATTCCGATCGGGTGGAATCACCCGACCGATCAAGAATACGCGCCAATTCAAAAAGTTGGAGCATGTCCTTGTCGGAAAAGTGGACCCACTTTTCCGGGACATGCTCTAGTGTTGCGGCTCCATTTGAGCATCGCATGGGAAACTGACGCTTTGCTGGCCAACCTTCGCGCAATTGCGCTGATCCTCCTCGCCCTCTTCTTGAGCGTCACGCCGAGGGCCGACGAACTGCCCCTCGAAGTGCCTCAGCTAGAGCTGCCGCACGCCGAAGCAACGCCACTTCCGGTCGTCGCGGTGCACGGGATGGTTGCGACGCAAGAACGCCATGCGACACAAGTTGGGATCGCCGTCTTGCGCCGCGGCGGCAATGCCGTCGATGCGGCAGTCGCCGTAGCTCTGACGCTCGCGGTCACCTTGCCAAAGGCAGGTAATCTGGGCGGCGGCGGCTTCATGCTGATACATATCGCGCAATCCGGAAGAGACGTCGCGATCGATTATCGCGAAACGGCGACGCGCGAGACGACGCGCAAAGTCTTTCTCGACGATCAGGGCGAAGCGGTTGCGGCGAAATCGCGCGACACGGGTCTCGGCGTTGGCGTTCCGGGCACGGTCGCCGGGCTCGTTCATGCGCTCACCGCCTACGGCTCGGGCAAATTCGGCCTTGCAGACCTCGCCGCACCCGCGATCGCTCTCGCCCGCGACGGCTTTGCAGTTGACGACGACCTCGCTTTGTCTTTGCCACTCGCGGCACCACGCCTGGCGCGCTGGCCGGCCTCGGCGAAGATCTTCCTGCACGGTGGCACGGCTCCTCTCGTGCGCGGCGAGAAGCTCGTGCAAAGCGACCTCGCCGATAGCCTTGAACAGATCGCTCGCGAGGGTGAAAAAGCCTTCTATGAGGGCGCAATAGCAGCCAAAATCGTCGCCGCCGTACAGCAAGCTGGCGGGCATATGACGCTTGCCGATCTCGCGGCCTATAGAGCGCGTGAGCGCGTGCCCTTGCGGGGCATTTATCGAGGGCACGAGATCGTCGCCATGCCGCCGCCTTCCTCCGGTGGCATCCACATTCTGGAAATCCTGAACATTCTCGAAGGCTTCCCTTTACAAGAATTAGGCAGCCGTTCGCCGCAAACCCTGCATCTGATGGCGGAAGCCATGAAACTCGCCTATGCGGACCGCGCCGAATATTTGGGCGATCCCGACTTTGTCCCGGTGCCCGTGACCGGTCTCGTCTCCAAGGCTTATGCCGCGCATCTGCGCGCCGAGATCGACGCCGATCGCGCCCGCCCCGCGGCCGAGATCAAAGCGCAAGACCCGCAGCCTTATGAAAGCGACCAGACGACACATTTCTCGATCGTCGACGCTGACGGCAATGCCGTCGCCAATACCTACACGCTGAACTTTTCCTATGGGCTCGGCCTCGTTGCGGAGGGGACCGGCATTCTGCTCAACAACGAACTCGATGATTTTGCTGCAAAGGCCGGCGTACCCAATGCCTTCGGCCTGTTGGGCGGCGCCGCCAATGAGCCGGGGCCGCAGCGGCGGCCGCTCTCTTCGATGGCGCCGACAATGGTATTTCACGACGGCGAACTCGAACTCGTCACCGGCTCGCCTGGCGGTTCGCGGATCATCACCATCGTCTTGCAGATCATCCTCGACGTCTTGGATTTTGATATGAACATCGCCGCGGCGACGGCGGCGACGCGCATTCATGATCAATGGATGCCGGATCAATTGCAGGTCGAGCCTGGCCTTCCGCACGAAACGATCGAAGATCTCGAAAATCGAGGCCACAAGGTCGTCGAGCGCCCGCCTTGGGGTTCGGCACAGAGCATCGCCCGCCATGACGGGCTGTTGTTCGGCGCCGCAGACCCACGCCAGAAAGGCACCAGCGCCGAGGGATATTAAACGGCAACACAGCTGCGTATGAGTATCATGTGATACTCTGGCTTCAGTGGGCTCGTTATCTATTTAATCGTAGATCCGCTTAATCGTGGATCCATTCGTTGAGTCCTAATTCGGCGATGCGTCGCTTGGGTTCATGCGTGAAAAAGTTCCCCTGTAATGGGCGCATTTCCGCGATTCGATCACCGGCAACTTCGCGTCATCAGCCCAAAGGACTTTCGAGTTCTGACGTGAACGAGGGTATGCAGAAAACATGATGATGCCTCCATCTGTTTTAATTGCTCTTATAGTAGGGCTTACTATAGTTATGTATTTCATGCTGAGACCGCTGAAGGTCTTGAGTAGGAGAGAATTTATTATAAGTCATGGTTTTATTGGCGTCGGCCTTTTAATCATTCTCGGATGGTTGTGGTCGAATCGAGATCAATTTCGGGAAGCCACCATGATAATGGGTGGGATTTGGACGTTATTTGGGGGTCTTTGTTTCGCAGTGCTCTATGTCGTGCGAAGGTTAAGAGGGAAGTAAAAAAAACCGATAGAAAAAAGCCCGCCAAAGCCAAACCTCTGCGAAGAGCAATATCTCTGCGCGGCATCAGCGGACCTCGACATGATAGGTGAGCGTAGAGCAGCCGCTTTTACCGCGGACGTCCGCGCATATCCGGATCGAATAGGAATCAGAGCCGTGATAGCCGTCAAAACTGTGATAGAGGAAAGCGGTCGGGCCGGTCTGCGCCAGAACGCCATGCGGCGGCGCTTTGCCGAAAGTTGCGCTGGTAAACTTATATCCCGGCCCTTCCAGGAACTTCATTGCGCAGAAGGAGATATTATCGGTCGTAACCGCAATGTCGGCTTTGTCGTTGCGGTCCGGAAAGAAGCTGACGGGCGCAAAATGGCATTCCGCGCGAGCTTCTAGTGATAGAGACGCGGCGAGCATGGTCGCAATTGCGAGCAGTCCAAAGATGCGCATTTTCTTGGTCCTTTCCTGCCTTCCGATTGAGCGAAGGAAGGATCCGCGGCCAAGCTATCTGCGTCCGTGCGTTGGCGCACGTCCTAGCCACACCGGCCGGAACTTCGTTCAAAACAGGAAATATCTCTGCGCCATCGGCAATTCTTTAGCCGGTCTGCAGGTGAGCAATTCGCCGTCGGCCGTGACTTCGTAAGTCTCGGGATCGACCGTGATGTGCGGCGTCGCGCCGTTATGGATCATGTCTTGCTTCGAAATATGCCGCGTCGCCTCGACGGCGACGAGCGGGCGCGAGACGCGCAGCCTGCCGGCAAGGCCGCGATCCAACGCCGTCTTCGAGACGAATGTGAGGGCGGTCGCCGCTCGCGCCCCGCCATAAGCGCCGAACATGGGCCGGTAATGAACCGGCTGCGGCGTCGGGATCGAGGCGTTCGGATCGCCCATCGCAGCGGCGGCAATCATGCCGCCTTTGATGATCAGATCCGGCTTGATGCCGAAAAACGCCGGCGACCACAGCACGAGATCCGCGAGTTTGCCCTTTTCGATCGAGCCGATGTGGCGCGAAACGCCATGCGCGATCGCCGGGTTGATCGTATATTTTGCGATATAGCGTTTGGCGCGGACATTGTCGTTCTGTCCCTTCTCCTCCGGCAGCGAGCCGCGCTGGCGCTTCATCTTATCGGCCGTTTGCCAAGTGCGCATGATGACTTCGCCGATCCGGCCCATCGCCTGGCTGTCGGAGGACATCATCGAGAGCGCGCCGAGATCGTGCAGAATATCCTCGGCCGCAATCGTCTCTTTGCGGATACGGCTCTCGGCGAAGGCGAGGTCTTCGGGAATCGATTGATCGAGATGATGGCAGACCATCAGCATGTCGAGATGTTCGTCGATCGTGTTGACGGTGAAGGGCCGCGTCGGATTGGTCGAGGACGGCAAGACGTTGGCGAGCGCCGCGACGCGGATGATGTCGGGCGCGTGGCCGCCGCCGGCGCCTTCCGTGTGGAAAGCATGGATCGTGCGGCCTTTGAAGGCGGCAATCGTATCTTCGACGAAACCCGATTCGTTCAGCGTGTCGCTATGGATCATGACTTGCACATCATGCTCGTCGGCGACGCTCAAACAGCAGTCGATCGCAGCCGGTGTCGTGCCCCAGTCTTCGTGCAGTTTCAGGGCACAGGCGCCGGCTGCGACTTGTTCGACGAGACCGGCAGGCAAGGAGGCATTGCCTTTGCCGGCAAAGCCGAAGTTCATCGGAAAGGCGTCCGCAGCTTCGATCATTCGAGAAATGTGCCAGGGACCCGGCGTGCAGGTCGTCGCATAGGTCCCCGTCGCAGGCCCGGTTCCGCCGCCGAGCATGGAGGTGATGCCGGCCATCAAAGCCTCTTCGATCTGCTGCGGACAGATGAAGTGAATATGCGTATCGAAGCCGCCGGCGGTGAGAATCTTGCCTTCGCCGGCGATGATCTCCGTGCCGGGTCCGATGATTATATCGACGCCCGGCTGGATATCCGGATTGCCGGCCTTGCCGATAGCGGCGATGCGGCCGTCCTTCAGGGCGACGTCGGCCTTGACGATGCCCCAATGGTCGAGAATAGCCGCATTGGTGATGACCGTATCGGCGGCGCCGGCGCTATTGCTCGTCTGACTCTGTCCCATCCCGTCGCGGATTACTTTGCCGCCGCCGAATTTCACTTCTTCGCCGTAGAGCGTGAAGTCCCGCTCGATTTCGATGAACAGTTCAGTATCGGCCAGACGGATTCTGTCACCCGTCGTCGGGCCATACATGTCGGCATAGGCGGCGCGTGGAAGAGACGGCATCATCGATCCTTTGCAACACGACGTTGGGCAGCGCGCCCTGCGGCGAAGCGGAGCCTTATTTGCGCTAAATTAGCGCGGATTTTTCGCGCTGGCCATGGCCTGGCTAAAAGGATTGCATGCTGCAGACATCGAAGGACGGCCGCCACACCGACCCGTGCCCGAACCTGCTTGACTTAGCTCAATGAACGCGGGCATTTTCACATGTTCCCTGTCGGTCGGCCGCGGCCGGCGAAGTGGGCAAGACTCGTAGGCAAGACAGGCGTTCGTTCGGATAGGAAATGTCCAGATGGAGAACAAAGCCGGACTCGGGGAACATCATCTCCTGCTCTTCGGAACTATCATTCAGAGATTTGCGGCGCACGAGCTGCTCATGCAGCGGATCATGGCGCATGTGCTCGGGACGCAACCTGCGTCCGTCATGCTGCTGACCCGGCATCTGCCATTCGAAGGCAAGCGCAAGGCCCTGCTCGACCTGCTGCGCCACCGCAATGTGCCGCGCGACCAATGTGACCGGGTCAGCACCTATCTGAACGTACCTCTCGCGCAAGCCCGGTTGCGCAATGATATCGTCCACTCGGTGTGGACCAAGGCGCAGGAAGCGGATTTCATTCAACCGGCTTGGATCATCGAGCCGCTTGCGCGCGTGAAACCTGTCCATGCCAGGCCCGATGTTTCCTCAGCCGAATTCATCGAGGACGAAGACGAAAAATTCGCCTATAGCCTGGATGATTTGACCGAGATTGCCGCAGCCCTGGAAAACAACCGCGCGAACTTTGCTGCCTATCTCGCCGAGGTTGGGCTGGTCGACAAATTCTAATCCGGACTTCTCGCGCCGGACGTGGTCCGCACCGGTGCACTACGACAGGCGGACCAGGAGGCCCCGCGACAAGAGTGGGCCGACGTGGGCCGGCCGTCTCGCCTCACTTCTTCGGCGGCACAGTATCGGCGGCGGGCGGCATGAGGACCTCATTGAACATTTCGAGGCAGGTCAAAAGTTCGACATAGCTCGGATTGGGTGCCGCACCGGCCTCAATGCAATTGCGCCGCGTCGCGGGCTTGAACTGCGACCATTTCTTCACCAACGCGGCCCGCGCTTCGTTTTCGTCGGCGAGGCAATTCTTGTAGGTCTGGTCCGGAGCCGATCCAATCGAACTCTCGGCATCCCTGCAGCTTCTTTCGATGTGGAGGTTGGGCACATTGTCCCCTGCGGCTAGACCGGAATGGCTCAAAGCCAGCAACCCAATGAGGAAAGCCAGCCCGGAAATATATCTCACGAAGGAACTCCTAAAGACGGCTGATGGTGCCAAATGATATCCGATCCCGCTGCGATACGCGAATTCCGGTTTCTCCGCGTATTCCGATCGGGTGAAACCGCATTTATGCCAAATCGGGAATATTCGATAGGCTCGCACCGCAATCGGCGCAACGGTAAAAAATCGTCTCTACGTCAATAAGTTGTAGTGTGTCGGTGAAGCTATATCCGTAATCCGGGATTCGGGATAGAGTTCGCTTTTGCGGGCGGCGAGCCGCTTTTCGACGCAATTTCTTCTTTCTTCCGCACACCGCTTCGGGTATCGGCAGAAAATCGGTGAAGCCAGGAACGGTTCCATGCGCAAGAACATGAGGTTTTTCTGTCTCGCCGTCCTGCTGGTCGCACTTTGGTCTTCCGCCGCCGCAAGCGCCGCGACATGCCGTGATCCTGCCGGCTTCGATGCCTGGCTCTCGGCGATCAAGAGCGAGGCCGCCGCACAAGGCATATCCCAGGCAGCGATTCAAGCCGGGTTGAACGGGGTCACTTATGATCCGAGCGTGATTTCACGCGATCATGGCCAGCACGTCTTCAAACAGAGCTTCGAGGAATTCTCCGGGCGCATGGTCAATTCCTTCCGCCTGAGCAGAGGCGCGATGCTGATGAAGCAATATGCCGGCACCTTTTCGCGGATCGAAACTCAGTATGGCGTGCCGGCCTCGGTCATCGTCGCGATCTGGGGTCTGGAAACGGATTTCGGCGCCGACTCGGGGCATTTCGAAACGATCCGCTCCCTGGCAACGCTCGCCTATGATTGCCGTCGCTCGGACATGTTCAAGGCCGAACTTTTCGACGCCTTGCGCCTCGTTCAGCGCGGCGATTTTTCGCCCGCCGCAATGCGCGGCGCTTGGGCGGGCGAATTGGGGCAGACGCAATTCATGCCCTCGGCCTATGTCAAATTCGCCGTCGACTTCGATGGTAAAGGCCGCCGCGACCTTATTCATAGCGTGCCCGATGTGCTCGCCTCGACCGCCAATTTCCTGAAAAATTACGGTTGGCAGCGTGGCGCCAGCTGGAGTCCGGGCGGCCCCAATTTCGCGGTCATTCAGCAATGGAACAAGGCTGATGTCTATTCCCGCACGATTGCCTATTTCGCAACACGGTTAGAGGGCAAGGAATAATCGCTTTTCCTTCGGCTTCTTCTTGCGCGGGGAAGGTCCGCAAACCACGGACCATATCATTGAATTGGCGGGTGTTCTTGTCGATCGGATGAGGCCATCCGATCGCAATACCCGCTAAGCCGATGATGCGAGCCTAATCCACGCCCACAAGATCAGCTCTGACCACTTGATCTTTCATGCGCCTGGACCAGAGCGTGCGGATCCCTCAGGCGCTGAGGAGCGGGCGCCGGTATAGTCTTTGTACCATTCGAGGAAGGCGGCGACGCCTGCGTCGAGCGGTGTCGCCGGCCGATAGCCTGTCAAGTTGAACAATAAATCCGTGTTGGCGAAGGTGATAGGAACATCGCCTTTTTGCATTTCCATGTAGTTCCGCCGCGCCCGAAGTCCGCTCGCCTTTTCGACTGCCGCGACGAAGTCCTCGAGCCTGATGGGTTTTCCGGCCCCTATGTTGACGACGCGCCACGCGGCTTGCGGCGAAAGGCTGTCGGCAGGAATTGCGCCCTGGCGTGCGCCGGGCGCCGGCGGAATGACCGGACGCAGCCGGATCATCGCGTCGCACAGGTCGTCGATATAGGTGAAGTCGCGCTGCATATTTCCAAAATTGTAAACATCGATCGGTTGGTCCGCACAGATCGCGGCGACGAATTTGAACAAAGCCATATCGGGCCTTCCCCACGGTCCGTAGACCGTGAAGAAGCGCAGCATCGTCACCGGAATCGCGAAGAGGTGGCTGTAAGCATGCGCCATCTCTTCCGTCGCCTTTTTCGTCGCGGCGTAAAGCGTCAAAGGATGGTCGGCGCGATCGGTTTCGTAAAACGGCACGGATTGATTGGCGCCGTAGACCGATGACGTCGACGCGAGAAGCGCATGCCGCGGCGGCGCCTGACGCATCGCCTCGAGCAGATTGAAGGTGCCCGCAATATTGGCGTCGAGGTAGGCGCGCGGGTTTTCGAGGCTGTAGCGGACACCCGCCTGCGCTGCGAAATGAAAGACCGCGTCGAATCCTTCCTCATAGACACGCTTCAGCCGTTCGAAATCCTCGAGCACGAACTCGTGCTCGCGGAACTTCGGATAACGTGCCAGGCACGCATGCCGGGCGCGTTTCAAGTCCGGATCGTAATAGGGTGTAAAGCCGTCGATGCCGACGATTTCGTCGCCGCCTTCGAGCAAACGCCGCGCAAGGTGAAAGCCAATGAAGCCGGCCGACCCGGTCACGAGAACGCGCATGAAAATGACCTCCTGCCATTGCAGTTGTCATAAACTATGAGTGGCGACCCAGTCTCGCGTTTTGTGCCCGAGTGAAAAAGAAGACATCGAAAAGGCAGGACCGGACGGTTTTTTTTGCCCGCCATGCTGCGGATGAAGCGGCCACGCATTACTCAGCTCTTGCTTGCAATCTCGATGAACAAGAAAGCGCCGACGAGCCGTTCGTTAACAACCGCGGCGGACCCGGCTTGTTTTACACGGAGTCGTCAGCTGCTCAATCAATCCTCGCTCACGCGGAATGTTTGTTTTAGCTCAACGACGTTTTTCGCAGCGGCATTACATTTATGATTGCAACGGCACTAAACTTATTGTTAAGGCCGCCGATTGCGCCAAGGCCTGGATCTCTAGAGCATGTCTGTATCGGAAAAGTGACTAGACATTTTCGATGTTCAGGCATCGGATATATTCGATGTCTCATAAAGGACATGCTCCAAGTCATGGATGTTGAGCCGATGCCGATTGTGTGGACCCGCATTTTCAGCATCTCCGGTCTAACCGAGGTGCTCGGACTGCGATCGACGCAACGGTGAAATCGGCTTCAAGGCGCCCGTGACCGATCGACTGGAGAAAGACAGATGCATAACATCGCAAAGATCATTGCTGCTCTGGGGCTCGTAGTGGGCCTCACGGCGGGTTTGACATGGAGCGAAAGCGCTATGGCCTTTGGCCACGGCGGTTTTCATGGTGGCGGCTTCCGTGGTGGTGGCTTTCGCGGCGGCTGGGGTTACGGCTTGGGCCTTGGTTTGTGGGGGTATCCCTATTATGGTTATCCCTATGATTATGGGTATTATCCCTACTACGGGGCGCCCTATGATTATCCGCCGGGCGTTGCCTATGGCCCTTATTCGCCCGGTCCCGGCATCCCTCAAAGCCACAGGGTAAGCGTCTATTGCGCAACCTCGGCACGCATCTGCGTGCTTCGTCGTCCAGGCTACGTCGGTGCCCCATGCAGCTGTCGCGTCGCTGGCGGCTTGGCGCGCGGACGTATTGCACCGCAATAAAGGGATGTGATGGCGAGACGCTGGAGCCGATCCCGATCGGCTCCAGCCTTGCAATTCTCGCATGCTGTCCACTGGGATCGGCTTACCCGACTGCAAAAATGCACAAGAATTAAACGAAATGGGTCAGATCCTTAACGGCCGCGTTTGACCGCGTCCAATTTATTGATTTTACATGCGTTTTATCGATTGGGTAAGTCCGGTCGATGAGGGACGACGGCAAGTTTTTTTGCCAAACAATATCCGCCAAGCTGCCCGACCGACGTTTTTCTCGCAACTTCCGCCCGATTTGCGCCAAATCAAACCATGAAGCGCCGCAGACGCTATGGGAACCATGAGACTATCTGCCGCTTGCAACTTGCTTCTGAATACTGCAGATGCGATGTAGTAAAGGCAAGCGTTTGGGGTTTTCGGAGCCCTAGCGTGACGCGGCGGTCAACTGCCAGAGAACGGATTTCGTCATGAATTATCGGGAGTTCTTCGAAGACGCGATCAACCAGTTGCGCGCCGAACAGCGCTACCGCGTTTTTGCCGACATCGAGCGCGACGCAGGCCGCTTTCCCTATGCAATCTCGCATCGTCCAGATGGCCGGACCGACGAAATCATCATCTGGTGCTCGAACGACTATCTCTGCATGGGGCGCCATCCCGAGGTGATTGCGGCAATGTCTGCGGCAGCGGCACGACATGGCGCCGGCGCCGGCGGTACTCGAAATATTTCGGGAACCAACCATCCGCTCGTCGAACTCGAAGCCGAACTTGCCGATCTGCACGGCAAAGAGAACGCGCTGGTCTTCACCTCCGGCTGGATTTCCAATCTCGCGGGGATCGGCACGATCGCATCGCTCATCCCCGATTGCCTCATCTTGTCGGATGCGCTCAACCATAATTCCATGATCGAGGGGGTGAAGCGTTCCGGTGCGCCGCGGCAAGTCTTCAGGCACAATGATCTCGAACATCTCGAAGATCTCTTGAAGGCGGCGGGTCGCTCGCGGCCCAAGCTGATCCTTTTCGAAAGCCTTTATTCCATGGATGGCGACATTGCGCCGGTCGGTGCCATCGCCGATCTCGCCAAACGCTATGACGCGATGACCTATATCGACGAGGTCCATGCCGTCGGCCTTTACGGTGCGCGCGGTGGCGGCATTGCCGAGCGCGCCGGCGTAATGGATCAGATCGATGTCATCGAAGGCACGCTCGCCAAGGGCTTCGGCACGCTCGGTGGCTATATTGCCGCCGATGCGGCGATCATCGATGCCGTGCGCTCTTACGCGCCCTCCTTCATCTTCACGACGGCTTTGCCGCCGCCGGTCGCCGCGGCTGCAGCGACCGCCGTGCGTCTGTTGAAAGACGGCACGAATCTGCGCGCCCTGCACCAACGCCAAGCCATGCTGACCAAGCACGCCCTGTCGTCCGCGGGTCTGCCGGTCATGGCCAATCCGTCGCATATCGTGCCGGTTTTCGTCGGCGATGCCGAACGCTGCAAGGCCGCGACCGATCTGCTGCTCGAACGCCACGCCATCTATATTCAGCCGATCAACTACCCGACCGTCGAGAGAGGCACCGAGCGGCTGCGCATCACGCCGACTCCGATGCATACGGATGCCCATGTTGCGTATCTCGTCGATTCGCTCGTCGACGTCTGGAAGACGTTGCAACTGCCGTTCGTTACGAGCCCGAATGTTGTCGAATTCCGGCGTGAGCCTGTGCAAGTCGATCCGCGTTGCAGCTTCCCGGAATTCAAGAAGGCGGCGGAGTAAGCCCCTTCGTCACCCGCCGCAGCGTCAAGTTGAAGCGTCCACCACCCGGCACCAGAGCCGGGATGGCCGGCGAGCCGGCCGGAAGGATGCGGGTGACGCCGTGAAACGCGAGCCGCGCCGGTCCCGTGAGAAGGACGGCATCGCCGGAAACAAGTTCGATTGCGCACGTCTTGCCGCTGCGCGTCGGGCCGCGCCAGCGAAAGACGCAGGAACAGCCGAGCGAAAGAGACACGATGGGTGCAGCCAGATCCGCCTCGTCGCGGTCCTGGTGCAGGCCCATATTTGCCGCGGCGTCATAGAAATTGATCAGACAGGCCTCCGGTGCGAGCGCGTATTGACCAAGTTCGCTCCAGGCGCGTAGCGCCAGCGGCGGGATCGCCGGCCAAGCCCTCCCTGTCGTCGGGTGCGTCGTTTCGTAGCGATAGCCCCGCTCGCGATCCGAGACCCAGCCCATTGCGCCGCAATTCGTCATGCGCACCGAAAAACTTTTGCCGGTATTCGGCATGCGCGGCACGAACAAAGGTGTCGCGGCGATCGCGGAAAGCACATCGGCGCAGAGCGCGCTTTGCTCAGCCGCGTCGAAATAGGCTGGCACATGGACAAGCCCGTGTTCGAGCCTGTGGGCAATCGCTGCCATTCAAATTTGCACCACTTCCTTTGTTGCCACGGTCGAATCCTCATTGAGCCGGTAGATGAGCGGAACGCCGGTCGCGAGTTCGAGGCTCGGTATCGTCCCGGGCGTCAGCCGGTCGAGGACCATGACGAGCGCCCGCAAGGAATTGCCATGTGCGGCGACGAGGACGCGGTGTCCGGACAGAACTGAGGGCAAAAGCTCCTGACAATAATAGGGCAGCACGCGGGCGACCGTGTCTTTCAGGCTTTCGCCGCCGGGCGGCGAGACGTCATAGGAGCGGCGCCACACATGGACTTGCTCTTCGCCCCATTTCTTGCGGGCTTCATCTTTGTTGAGGCCGGCGAGATCGCCATAGTCGCGCTCGTTCAAGGCCTGATCGCGCGTCGTCGGCAGATTGTCCTGCCCGAGTTCGGCCAGCATAATCGTCAGCGTGTGTTGCGCGCGAAGCAGCGTGGAGGTGAAGGCGCGGTCGAAGACGAGGCCCTTGGCCTTCAAGGCGCGGCCCGCGGCATGGGCTTCTGCCATGCCCTGTTCGGTGAGGTCGGGATCTTTCCAGCCGGTGAAGAGATTTTTCAAATTCCATTCGCTCTGGCCATGCCGCACGAGAACGAGAAGCCGTTGCATTTCTGATCCTTTCGAAGCCGAAGAGAGATTGGAGGGGAGACTCAAGCGTCGAGGCCCAGGACGTCCCGCATGGAATAAAGGCCGGGCTTGCGGCCGCGGCCCCAAACCGCCGCATGCACCGCGCCGCGCGCGAAGATGCTGCGGTCCTCGGCTTTGTGCGATAATTCGAGCCGCTCGCCGGGACCGGCAAAAATCACCGAATGATCGCCGACGACCGTGCCGCCACGCAGCGAAGCAAAACCGATGGCACCCATGGGGCGGGCACCCGTATGGCCATCGCGAGCGGGAAGCGTCAGAGCCTCGAGCGTGCTGCCCCGCGCGCGCGCCGCGGCCTCGCCCAGCAAGAGAGCCGTGCCGGACGGCGCATCGACCTTCATGCGATGATGCATTTCGGTGATTTCGATGTCGAAGTCCTGGCCGAGCGCACGGGCGGCTTGTTCGACGAGCGCGGCGAGAAGATTGACCCCGAGGCTCATATTGCCGGAACGGATGATGACGGCGTGGCGGGCCGCGGCTTCAAGCTTTGCCAGGTCTTCCGCGGAGAATCCTGTCGTGCCGATGACATGGACGATGCGGGCCTGGGCTGCGAGGGCGGCGAGTTCGACGCTGGCTTTCGGCGATGTGAAATCGAGAATGCCGTCGGCCGCAGCAACTGCGACGAGCGCATCGCTGGTGACTTCGATGCCGCATGCACCGCATTGGGCGAGCAGGCCGGCGTCTTGGCCGAGCGCCGCCGACTGCGGGGCCTCGAGCGCCGCAGCGAGGGCGACGTCCTGGCTTTCGCCGATCGTCCTGATGAGAGTCCGGCCCATGCGCCCGGCCGCGCCGGCCACGATGAGGCGCATTTTGCCCATGGTTCAGCTCCAGTGAATGCCTGAAACGGCCAGCCGCAGGCGATCGGGTGAGTTGCCGCTTATCTGACGGAAGCGGCAGCTCCTTGGAACCGCGCTTTATAAACGCCGGGGGCAAGATTGGAAAGTTGGGATGGCCTTGGCCAGCAATTCTCAAGCTAGGGATAAGCGATAAGGCGGCATTATCGCCGAATCGCACGGTTGAAGATGGCGACAATGTCGCAGAAACCGCCCGCCGCGGAGCCGATCGCGCCACGACGCCACCTGCGTCAGACTCCTAGGCCTATCAATCCCAAGCGCTCGCAATCATCCCGCGAGAGCATGAATAATTACAACGTTTCTGCGCGATTCTTAGTGATCCATTAACGTTTGAGAATCATCCTTAACAACTATGACAGACTCATGACGCGAGGTCCAGGCCACCCGATATACAAATTGTTTTGTTAGAGAGTAAGTAGAAATAGCGACCGGTTTGCGTTTCGATCCTCCAGCAAAATGGTGAAAACATGCTCATAGTCTCATTTATCACGCAAAAAGGCGGAACCGGCAAAAGCACGATTGCGTCTTCACTTGCGGTTACAGCCCATGAGGCCGGAACTCGTGTCTTTATACTTGATCTAGACCCCCAGAGGGCCCTTGTGAAATGGAGCCTGACGCGAAAGAAGGCGGACATATCCGTTGAGCCGGTCTCGTTCGAGACGCTCGATCCCACGCTCGAACTGCTCGCAGAAAGCGGCGTCACGCTATGCATTCTCGACACCGCGGGAATCCAATCCGCTGCGACGGCGGCTGCGATTAGGGCTTCCGACCTCTGCATCATTCCGGTACGGCCGAATGTTTTCGACCTGTGGGCTGGCGAGATGACCCGCAAGGTCATCAGGGGCTTCGAAAAGGATTGTGTTTTTCTGCTGAACCAATGCCCGTCTGCGCAACAGAGTGTTCGGGTCCAGGAAGGCGTAAGAGCGCTCGAAGCAATGGGCGGCTTGATCTCCCCAGCGATTTCCTCGCGGGTCGATTTTCAGGATGCGGCTCGCTATGGTTCAGGCGTCACGGAAATCAACCGATCGGGGCAGGCTGCCGACGAAATCCGCAAATTGTGGGGCTCGATTACGCGCCTTACGAACAAGAACATTATCGCCGTAACGGACCCCGAAAGCCTGGACGACTATAATTACGTGATTGCTCAGCAGGAACGGCGTCTCGACAACTTGCACCAGATGTCCGCCTAGTCGCGGCAGGCGCTATCTGGCCGAGAGGATGCGGTATCGCAACCCGCCTCTCGGCCTCGCAACGCGCGTTGACTCCCTTCCAGCATGACGATTTACGGCGATGTACGGGCGTAGACACACGGCCCGAGTCAGGCGCATCTCGATCTATTCCCCGCAGTGGAACTTCAGTGTCGCCGTCTTCGACGACTTGCCCGCATGCGCCTCGATCTGCACCGTTGCGCACGTGGCGTCCTCGAGAAACACGGATTCGTGGATGACCCCGTTTTGTCCGAAGAAGAAAGACTTGTATGTCTTCTTGATCACGACGTCGCGCGGGCCGGGCGCCTGATACGTCACTTTGAGGGACGCGATCTCACCTTGCGGCGTCGGATCTTCGCCGGCGAGCACGAGGTCGACCAAGACATTTTTGGCTGCACCGCCGGCTTCGCCGTCGCCGGCTCCGGTGTTCCAAAATTCCTTTTTCGAGCCGACGATATTTTCGGACAGTTTTCCCGAATTCGAAAAGAAGAGATAGGCCTTGATCTCTTGCACCTGAAGATCGGCGGCCTTTGAAGATCCGGACATTGCGACGACGACCAGCGCGACAGCGATCAACAACGATGGGCGCATTGTGCGTCTCCGATGCGGAGGGAAAGGGTCGTGCAGCTCACGGCTCAGGCGCTCGGAAACCGCCGCATGAATTCGACGATATTGACCGCGCCGCGTCGATGCGTGCCCTCGCCGATCTTGCGGTCGCCGTCATGCGCCTCGACGGCGAACAGAACGCTTTTCGCGGTTGTCTCGACAACGCGCGAGGTCGCAACGACGGTGCGTCCGATCGGCGTCGGCGCGAGATGGCGGATGTTGACTTCCGAGCCGACCGTGACCCAGCCTGGCGGCAGATGCAGGGCGACAGCTTGGCCCGAGGCGACCTCCATCAAATAAATCATCATCGGCGTGCCATAGACGAGCGGCATTCCCGCCACATGGCCGCCGACCGTCAGTTCACGGGTGACGACGACCTCGGCCCGGCCGGTCATGCCGGGCAGAATATTTGCAAGCGGTTCGCTCATGGCGGCCTCGGTCGTCAACGAAAAAGAGGAACCGATAGGCCCCTAAAACTTCAGCAAAGATTCGCCGGATCGCCGGCAGTTTCTGCCTCATGTTGCCCCGGTCTGGCGTTGCTGGCAATATTGCCAAGTGAGGGCCTGAGTTGGAACCGTCCTATCTGCCTTGGCTTGCCAGTGCCGCCGAAATTTCGGCGATGATGGCTTGCGCCGTGCCGCGCGGGTCTGCGGCCTCACTGATCGGCCGGCCGACAACGAGATAATCGGCGCCGGCAGCAATGGCCTCATAAGGCGTTTTGACGCGTTTCTGGTCGCCTTTTTCGGCACCGGCAGGCCGGATGCCGGGCGTGACGAGGATCATGTCGGGGCCGAGCGCTTTTCGCGCGGCGGCGACTTCCTCCGCCGAAAGCACGAGCCCGTCTATGCCGGCTTCCTTGACCTGCTCGCCGCGGCGCGCGACGAGATCGCGTAAGCCGAGCCCATATCCCGCCGCCGCGAGATCCTGCTCGTCATAGGAAGTGAGGACGGTGACGCCAAGCAGTTGCAGGCCCGAACCCGCCGCTCCGGCTTTCGCCGCGGCGATCGTCTGCGGATAGGCGTGGATCGTCAGAAACCGGACGCCGAGCCGAGCGACCTGGCGTGTCGCGCGCGTCACGGAGTTGGGGATGTCGTGCAGCTTGAGGTCCAGAAAGACCTGTTTGCCCTGATCGACCAGGCTCTCTGCAAGCTCGAGGCCGCCGCCATAGGCAAGTTCCATCCCGATCTTAAAAAATGACACGCCGGGGCCGATGCGCACGATCAGATCGGCCGCCTCATGCGGATCGGCAAAATCGAGCGCTACGATCAGGCGCTCCGCGGCGCTCGGAGTGTCCCGGCTCATCGGCTTTGCGTCGGGGTGCCCGGTCGCGCAGGGCCGCTGCGCAACCGCGCCTTGGCCACCCGCTGCCGCCGCAGTTTCACCGCCCTCGCCTCTTTCTTGAGGCCGAGATAGAGCTTTTCGGCGTGGCGTTCGAAACGGTCTACGCCGCCTGTGCCAGCTTTGAACACCGGCGAATGCGACTGAGCCTCAGCCTTGCGATAGAGCCAGACGCGCGCCGGCGGCAGATTGCGCCAAATGCGCGGCGAGACCTCAGCCTTCACAGCGACGGGATTGGCCTTGCGCGGCATAGGCGAGCCGATGCTATAGGTGAATTGCACGAAACAGCCGTCGGGCTGCATCAGATCGAAGGCCTGTTTGAGCAAATTCAAGCGCAAG
Organism: Beijerinckiaceae bacterium; assembly: GCA_052148755.1. GTDB lineage: Bacteria > Pseudomonadota > Alphaproteobacteria > Rhizobiales > Beijerinckiaceae > Methylovirgula. The sequence goes on along the minus strand of JBKQHN010000098.1, from coordinate 1,464 downwards.
CGCTCCGGCTTCGTCAACAGCGGCAGGCTCGATACAACGGCACAGGCGGGACCTTCAAGCACGCCCTGCAGGCGTGCCGCAATCGCATAGGCATCACCTTGGACAATCCGGACGCCGGGATAGCGCGACGCGAGCAAGGTACAGAAATCCTGGTCATATTCGATGAGAATGAGGCGGCTGGGCGGCACGCCGCGTTCGAGCAGGGCTTGCGTGACGACGCCGGTTCCCGGACCGAGTTCGATGATCGGACCTTTTCCATCGAGATCGATCGCCGCTGCCATGGTTCGCGCAAGATCTCGCCCCGAAGGCGAAACGGCGCCTATGACCAAAGGCTTACCCAACCAGGTCCGAATGAAGCGGGCGTGGTCGCCAAACCGGGTCTTGCGGCGTTTATCAAGTGCTGCCGTTTTCGCTTGCGTGAGATGCGTGGAATGTGTTGGCAAAGCCTTGCGTCCCCATCTGGCTGAAATAGCCGCCGCGGGAGTTAAAACGGCCCGCCAGGCCGACGTCAAGGAAATGTCAAACCAAAGCGTCACCGCGGATTGCGACCGCGTCTTTTCCAAAGACCCGTCGCTCCGCGCGCTCGTGCCGGCAATGCGGGAGAGCCCGGTGCGGAAAACTCTGCCTAAATAACGGCTATTGCCGCACTCTCGGGTTCTGCACGCGTTTCCCGCTTGCAGGACCGCCCTCTGAGACCCTATTTTAGAAATGCTCTGCATTGTAACCATCTCCGGCCTTGACCCGGCAGATTGGGAGACACCCATGTTCATCGAGACTGAAGCTACGCCTAACCCCGCCACCTTGAAATTCCTGCCCGGCCGGCCGGTCATGTTATCCGGTACACTCGACATTCGCGCCCCGGAAGGCGCCGCCAAATCGCCGCTGGCGCAGGCGCTATTCGAAATCGACGGCGTGGGCGGTGTGTTTTTCGGAGCCGACTTCATTTCCGTGACGAAGACCGCCGTCGAATGGGGTGAATTGAAGCCTGCCGTTCTCGGCGTCATCATGCAACATTTCATGTCGGGCGCGCCGCTTCTCTCCGACGGCGCAACAGCCGACCCGCTCACCGAGCAAGACGAGTTCTTTGCGCCGGAAGACGCCGAAACGGTCGGGACCATCAAGGAATTGATCGAAACACGCGTACGGCCCGCCGTGGCCGGCGATGGCGGCGACATCAAGTTCCGCGGCTATCGCGACGGAATCGTCTATCTCGCGATGAAAGGCTCATGTTCGGGCTGTCCCTCTTCGACGGCGACGTTGAAGCACGGGATCCAGAACCTGCTTCGCCATTATGTACCCTCGGTCACCGAGGTCGAACAGATCTGAAGTTTGGCCGTGCGGCAGGCTGCGCGGACGTTGACAGACCCGGCTCCTCGGAACATGCTCCAAGCCGTTGATTTCGAGCGTATTCTCAATCGATTGATTGAGTCCTTCCGGAGGCGATGGCTCGACGCGACGGCATGT
>JBKQHN010000097.1:0-7043 GCA_052148755.1 Beijerinckiaceae bacterium | reverse complement strand
CTTCGAGACAGCGCTTGAGAAGGCGCGCACGACGCTTGCGGCAGCTGGGTTCGGCGTCGACTATGTCGAAGCGCGGCATGCCGATACGCTCGCACCTGTCGCAGCAATCGGCGCAGGTCCGGTTCGCTTGCTTGCGGCGGCAAAGCTCGGCAAGACGCGTCTCATCGACAATATTGGGGTTTAGCGGCCCGATTCAGTCAAATTGACGGGTTTTATGCGGACCAGAGGTCCGCGGTCCGGAGCGCGGACCTCTGGTCCGCATCGTAAATTCCATGCAATGTGATTGGCGGAGGCCGCTAGTCTCGCGCCGCGCCGGACATGCGCGGTCGAGCCGTGCTCGCGGGCGCCGGCACTTCTTGCGATCGGGTGTCCCATGCCAATCGAACAGCGTATCGTGCGTGTCCGGATCGGCGGCTTTGTCCAAGGTGTCGGCTATCGCGCCTGGACGCAGCGGGAGGCCGCGGCTTTAGGGCTCGCCGGCTTCGTTCGAAACCGCAGAGGCGGCGATGTAGAAGCGGTTTTTGCCGGACATTCGCAAGCGGTCGCGCAAATGTGTGCGGCCTGCTGGCGCGGCCCGCGCGGCGCGCAAGTCAGCCGGGTCGACGTCGAAGACACCGATCGCTCGGCACTCGCCGAAGCCGGTCGCGCAGGGGGATTTCATCTGCTCGCTACGGTGTGAAGTTCGCTCTAGCATTGTGACCGGGGCGTCGCAGAAACCTCATTATTCTGCGACGTATGAAAGATGGCTCTGTTGAGCCATTTCCCACCGCTGGGCCAGCGGGCTAACGGCATGAACACATAAATCCTGGGGGTTGGCGGACGTCCGCTTTGCTGCGCATTACGGACCCAAGTCGGACATCCGGCCACTTCCGAGATGCGCCATAAGCGGTCCTCGCCCAGTGTCCTGTTCGTTCGCTCAGTTCATCGGCACGCTGCCTCGGGTTATCGCTGAAAAACGGCGTACTTATCAGTTCAAGGCGCCCTGTCCCGCGAACAAACTTTAGTAGGAGCTGTCCATCCGCGTCATTTTGTATCGCAGAAAAACCTCGAACCTTTTCGCCATCGGGTCACTGTGAACTAATGGCATCTTAGGTCCGATTTCATTAAACTCGCTGTCGCAGAACCGCGGCACCGCGGTCAACCGGAGGACACGACTATGAGCAAGATTCATTTTATGGCCTTCACATTCATCCTGACGCTTTTGGGCTCAGCGGGTGGTGCGGAGGCTGTGGATTATACCTGTCCGGCTGCCAACACGATTTACTGCACGCCCGCACAAAAAACGATCGGCGCCTGGGAACACAACGGCGGATTGATGACTGGCAACACGTTCCAACCGAACAGCAGCTGCGGAAACATGCTAGACCTTCCAAATGGCATGAAACGCTTGATTTGTTGCTACACAAAATGCGGCGTCTTCCTTCAAGATGTTCAGGCAACACAGTGCAGCAAGACAAGTGAGTCGCAATTCTCGTGCAAATAACCATCTGGCAGTCTCGGCTTTAACCCGCCGACAACTGAGGAAAGATAGGCACTTGGGGGTGATGCCGGAAACGCTGGTTCGCTGTTGATGGCCTCACTGCCCTGCTTTTTGGTTTTGTTGAGCGATTTTTTGGATTTTTATTTTCAGATTTTCAGATTTTTGAAATCTCGCGATTTCAAAAATCTGCGATCGGAAAAAACGGAAAACGAATTGCGGAAATTCGAGGACCAAAAAGCCGTTGAGCACGATCGCAGCTCGCTTGCGCTCGCTGCGGGTCGCGCGCGTCGGCGCTGCTGTCCGTCGTGCGGTGCTGTCCCCTGGCCTGAACTGTCGGTCCTGTTGGCTACACGCCCCACCCTCTATAGCTGGTCATATCGACACTTGCTGACCGGCTACCCCCCGTTACCCTAAACGGGGGGCGAATCCCCTAGCCCGGCATCGACCGTCGCGCCGAAGATCGTCTCGAATTCGCGGCGCAAAACCCGATCGACCTCGGGCAGACTGACGATCAAACCGAGATCGGCGAAACTCGTGACGCCATAATGGGCTTCGCTGATGCCGCACGGCACGATGCCGGAAAAATGCGACAGATCCGGCGCGACATTGACGGCGATGCCGTGGAACGAGACCCAGCGGCGCATGCGAATGCCGATGGCGGCAATCTTGTCCTCGGCCATCTCGCCGGCCGGCCCACGGCGTTTCTCAGGCCGCGCGACCCAGACCCCGACACGATCCTCGCGCCTTTCGCCTGTCACGTTGAAAGCAGCCAAACTGGCGATGATCCAGGCCTCGAGCGCAGCGACGAAGGCACGGACATCCGGCCTGCGGCGTTTCAAATCGAGCATGACATAGGCGATACGCTGGCCGGGGCCATGATAGGTGAATTGGCCGCCGCGGCCGCTCGTGTGGACGGGAAAACGGGCATCGACGAGGTCGCCGGCGCGGGCCGAAGTCCCGGCCGTATAAAGAGGCGGGTGCTCGAGAAGAAAGACGGCTTCGTCGGCGCGGCCGGCGGCGACCGCATCGGCCTGGGCCTCCATGAGCGCGACCGCTTCTTCATAGGGCACGAGGCCGTCGAATATTTGCCATTCGACCGGCGGCGCGCCGAATTGCGGCAATAAGCTCAGGTGAAGGGCGTTGCGCGTGAGCAAAGCTGTTGGCTCTTTTGATCGAACGCGGTTGCAGCAGCTGCTTATCCGGCCTTGCGCCGAAAAAGTCCACCGCGCGAGCCTTGCAAATTATCCCCCGCGCCGCGCTTATCTTAGCCCCTATGGGGCTTGTCCCGGCAATGAATGATCTTATCCGAAAAGCCGGAAGCTTTTCGGCGTTGCGCTCTATTCGATCGCCTGGCCGGATTGAGCGGCGAGTTCGTGCAAGACTTTCGCCGTCAATTCGCCTTTCACGGGCAGGCCGCGATCGCGCTCGAATTGTTCCAGCGCTTGGCGGGTTGCGGCGCCGTTGACACCGTCGGGTTTGAGGACGAAGCCCAGCTTGACCAGCGCGCGCTGGACGCCGAGTACGGTCTTGTTCGGCTCCGTCGCGCTCAGCTGCTGCGGTTCCTTCGTTTTCAGGAGCTGCGAGATCGGGTCGCGGACTTGTGCCGGTTTTGCTTCGCTCACATTTGTCTCCGGGTTCACCTGCTTGCGAAGGCTTGTCGGCGGACTTGCCGGCGGGGCCGGGTGTGGCGCAATGCCGGCCTTGAGAAGCTGGGTGATCGGGTCATGCGCGGGCTTTTGGCTTTCCGGATCGGCGCTTGCTGCGAGAGCCGGATCGGGTCTCTCGGTTGCGGCCGGAAAAGGGATGCTTCTGCCGAACAAAGGGGCCGGATGGCGGCTGCTTTGGAAAACCAGCGCGTTGATCAGGATCGCGATCAGGATCGCGAGGAGCAAGGCGGCAGCGACCCGGTTCGGATAAGCGGCGGCGCGATAGGCCAACCGGAAACAGCCGAGCAAGAAGCCGCTCGCCCCCGAGCGAGGCTTGGCGCTGCGCGAGCGTGGCTCGCTGAGAACGAAATCATGGTCGCTGCGGGCAAGAGCTTCACGCAATTTTCTTCACCATCATGTCGTTGTTGAAATGTTTCGCCTCATCGAGGCGCGACCGGCGCGAAATCGTTTCGATCTTGGCCGACCGATTCTTTGCGCTGGCGCTTTGCCGGCAGTCGAGCGGCAGACGAACGCTGACACAGGTGCCTTTGCCGGGCTCGCTTTCCACCGACATCGTGCCGCCATGCAGCCCGACGAGACCGCGCACGACGGAAAGACCGAGGCCGGTGCCTTCATAAGGCCTGCCGTAAGACGCGCCGGCCTGGAAGAAGGGGTCGCCGAGGCGCACAAGATCGCGCGCCGCAATGCCGATGCCCGTATCCGATACGCTGATCAAAAGATAATTGCCGTCCGGCCGGATATTGACCGTCACGCGCCCGCGCGCCGGGGTGAATTTCACCGCGTTCGACAGCAGGTTGATCAGAATCTGCTTGCAGGCCCGCTTGTCGCCGACGACTTCGGCGAGCTTCGGCGGAAAGGCGTGCACCAGTTCGATGGCGTTCTCCAACGCCTTCAGCTTGACCATGTCGCAGCACGAATCGACGAGCGGCGTGATGTCGAAATGCTCCGGCGTGATGTCGAATGTGCCCGATTGGATCTTCGACATGTCGAGGATCGAATTGACGACAGCCAAAAGGTGTTGTCCGGACTGTTGAATGATCTCCGCATATTCGCGCCGGCGTTCGGGAAGCGGGGGTGTCAATTGTGGATTGCCGAGCATTTCGGCAAAGCCGATGATCGCATTGAGGGGCGTGCGCAATTCATGGCTTACATTAGCGAGGAACTGGTCTTTCCACTGATTTTGTTCCTCCAGTGCGGCGCGCGCCGCTTCCAATTCCTCGCTCTGGTGCCTGGCGTCCGTGATGTCGCGAAGTATCGTGATGACGGGTGAGGCTCCGGCTGCGGGCTCGCACACGGGCGGACCGATCCGCCGCGCCCGCATGTCGATCCAGCGAAAGCTGGGCTCGCCGCGATTCCCGCCGCCCGCCGGATTTGCAGCGACGCGAAGGCGTAGCGTCGTATGCACGGTTGCCAAACTATTGGCCGCTTCGGCGATGCCCTTGAGAAATGCCGGCCTGTCTGCGACGTGAATATGCTCGAACAAACCGCGGCCGATGAGCGTGTGCGCCGGCAGGCCGAACAAGGGTTCACAATTGCGGCCGACATAGTCCACGGCGCCCTTCGCATCGTGATGGACGATGAGATCGCCCACCGCCTCGTAGATTGCATTCTGGCGCGCGCTCAGCGTTCCATTGGCCAATATCTGGTCGCGCTGTCGAGCGAGGATCCCGATGGCGATCAGGCTTGCGTAGAGGGTTGCCAGAACAATCAGAAGCAGGCCATGCAAGGCTGAAGTGCCGAGGTTGAGCCAGCCCAAGGCTGCTGCCGAGGCAAGGCTGGCGAGGCTCACGATCGCCAGCGCCATGCCGACGAAAACGAGTCGGCGACTCTGCGAGAACACACCTTCCAAGGGAGCCAGCGCCACCCAGGCGAGAGCCATTTGCCAGGCTTCACCTCCGCCAACGGCAAGTGTCGTCGCCACGCCGATGAAGCCGGTCATGCTGAGGCTTTGCGCCAGTATCAAATTGCCCGTGCGCGAGACGAGGACAACGGCACAGAGCGGCAGGATGCCGCAAGCAAACACGAGAGCGTGCCAAGGAGCCGGTGCGCCGTAGCAGGCGAGAAACAGCGGTGCGACAGCCATGATGGCGAGCGAGGACACGAGCTGGCGCAAAATGAAGGCTTCGTGGCGCACTCTTTCGGACGGACGCGCGAAGACGTCCAGATGAACGAGGGCCGTGATCTGCCTTGCAAGGCTCAACAGCAAACCCAAAACGCTGCACTCCACCCGCCGCGACGGCGAACCCATCGTTGAACGAAAACGGTTTCGTTTGGCAGCAGAAATTACAGGCGGGTCCTAAGTGAACCCTAAAGAACGCGCCGAAAAACGATTGAAAAGGCCGGCTGCGGGCTCTGCCGCGGGGGTATCCATGGCAAAACTTGGGTCTATGGTTTAGAAGCTCTTGTCGCCGAGCGCCCGTCTTTGTCGTGTGCTATGCTGACTAAAGACTTAACAAGGCTGTTGCGATTTGCACGGAAATCAAAGAACGGATTTTACGTGACTGCGCTAGAGAAGAGGCGAACGTGGCCGATGGCCGCAAGTTCTGACGCGACGCCAATGGTGAAATGGGGCGAATCATGTTCTTTCCGATCCGATGCGTGATTTGGTTGACGATCGTTTACACAATGATCTTTACCCAGGATCAGGCGGAGCGCCGGGAGGCGCCAGTCATGCAATTCTCTCAGGCGGTGCAAGGCGTCATCGCCAGGGCTATAGGGCAGGTCGAGACGCGGGTGGCGGAGCATTGCACAAAGCAACCTTCCGAGTGCCTCAGCATAGCCGCGAAACTGTCGGATCTCGTACAAGAACCGAGCGCGGTCGAGGCTGCCGCGGCCGCGCAGGTTCCTCTGCCGCCGCCACGGCCGAGCCGCCAGGCTCTGAGCGAACGCACTGCGTCGGAAAAACTCGCTCGCCCGGAAGAATCCCGGTCGCATGCGGGGCGCGCGAGCAAGGGCTAGCCCGGAAGGCTTGTCAGAGCTTCCGGCAAAGAACTTGCTTCGGCCCCGCTAACACCTATTCCGCGGATCGGCGGAAGCTGCTGCTTCAACGCACGGGGTGCCCCATCGACCGCGATCGGCTGGATCTGACGGCGCTGGGCCTGTAATTATGCCAAGGAGCGACCAATTTATAGAACAGGTGCCACGCCGGCCCTGGCATGGGCCGGGGCGCATTGTCAGCAGTTGATGGCGCGTCCAAGTCTATTCCGAGCTCGCGTCTTGCCGCATTTCGTTCATCGACTGCGGCGTTAGCCCTCACGGATCGTCATGAACCTCGAAGAGATCATCGAAAACTTCAACTATCTCGACGACTGGGAAGATCGCTATCGCTATCTGATCGAGCTTGGCCGAACGCTCGAACCTTTGCCCGAATCCGCACACACGGCCGCCAACAAAGTCTTGGGCTGTGCCAGTCAGGTTTGGCTCGAGACGAGCGTAAACGCTACTGGGCCCGGCGAACCGATCATCACTTTCAAGGGTGACAGCGATGCCCACATCGTGCGCGGGCTCGTCGCTCTCGCGCTGGCGATCTATTCGGGCAAGACGCCGTCCGAAATCATCGCGACCGACGCCCAGCCTGTGTTCCGGGATCTCGGTCTTTCGGCGCATCTGACGCCCCAGCGCAGCAATGGCGTGCGTTCCATGGTGGAGCGAATCAAGAACGAAGCGCGCCGCGCCGCCGAGGCGCATGTCGCCTGAAGTCCGAGGGGGCCGTTGGCTCGGCCTCACCTGCCGGTCGATGCAGAGCATGGCGAGTATGAGAAATTCGGGCTAGCCCATGCCCAAGGACATGTAACATGGGCATATGTGACTCGCAGCGGATGTCAGGCCGGCAAACAAGGTGGCGTGATATAGACGCGCAACAGCACCCGACCAGTTCAGCGTTTGCGGCGCCTTTG
>JBKQHN010000096.1:0-26202 GCA_052148755.1 Beijerinckiaceae bacterium | reverse complement strand
GTTGGTGCGGCGAGAATTGTACTGTCATCAATTATTTCACGAGTTCGCAAGCAGGGCTGCGTGTCGGATTGGGCGAGGCATTGCGCCTGTGTGGAGCTGCTTGCGATCCGGGTGCGTATTATTCCGTTCGCAGCGGCGTAGTTGGATTCGATCTCTCCAGCACGGCCGCTGGAGAGGCTTTTTCGGCTCTCCGCCTTTACGGGGTTGCTGACGAATTAGCGAGCGGAACAACTCTAGCGCAGCAGCTTGGACAGGCCGGCGAAGAGGCTGCAGGAATTATAGCAAATACCCAGCGAATCCCGTCTCTCACTGGAACGGCAGCATATAGAATTCCGGATGTATTAAACGAAAGCAGCCAAATTATCGGAGAGGTCAAGAATGTTGGCTATCTCTCCTACACAAGCCAACTTCGCGACTTCATTCTATTCGCACAGCAAAACGGCTTTCAATTTCAGCTCACGGTGCGTCCAAGTCCAAGCACAACCCTGAGCGGACCGTTACAGAATGAAATCGCATCAGGCAATATTACACTTCGGAACCTTCCAGGACCTTAACAATGATTCGCTCCTCCCAAAAACCGCCGAAGACAGCAGCAGAACTGATGGGCTCTCTTCAAAAAGACCCAGATTATCGAGCCCGTGTCGTCTCAAAAAACGCTGCGCGCGCAAGAGCAATTGCAGACTTTGAACTGAACAGCCGTCCTGTTCTTGATGATCTTCGATCAATTGGCATACAGGTCAATTCGTTAGATCAGCTACGAGAGAGCGGAAAGAAATACAAAACGGTAATACCGTTACTAACATCATGGCTCACAAAGACTGACAATGACAAGGTAAGGGAAGCGATAGTACGCGCCCTCACTGTGCCGTGGGCGGCAGACTTGGCTGAAAAGCCGTTAATTGATCTGTATCTTTCCTTAGATAATTCTGGAAACGATTCACTGCGGTGGGCGATTGGGAACGCGCTTTCGGTGGTAGCCACTGACAGATATTTTGATCAGCTCCTCGAAATCGTGCGTAACAGACGGCATGGGACCACGAGACAGATGATTGTCTTAGGTCTGGCAAACAAAGGTGGCGAACGGATCGAAAGCGCTTTGATCGATCTCCTGGCTGATCCCGACGTGGCAGGTCACGCTATCATGACACTGGGAAAAATCGGAACAACCAGAGCTGAAACAAATATCGCGTCTTTCTTGAATCACAAGACTCCGTGGATACGACGTGAAGCTAAAAAAGCGCTTTCCTCGATTGGTGCGCGTTCAAATGAAACCTGAACAAGTTATCCAGAATCGAAATTACCAGAACCAGGAATTACGGTGATGGGGTGAACGGCGCCCCGACCGGCATCGATGTGCCAAGATTGTCGTTGTCACAACCCTTCACCGTAAAGCCTTGATACACCAAAAACACCTGTCTCGAATCTCCTTCCGGAATCGTCGGCATTATTCCCACAGGCGAGAAGAATTTGGAGCCGTTTATACAGGGTGATTAATGGCTGACATCGACCAATTGCTAATCCCAAATGCGGCGATCAATGACCCAAAATCCTTCGAACTCCTACGGGTATGGGTGGCCAATAAAGGTCAACACGTGAGCCTGAGAGCTGGCGTGTGGGATGATCCAGCGGCCTGGGGAATCATGCTGGCTGACCTAGCAAGGCATATTGCGAACTCTTATCAGCAGGATAAGGGGATTGATCGGCTCAAAACCCTAAAGCGGATCACGGCCGCATTGGACGCAGAGTTGGCATCCCCTACCGATGAGCCTTCGGGTCAAATCTCTCACTGAGTTCCTCCATCGTAACCTGGCGGTAGAGCACCGGCGGCATTCTGCTGCGCCAAACGAGCGCGAGCTATTCATTGACCGGCAAGCTCGCGACGGCGACCGATGCCAACGGCAACGTGACGCGTTATGCCTATGACGGCGACGATCGGCTTGCGAGCGTAACCGATCCGATCGGCCGGGTGGCGAGTACCGCCTATGATGCTTTGAGACGGCTCAACCAAATCACGCGATAGGAGGGGGGATGGAATTCCGAGCCTCTGCTGAAGTTCATCAACCTGCCGATGCGGCTTTGGATAAAGCGCGGCGGTGTGTCGAGCCCTTTCTCAACACCGCGTTCGCGGCTTCCAGTCTTGCGACCCTCGAAGGGAAACTGCGCTATGTGCCGATCGCCATGCCGCTGGGCATGCGGGAGCGTTATCCGGCGCGGTCGAAATTACGAAAGAAAGAGAGGGTTTATGACTGTGCACCGCAATTGAACTATGAGATTTTTGTCGATGGTGCATTCGAGGATCAGCTGCGCGAATATCTGCGCGGCATTGCGTCGTCCGCCCCGCACCTCGCCGGTCTCGGGGCTTCACCGCAACAGATCAAGGAATTCGAAATGATCCTGGAGAGCGCCGTCGAGCGCATCCTGGACGAACAACCAGACCAGACCCGCCATTGATCAAATATCTCCGACTTCTTGTCATCAGGCCGCATCTCTTGCGAGCGGGTAAGGCACTGGACGAATCACGGGATTACGTACGGGATTACGACGGATTATGCGCAGCAAGACCGCGAGCGTGCCGAAGACGGCGGCCAGGGACAATGGGCGAGTCATGTCGGCAGATATACACCGGGATTTGGCGCAGGAACCCCTCTTTTCTATGGGCAGTGATGACTGACATGCAGGCTGAGATTTGGGAGCGACTAACCCGCGGTAAGAGCCTTCAGGGCCTCGATGTTGGTACCAAAGACGGCCGTCTGGATCTCCGTAACTTGCATGTTCCAGAACCTCGTGCGGTCGGGGCGGCTCGGACTGTTATGGTGAATGTAACAACTCTAGGGGGTCTTACGACAATACGGGGGGCGAATTGGCGATCGTTAGACTTTTCGTCTTCGCAGCTTACCGGGCTCCGACTATTTGATTGCAATGTGAGCGACTGTGTATTTGATGGATGTAGACTGCACGATCTGCGTATCTGGGGCACAAGTTTTTCGAATGTAAGCTTTCGATCAGCCGATCTTCGTGGCGCCCTTTTAGGAGGTGTTCAAGAAGGTAAAATGAATTTATTCAACGATGTGGATTTTACCTCAGCAGATCTTCGTAAGACAGTATATGTAGCCGCAGGATTTACGGGCTGTAAATTTACGAACACCAAACTTGATAAGGTAGATTTTCAATCCAGTAATTTTACTGACTGTGCATTTGAGGGAGAGCTGCGTGAGGTTATATTCTGCAGAAAAGGATTCAAAGGGGAAAATTTTCCTGAGAACAGGATGGCCAGGATTGATCTCAGTCGCGCTAGGTTACGCTGGACAGAGTTTCGTGGACTAGATTTGAAAGACGTTTATTTTCCGAAGGATGATGAGCACATTATAGTGGAAAATTTTCCGGAAGTGCTTGAGAAATTACTGAATTTCTTCAAGAGCATGTCCGATAACGGATCTAAGAGGTTAGCGGCTGCGCTAAAAAATAGGAGGAAATGGCTTGGAACAAACCAGACCGTCGGGATCTTCAACAAGGCAGACCTCGTAGAAATCGCAGGTGAAGAGGGTTTACAATCTTTTATGCGTATCATAGGAGCCGGTTAGCTTCGCGCGGGGCATGAAATAGTGAAATAGCAAGATTGCACAGAGAAGGTAATCGGCTGACATTGCCGCTTTGAGTGGGCCTCTCCGGCACCAGCGCGGCGAAATCCCCCAAGGCAAAAAATTCCGCGCCAGGTCGCGGGCACTGCCTTCATACCCAATATCTCGGCCTCGATCGTCGCTTCGCTCGATGCCAGCTCCGGCACGCTGACCAAGAGCCCTAAGCCCCCGTCGGCGCGATAAACTCTTGTATGCGCTGACGCGGGATGCGGATCCCGCGTTCCTTCAGATCGCGCAGCGCGACATACATCATTGCGGTCATCAGAGCGTCGTTGAGCGCATCATGCTGTTCGAGCATCGGGATGCCAAGGTCCTTCACAATCGCTGCGAAGGAAAGATCGATCACCGTGCCCGGCGGCGCATCGCCATATTTGCGTTCGTAATAGAGCTTCGAGACTTCGATCAGCCGGTTGGGCAATTCAATGCCGGCGAACCAGATCAGGTGCTTGTCGATCATCCCCACATCGAAATCGATATAATAGCCGACCAGCGGCCGGCCACCAATGAAGTGGAGGAATTCAGGCAGGACCTGACGCAATCGGCGGCCATGCGCGACATCGACCTTGCGCAGCCTATGCAACTTGATCGCCGCAGGAGCAATCTCCACGTCAGGTCGAGTGACCGCTTTGAAGTGTTCGCTGGCGAGGATTTTTCGCCCGCGGATCTTGACCGCCGCGATCGTGATGATCTCATCGGTCCTCGGGTCGAGGCCGGTGGTTTCGCAATCGATTGCGACGACTTCATCCGACGGCCCCGGCTCGAACAGGAAGTGGTATGACTGGTCCGTAATGCTCATCAGGTGAAAGAGACGTTTGAGCCAACGCGTGATCATCTCAGAACATCCCGAGCTTGAAATGAAACCGCAGGATTTCGCGAAATTGCTTGACGACCTTAAAGGCGTCGCGCAACAGGTCACGCTCCATCGCAGATAGACCGCCAGGCTTCGTCAGGGTGCCGGAACTCCCCGCCGCAGCCGACAATTGGCTATCCAATCTTAGCGCCAGGAGGAAACGAAAGGCTTGCGTCAATTCACGGCCGAAGTCGCTCTTCAGCACCCCCAGCTCGACGAGCTTGTTAATACGCTGATCCGTGCTGGTCTCCGTAATTCCTTTCTCCAAGGCGAGGGCGCGGACGCCATGTATGGTCGGGAAGAGACCTCCTTTCTTGAGATCGACGGCATTGCCTTCGCCTTCTGCGGTGATCAGATTGTTGAAAAATCCGATTGGCGTTGGAAAGGCCTCCACGGCACGGGCGAAGTGAGAGAGATAGGCATCCTCGCCGTGCACGGCATCGACAAGCGCGGCCTTGGTTTGATGCAGCAGGGCCGTTTCGCCGGCTACCGCATCGGCGTCATAGAAGATGGCGACGTTCATGAATGAATCGATGTCGGGCAGCGCCACCCACTTGCGAAAATCGGCCACATAGTCGGTCATGGATCTGGACCAGAATGGGTTGCTGACCATCACATTGCCGGGACACGGCGGGAAACCGAACAGGCGCAGCGCGTCGCTGAATGCGGTGCGAAATTGGTTCAAGACCGTTTCGTCGATGGGTTCGGCCAGGATGAGCCCATTGTCCTGATCGGTTCGGAAGGTCTGCTCGCCCCGACCCTCGCTGCCCATAACGATCAGGCACATTTTTTGGCGGAGCGGAGGTGGCGTCAGAATCTCGAACAGCTTGGCGAATAGCCGCCGGTTGAGGTCGGAAACGATCTCGGCCAAGACCTCCACTTTGAGGCCTTGGCGGCGGAGGATTCGAATTTGATCGCTGATGCCCGCAGCCGCGATAGCAAGCTCCGCCGTATCAGTCGCTCGATCGATGCGTTCGGCGACGAGTTGGGAATTGCCGGCGAGAAAGCTCAAAACGTCGATGTCCTCGATGACCCCGACAAAGGCATTGCCGTCGTGAACGGCGATGCGGCGCTTGTTGTGCTTGGTCATCAGGATCAGCGCCGAATAGACGAAATCATCGAGATTGAGGGAGATCACTTCGAAATGGGTGAGGCCGCGGACAGGGGCATCTATCGGCACGCGCTCGAGCACCACCGCCTTGGACAGGTTCATCCCGGTGATGATGCCGACGCGCGTCCCATCACGAACAAAGAGAGTGTTGAAGCCTGACCCGCTCATGCGATGCGCCGCGGTCTCGATCGAATCGTCGGCGTTGATGAAACTTGCCGGACGGATCAGCAGGTCCTTCACGCGTGCGCGCATCAACGTACCGAACCGGCTCTCGTCCTCTTCATGCGCGACAGCATCCAGCTTGCGCGAAATATCTAAGTAGAAGAACGATCCGAAGCGCGGGTTCTTCTGGACGAGCGAAAGCACGAGTGCGCGCGGGATGAGGTAGCAAAGTGTTTCCTCCCGTGCGACAAAAGACTGAGTGTTATTGCCTTGGACGAGAGCGCGGCTGTCGAACGTGTCGCGCGGCCCAAGCAGCGCCTCGACCTCCCCGTCGGCGTGCTCCTCCACAGATCCCTTGATGACAACATAGAGTGACTCAGCCAGCGAACCGGGCGCGATAATGATTTCTTGTGGCTGAAAATACTGGATATCGAGCGCTGCGCGAAGCAAGTCGATTTCCTGAGGCAGCAGGCGATCGAAAGGCGGATTGCTGGCATCGAAGGCGTTCGGCATGGCTGTCCTCGTCGCTTTCGCTTTCCTCGAACAGGCCGACGGAGCCTCACCATCGGATCGGTCGGAAGCCGCAACCAATGTGCCTCAGGATTTTCGGGGCTCCCGGAGATCCAGGCACCACTGTGCACTTAATACGCGACAGCGTCGCTCGAGCCAATGCCCGTTTGGCAGCGTACAAATTGGGCGTCGAACGCGGCTCGCTCGCGCGTCGCGCGGGCGCTCGTGTCGAGTTTCGAGATCAACCAAGCGCCGGAAAACGCGGCCGCCATCGAAAAAAGCGCCGGATTATCAAAGGGGAAAGGCGACGATCCCTTCGGGTGGCCGAGCGTCACCTCCCACACCGCAGGCGACAGAACGACGCCCGCGAGCGCAGTCACAAGTCCGAGAAATCCCCCCGCCAACGCGCCGCGCGTCGTCAAACCTTTCCAGAATATGGACAGGAACAGCACAGGAAAGTTGCACGAAGCGGCGATCGCGAAAGCCAAGCCAACCATGAACGCGACATTCTGGTTTTCGAAGACAATTCCGAGGACAATTGCCAGCATGCCTAAAAACATCGTGGCGATCTTCGAGACCCCGACTTCGCTCCGCTCGTCGGCCCTGCCCTTTTTCACTACCGTGGCATAGAGATCATGGCTGATGGCCGAGGCCCCGGCCAAGGCGAGGCCGGACACGACCGCGAGGATCGTTGCAAATGCCACGGCTGAGATGAAGCCAAGGAAGAGATTGCCGCCGACGGCGTCGGCAAGGTGGATCGCCGCCATGTTCGAACCGCCTTTGAGGGCAGCCACGGTGCTCCCGGTTTTCTCGAGAATATCCGCATCGAGGAACTGCGGATTGGTCGACACGAGCGTGATAGCGCCAAAGCCGATGACGAAGGTGAGAATGTAGAAATAGCCGATGAAGCCGGTCGCGAAGAACACGGATTTGCGCGCCGCCTTGGCGTCGGCCACCGTGAAAAAGCGCATCAGGATATGCGGCAAGCCGGCTGTGCCGAACATTAGGGCGAGACCGAGCGAGATCGCCGAAAGCGGATTGGAGATCAGGCCGCCCGGTGCCATGATCGCAATCCCGTTTGGATGGACGTCGACGGCCTTCCTGAACAGGCTTTCGACATTGAAGCCGAAGTGCCAAAGCACCGCGAGTGCCGTGAAGGTCGCACCGGCGAGCAGGAGACAGGCCTTGATGATCTGCACCCATGTGGTCGCGACCATGCCGCCAAACGTGACGTAGATGATCATCAGTGCCCCGACGAGCGCGACGGCCATCCAATAGTCGAGCCCGAACAGCAGCTGGATGAGTTTGCCGGCGCCGACCATTTGCGCGATCAAATAGAACGCTACCGTCACCAGCGTCCCGCAAGCCGCGAGGATACGGATTTCGGTCTGGCCAAGACGGAATGACACAACATCCGCAAAAGTGTATTTGCCCAAATTGCGGAGCGGCTCGGCAATCAGGAAAGTGATGATCGGCCAGCCGACCAGCCAGCCAACGGAATAGATCAGCCCGTCATATCCGGAAAGATAGACGAGTCCGGAAATTCCGAGGAAGGACGCCGCCGACATATACTCACCAGCAATGGCCAAGCCGTTCTGAAAGCCGGTGATACCGCCGCGTTCGGAATAGAATTGCGCCGCCGATCTGGTTTGCTTGGCAGCCCAGTAGGTGATTCCAATCGTCATGCAGACGACGGCGACAAACATCCAGATGGCCGAGGAATCGGCGGCCTGTTTCGTCACGGCCCCGCTGATCGCGTCGGCTTGGCAAAGCGAGGTGAAGGCGGTGAGAGCGGCGGCGGCGAGCAGAGAGCGCAAGAGGATCATCGGCCTGCCTCCTCGACGATCTCGCGAACCAGTACGTCATATAGGGCGTTGGCACGACGGACATAGATCCCGGTGAGCACGAAAGCGACAATGATGACGAAAAGTCCGATCGGAATACCGATCGTCGTAACGCCCGTTGCGAGCGGAGTTCCGAGCAGTTTCGGCGCATAGGCGACCATAAGAATGAAGCCGAAATAGGTGATCACCATGGCAGCAGAGAGCGCCCGTCCAAAGGAAGAACGCCTCTTTACGAGTTGTCGGAATTTGGGATTTTTCTGGACGAGTTCATAGTCTGCGGCGGTCATTTGTCTCTCCCCGCCTCTGTCAAAGAATGCGATTCGTCGAAGGATTTCGCCAGCAAAGAGGTTAGAGAAATTCGTTAGTCGTGCTTTTGTTTGGGTGCTTTGATATGCCTCAAGGATGCAAAGACGGATGCGAAGAAGCGGCACTTGTCACAGTGTTCGTGACCATTGACCGCAGCGCAGCTCTCGAATTTCGGCTTTGTCGCTTGGGCTTTGAACGCTTCCGGGCGCGTAATATCCGGATCGCCCGTATCGCTCACCTAGAAAAAGGAGATTCGGCAATGTGTCATCGTAATAGGTAATAGTAATATTTGCTCACGCAGTAGTTTTCTGTCTCGTCGTCCATGCTACACGGCGCGCGGCGTGGCGAAATCTCCCGATGCGAAAAATTCCGCGCCGGATCGCGGCCCCGCGCGACCTACATCCCCGACATCTTGGGCTCGATCGTCGCTTCGCTTGATGCCACCTCAGGGATTACGCCGGATTACCGGATTACGGTAACGCGCGGGTTACGCGGATTATGGTAACGCCGAGCGCATATCACCGTAATCAGTAGTCATTCCGTCGCCGGTGTCTCCCCGTCAGGCTTCGAAGCGTGGGAAAAGCACATTGTTCTCGATGTGTATGTGGTCGGTCAGGTCCTCGGACAGCTTGGCAAGGCCGGCATAGAGAGCCCGCCACGAATCGCAGGCGCCATCGGGCACTGTCATGTCGCGGGTCAGAGCGGCAAGGGCTCTGAGATTCTCACCGTGCTCGTCATGCTCGTGACGCATCATGCCGATGGGATGCACAATCATCGGACTGTCGCCGGCGCACATGAGCGGGAACAGCACTTGCTCTTCTTTCTGCATGTGAGATTCGAGTTCCGCATGCATGCGCGCGAGGAGATCGGAAAGGCCCGCAGGCACCGCAGGATGATCGGCATGCACCCGCTCGACGCGAACCGCGAGATTGCGCAATTCAGGCAGTTCCCGGCGGTGGACCTCATGATAGCGCTCGAGGATATAAGCGATGAGGTCTTCCATGTTGTCTGGAATGGAGCTCTGCTGCGGCGATAGCTGCGCCAACTCTGCCTCGATAGACGCCGGATCGAGTCCCTTGTTCCGCGCAGCCCTCTCCAGGCTTTCCGATCCGCCGCAGCAGAAATCAAGCTTGTGGCGGCGGAAGATGGCGGTGGAGCCTGGAAGGCTGACCGCGATGTCGCCCAGACTGTGGAGCGCTAAGGAGTGAGGTTCGGCTGTGCTCATGGAGGCCTCCTAGGCCGGCAATGTGGTATTTCATATGCCACTTACCCTAATGCCGAAAATGTGGTATAGTCAATACCAATTTAGAGCGCACGATGCGATTACTCACCTCGAATAATCTCGCCCCGCGGGTCCTGATGCGACTGTCGGCCGCATCGGGCGAGCACCTGAGCACCATCAGCACAGCCATGATCAACGGTGAGCAATCATGACCAGGTTGGTTAAAGACACCGAAGGCAGGGGGGAGTTCATCCGGCGCGCACGCGAGTTCAGGACCATCGCCGCTATGCTGCGTATGTATTGCCGCACCCATCACGGCTCAAAGGATGCGCCGCTCTGTGACGACTGCATCGAGCTGCACGATTATGCGCGCCGGCGCCTGGAGCGTTGCCTGTTCGGCGAAGCCAAGCCGACCTGCGTCCATTGCACCGTGCATTGCTACAAGGCCATCATGCGCGAGCGCGTCAGACAGGTGATGCGCTGGGCCGGCCCGCGCATGCTCTGGCGCCACCCCGTGCTTACCGTCCGCCACCTCATCGACGGGCGACGGCCGACCCCGACCATTCATCGGTCGCGATAGCGCTCCTGCAAAGTCGTGCTGCGCAGGAGGAAGCCGGCCAGCACGCTGACAGCAGCGACGGCGGCCAGGATTAAGGCGGCGCGCAGCCAGGGTTCGCCAAAGGCCCGGCGCATTGCCGCAATTTGCCAGGCCGTCTCAAGCCAGATGGCGGCTGCACCATAGGCCAGCCATTGCAGAAGAAGCAGGCTCCAGCGCCGGCGCACTAGAAACAGCGCCGGTGCCGCCAGACACAGCGCGGTCGCGATGAGACTGCCCGTGCGCAGGAAGTGGGCGGCGATCAGGCAAGCAGCGATGACGTAAAGCACGATGCGGGCAATCATTGCGCCGTCTAAGCCCGATCGCGCGGAGCGCGGAGCGCTGAAGATTGAGGTTCGGTTCATGAAGATCTCTTTTCGGCGGCACAATACTGGTATTTGCGATACCAGTTAGGCTAGGTCTATAATGTGGTATAGTCAATACCGATTTGGAGACTGCATGCGACTGCTCATCTCAACCGATCTGGCCCTGCGCGTGCTGATGCGGTTGTCGGCCGCGCCGGACGAGCACGTCAGCAGCGACGTGCTGGCACGCGAACTGGCCGTCTCGCGCAACCATCTTCACAAGATCATTCAGTATCTCACCGAGGCGGGCCTCGTGCGCACGATCCGCGGAGCGCGCGGCGGCGTCATGCTGGCGCGGCCCGCCGGCGAAATCCGGGTCGGCGACGTCGTGCGCGGCCACGAGCAGGATCAGCCCCTGGTGGAGTGTTTTCGCCCCGACGGAGGAGCTTGCACGCTGCTGCCCCGCTGCCGTCTGCGCGCCATGCTAACGGCTGCGAAAGATGCCTTCTACGAGCATCTCGACCAATTCACCCTGGCGGACTGCCTTGCCGGACCCGGCTTGTCCGCGCACGGGCGTCCAAAACGCCGCAGAGCCGATGAATCGCGGTAATGGCTTGCCGCGGCGCCGACACGCGCAACCTTCATGCCCGACATTTCGGGCATCAGGCCGCATCTTTTGCGAGCCGGTAAGGCACCGCAAGCAGGGCGCGCGGAATGCCCCACGCGGTGCTGACCTTGTCGATCATCGCTATGGTCAGAGCGCGCTTGCGGCTCAAGATCTCCGAGGCGCGCGCGCGAGATCCGATGATCTCGCCGAGGCCGACTTGGCTGCGACCCAGTTCCCGGATTGCATACTCAAGGATCTCGATCGGATCGGATGCGGAGACGGGCCAGCGCTTGCGCTCGTAGGCATCGATAAGAGTGGCCAGTGCATCGAGTTCGTAGCTCTCGACGCTCCCCTCAGGAGCATCCCAAAGAGCCTCTACGGCGGCGAGGGCGCGGGCATGGTCTTCGTCGGTGATGATCGGGCGGATTTCCATATCGGCGTGCTTTCTAAAATCGCGAAACGGTTTCGGCGTTAATCTTGTTGTATTCTGCATGCGTGCCGAGGAACTTCACAAAAGCGATCTGCGCCCGGTACTTGAAGGCGACGATCATCCTGTAGTTGCCGCCGGCCACTGCAAATCTCACGCGTTCGTCGTTAATGACCTTCGCCTTTGGGAAGGTGGTCATAACGTCGTTTGATGAAGCCCAAGAGGCCGCGCTCGCGACTTGGTACCAATGTTCTAGAGAGGCCTTCGTCTCCGGATGTTTGGCCCAAAAGGCAGCGAGCGTGTTGAACGACAAGATCCGCATAATAGTTTATATCTTGTTCCCGATACGGGAACAAGAAGGGTTCCCAAAATGGGAATTTTTCGAGTCGTAGCGGTCGAAGATAAACAACATTCAGCATCGACGCCTTAGTCTTGCGATGCTAACGGATGGCTCCCATCCGTGAGTTGAATCGCAGCTCTAACTCTTTGATCTAGTGGCGCGCAGGACCCTTCATGTCAGACCCCGTGGTCACCCGTTTTGCCCCGTCCCCAACCGGATTCTTGCATATCGGCGGTGCCCGGACTGCGTTGTTCAACTGGCTGTTCGCCCGGCATACCGGCGGCAAGATGCTTCTGCGCATCGAAGATACGGATCGGGCACGCTCGACGCCCGAGGCCATTGCCGCCATTCTCGACGGGCTGTCCTGGCTCGGTCTCGATTGGGATGGTCCCGCGATCTACCAGTTTCAGCGTTCGGCCCGGCATCGCGAGGTTGCCGAGAGCCTGCTTGCCGCGGGCAAGGCCTATTACTGCTACGCGACACCGCAGGAGCTCGAAGAGATGCGCGAACGGGCGCGGGCCGAAGGGCGGCCGCCGCGCTATGACGGGCGCTGGCGCGACCGCTCACCTGCCGAGGCACCGGCCGGCATCAAGCCCGTCATTCGCCTCAAAGCGCCTTTGCAGGGCGAAACCATCCTCGATGACCTCGTCCAGGGACGCGTCACCTGGGCGCACGAAAACCTCGATGATCTCATCCTGCTGCGCTCTGACGGGACGCCGACCTATATGCTCGCGGTCGTGGTGGATGATCACGACATGGACGTCACCCATATCATCCGCGGCGACGACCATCTCACCAATGCCGCCCGACAAATGCAGATCTATCAAGCGCTCGGCTGGCCTATTCCGATCATGGCGCATATCCCGCTGATCCACGGAGCGGATGGCGCAAAATTATCGAAACGGCACGGGGCGCTCGGCGTCGATGCCTATCGCGCCATGGGGTATCTTCCCGGCGCCTTGCGCAATTATCTCGTTCGTCTCGGCTGGAGCCACGGCGACAAGGAATTTTTCTCGACGCAAGAGATGATCGAGACTTTCGACCTCGGCCATGTCGGCCGCTCGCCGGCGCGCTTCGATTTCGCCAAGCTCGAGCACTTGAACGGCCATTATATCCGCAATACGCCGGACAAGGATCTCGTCGAGGCTCTGATCGAGACTTCGCCGGTTCTCACAAACGGGGCAAGTCTCGCCGGCAAGCTCGATCAAAGTTGGCGCGGCAAGCTTCTCGCCGCCATGCCGGGCTTGAAAGACCGCGCCAAAACCTTGGTCGAATTGCTCGACGGCGCCTTATTCCTATTTGCCGAGCGGCCCTTGCAACTCGACGAGAAGGCAAATGCGATCCTCGAGAACGGCGGACGCGCGCATATTGCCGCACTCGTGCGGCGTTTTGTCGATCTCTCGGACTGGACGGCGCAAGCGACCGAAGCGGCAGTGCGTCAATATGTCGAGGAAACTGGGGTCAAGCTCGGGCAGGTCGCACAGCCTTTGCGTGCGGCACTCACCGGACGCTCGACTTCGCCAGGCATTTTCGATGTTCTCGAGGTCTTGGGCCGCGAAGAAAGCCTGGGCCGACTGCAGGACCAGATCCGCCGCTGACGAAAAAAGCGGATGCTTGAACCCTAGCCAACTATAAGCTAGTGATTTACTGCAGCGCACCACTGCCGCACCGCCCTGCGTTCCCACCACACTTATGGGCTCGTGAGAGCGAATGCGAAGACGCTGCTTGTGCAGCGCCGCGAGCTGTGGTCCCTTTCAAGAAAGCAGGCTCACATGAGCGAACAGACCGGTTCCTTCACGCTTGGCGATAAAACGATCACGATACCGATTAAGACCGGATCAATCGGCCCGTCGGTGGCGGATATAGGCCGTCTTTATGGCCAGAGTGGGATGTTCACCTATGATCCCGGCTTCACCTCGACCGCCAGTTGCGAGTCGAAAATCACCTATATCGATGGTGACAAGGGCATTTTGCTGTATCGCGGTTATCCGATTGAACAACTCGCCGAACATGGCGATTTTCTCGAAACCGCCTATCTTCTCCTCTACGGCGAATTGCCGAACGCCGCGCAAAAGGCCGATTTCGACCACCTCGTCACGCGCCACACGATGGTGCACGAGCAGATGGCGCGCTTCTTCCAGGGCTTCCGCCGCGATGCGCATCCGATGGCGGTGATGGTTGCAAGCGTCGGCGCGCTGTCGGCTTTTTATCACGATTCGACCGACATTACGGATCCGAGGCAGCGCATGGTCGCCTCGATGCGCCTCATCGCGAAGATCCCGACGCTTGCGGCAATGGCCTACAAATATTCGATCGGCCAGCCCTTCGTCTATCCGAAGAACGAACTCGATTACGCGTCGAATTTCCTGCGCATGTGCTATGCCGTGCCCTGCGAAGACTACAAGATCAATCCGATCCTCGCGCGGGCTCTCGATCGCATCTTCATCCTGCATGCCGATCATGAGCAAAATGCTTCGACTTCGACGGTTCGTCTTGCCGGCTCCTCCGGCGCGAACCCGTTCGGCTGCATTGCCGCCGGCGTCGCCTGCCTTTGGGGTCCGGCGCATGGCGGTGCGAATGAAGCGGCGCTGAAAATGCTCACGGAAATCGGACACGTCGAGAATGTTCCGAAATTCGTCGCGCGCGCCAAGGACAAGAACGATTCGTTCCGGCTGATGGGTTTCGGGCATCGGGTCTATAAGAATTACGATCCGCGCGCCAAGATCATGCAGCGCACTTGCCACGAAGTTCTGACTTCGCTGGGCATCAAGGACGATCCGCTCCTCGACGTTGCCATCGAACTCGAACGGATCGCGCTGCACGACGATTATTTCATTGAAAAGAAGCTCTATCCCAACATCGATTTCTACTCCGGCATCACGCTGAAGGCGATGGGCTTCCCGACCTCGCTGTTCACCGTCCTCTTCGCCGTCGCGCGTACGACGGGCTGGATCGCGCAGTGGAAGGAAATGATCGAAGATCCGGAACAGAGAATCGGCCGTCCGCGCCAGCTCTATATTGGCGCGCCCGAGCGCAACTACGTGCCGATCGAGAAGCGCTGATCGGGTGAGGCAATTTGGCGGGGCTGGCGTGCAAGAGGCTTCGCCGTCGCTTGACGCGGCGGCGCAGTCCCGCGACGTCCGGCTCTGCCTGCGGCGCGGTCTGGCCGGGCGCTGTCCGGCCTGCGGGGTGGGAAAGATTTTTCGTTCCTATCTGAAAGTGAACGACAGCTGTCCGCATTGCGGCGAAGAACTGTTCCACCATCGCGCCGATGATGCCCCGCCCTATTTCACGATCCTGATCGTCGGCCATATCATCGGCGCCTCGATGCTGTTGGTCGAGGAACTCGCGCCGGACCTGCCGATCTGGCTGCATGCTCTGGTCTGGCCCAGCCTGACGCTCGCCCTTTCGCTCATCCTCCTTCCCATCTCGAAGGGCGCGCTTATCGCCTATCAATGGGCTTTGCGCATGCATGGGTTCGAGACGGCGGGCGAGCGAGCTGCTGGCGTGTCCTGAGCAAGGTCTTAGGTCCAGTTTGGTCCAGTCAACTGAGCCAATTCGGATCTATGTCGAGAGCCGTTGTTATTTTCGCGAGCGTCTCCGATGTGCCGCGGCGTCGACCCGATTCGAGGTCGCTAAGATAGCCTTGTCCAAGGCCCGTCGCGGCAGCGAGTTCGATCTGGGAGAGTTTGCGCCATTTGCGCAGCGCCTTCAGAAGGGTCTCGCCGCGCATCAATGCTGTCGAGACTTCCGCGGGCAGGAGTGAAGTGCGGTCCGCAGCCAATTCTGCCTTGCGGGCGTCGTAGATCGCGACATCGGCAACGTCTTCTTCCGCCTCGGCCGCGGATTCGACGAGCGCGTCATATTCGGCGCGCGATAAGACGACGAGCTCCTCGCCATTTGGGGTCACAATGATCTGAGGGCCGGCCATTTTCTCAATTCTTTCGATAAGTAGTGGTCTCTCGCTTGCCAATGTAGATCGCAAGGATCGTCGCCTCGTCCTCGTCGAAAAGGACCCGAAAACGACCAATGCCGAGTCGAAAGCCGTCGCGGCCTGAAAGCCTCTTCACGTCGCCGCGCCCTTCGATCGCATAACTTGCGAGAGCCGCCACGACCGCCTCACGTGCAGCAGTATCAAGGGCGTCAAGGTCTTTCGCGGCTTGGTGCGTGAATACGATCGTCTTCATTAGCGATAATATCGCATAAACAGACTGGACATCAAGCGATAAACTCGCGATAAATACATCATTCGCAACGGCAACATGAATCAGCACATATTCCTTGCGCTTGGCCAAACTTCGAAAATCGGGAGGAATTGGGATGCGATCTGCTCTTATCGCCGGCGGCCTCATCGCTGCGGTCCTGCTGGGCCAGGGATTGGCGCAAGCACAACAGCCAAACCCGCTCGACACTGTGCCGGAACAAATGCCTTTCAACATTCCTTATGGAGCGCCGATTTTGGTCGACGAGGCCAAGCAGGTCGTCGCAGCTGCAGAAGCCGAGGCCAAGCAGCGAGGCTGGCCACTCAACATCGCCGTCGTCGATTCGGGCGGCAATCTCGTCGCTTTTGAGCGCATGGACGGCGCGCAGCTCGCTTCGATCGATGTCGCGCAACACAAGGCGCGTGCCGCGGCGCGCTTCCGGCGCGAGACGAAGATCTTCGAAAACGCCATCCAGGGCGGGGCCAACTATGCATTGACCCTCGACGGGATCATCGCCTCGCGCGGCGGCATCCCGCTGATCAGGGACGGCAAGCTGATCGGCGCCGTCGGCTGCTCGGGCGCCACCGGCTCACAGGATGAAGTGGTCTGCAAGGCCGGCGCTGCCGCTCTCGGCAAATAGGACGATTGAGAAAGCGGAACCAACGGTCATGTCTCATGACCGTTGGTCGAAAACCCGTCATTCAAAGGTGGGCTCGACGCAGCGTGCCGAGCTGATCTGATCGTTCCAGTGGTCGCCGACATAGGCATAGCGGCCCGGCGCAAGCTTGAGCGCTTCGCCTTGGTAGTCGGCATCCCAGAAAAACACCCAATATCCCCGGTGTACGACGATCGAGGAGATTTGGTCGTTCCAGTGCGGCCCCACAAACGGAATGCTGCCATGCAACGTCCAAGACTCGCCGCCGAAATTTATGTCCCAGTAAACCGTCGCGGAGCAGCCGGGTTCGGCAGCCGCGCGCTGCCCGCTGGAGGCAATAGCCAGAACACACACCGCGGCGAGAATTGCCAGTTTCTGCAATAGATACTTCATGTCGAACACTCCTTTGATCGAGAGCCTCGCCAAAAGCGGAGACACTTGAACATAAACTGCGAAGCTTGCAACTGCTGTGTCAAACTGCACCAAATTACGACGACTTTGGTTTGAATCAGTCCAAAGTCATGAACGTGATTGTAATCCCGCTGTAGCGGATTTTCCGCCGCGCCGCGCGACTTCGGCAAAATCTCCCTCGCTCCAAATTCTCTTTGTTTCGGCCGCCGCGGCAGGATAGACGGGGACAGGCGGCCCCAAACGAAGCTGTGCCGTTGCCAAAATGGAGCCGAAACGTATGAGCGGGGAAACGATCGCGTCCGCCAACAAGGACTTGGCCGCCCAGTTCGAGGAGGTGATCGCCGCTGACAGGCGCAAGGCTCCAAAACTCACGCCACGCGCCGCGGCGACGCTCATTTTGCTCGACAGATCGGGACCGGTTACGAAGGTCCTGCTCGGCCGCCGCCACGCCAGCCACAAATTCATGCCGGGCAAATTCGTCTTCCCCGGCGGGCGGATCGAAGCAGGCGATTTTCTGATGCCGGCGATCAACGATCTTTCGGATGCCACAGCGGAAAAACTCGGCAAACGCGTCGCCAGCAAAGCGATCAAGCCGCGCTCGCTGGCGCTCGCCGCTGTGCGCGAGACTTTTGAAGAGACCGGCCTTATTCTCGGCAGCAAAGCTGCGGTTCCGGCAAACCGCCGCGTTCCGCGTGGCTGGACAAGCTTCGCCGAACAGGGTTTTTTGCCCGATCTCTCGATGCTTCAGTTCATCGGCCGCGCCATCACGCCGCCCGGCCGCACTAGGCGCTTCGATTCGCGTTTCTTCGCCGCCGATGCGGCCCATATCGCGCATAGAATCGAGGGCGTCGTGACTGAAAACTCCGAGCTTGTCGAACTCGTCTGGTGCCCGGCCGCAGAAGCCATCGATCTCGGCATTCCGAAGATCACGGCGGTGATTTTGCAGGAACTCGACAAGCGGATCGCTGCAGGATTTTCACAAGAACTTCCGGTGCCGTTCTTCTACGAAAACGGCAAACGCCGGATGCGCGAAGAGATTTGAGCGGGGGCAAAGCCGCGGGCGGGAAAGATGGCGCCGGCATCGCCATCGGCGCGGCCATCGCCTGCGTATCCATCGTCGGCATCGGGCTCTCACTCACGTTCACCGTCATCGCATTGCGCCTTGAAGAAGCGGGCTTTTCGGCGCGAGCCATCGGCTTGCATTCGGCAGCGGCTGGGCTAGCAACGATCGCCGCCGCCCCTTTCGTTCCCATTCTCGCGCGCCTGTTCGGGCTGCGGCCGGTGCTTCTGGCCTCACTGGCGCTGTGCGCCGCGAGCCTCGCGGCTTTCGCCTTCACAGAGAATTATTGGACCTGGCTCGCCATCCGAATTGTCTTCAGCGCCGCTTTGACGGTGCTTTTCGTGTTGAGCGAGTTTTGGATCAATGCCGCTGCTCCCGAGGCGAAGCGCGGCCTCGTCCTGGGTATTTACGCAGCGAGCCTCGCCGCCGGGTTTGCCGCCGGGCCTTTGCTGCTCACCTTGACCGGTGTCGCGGGCGGTGTGCCTTTCGGCGCGGCGGTCGTCTTGTTCGGCCTTGCCGCCCTGCCGGTGAGCCTCGTCGGCGGCCGCGCGCCGAAGCTCGAAAACCCCGCGGCAATTCCCGTTTTGCTGTTTGTGAGGTCGGCGCCCGTCGCCACTTTGGCGGCCCTCGTCTATGGCGGGGTCGAGACTGCGGCTCTCGGTCTATTGCCCGTCTATGCTCTGCGCAGCGGGCTAGATGCCAAGACAGGCGCCGCGTTGGTCAGCCTCTTCGCGCTCGGCAATGTCGGCTTCCAGATCCCGATCGGCTTCATCTCGGATCGCGCCGACCGCTGGCTCCTTTTGCTGATCATCGCCGCAGCGGGCGCCTGCGGGGCGGTTCTCCTGCCTTTCCTCGAAGCGGCGCATTTCGCGGCTTTTTGTGCGTTGGTCTTCGTCTGGGGCGGAGTCCTCGGCGGCCTCTATGCCGTGGGCCTCGCCGCTCTCGGCGCGCGTTACCACAGTGCCGATCTCGCCAGCGCCAATGCGGCTTTCATCCTGCTCTATGCGATCGGCATGCTCATTGCGCCGCCCGCTCTCGGCTTTGGGCTCGATATTACCCCTGCCGGGCTCTTCTTCGGCGTTGCCGCGCTGCTCGCCGCCTATTGCTGTGTAGGTCTCTGGCAAGGCCGCGACGGGGCAAGCAGGCAAAAGCTCCCCTCCGCTTGAGGACAGCGGCCGCGTGCGTCCTTGACAAGCGGGGGCCGATCCCTATGTTGCGCGCTCTATTCGTAAGGGCCGCGGCCTTTTTACGAGCCCTTCAGACCGGATTACTGCCATGGCCAAGGCCGCAATGATCAAAATCAAGCTCTTGTCGTCTGCCGACACGGGCTATTTCTACGTGACCAAGAAGAACGCGCGCACCAAGACTGAGAAATTGTCGTTCAAGAAATACGATCCGGTGGCGCGCAAGCACGTCGAATTCAAAGAAACCAAGATCAAGTGAGCCCGCTGACGTGATTTCGACGCGCCGGCTTTGCTGATCTGACAAACCGCCCTCCAGGGCGGTTTTTTGTTGACGGGAGGCCGGTTTGCCGCGGCGTTCACCGGAATTTCGTGAATTTCGGCCGCTTTCAGGAATGAGGTGGCCGGCGGCAGGTGGTGTCTCGAGGAGGCCACTCCTACCACCTACGCGCCGGCCGACCCTACGGACCCAGGAGATGCGGCGGACCTGAGCACTCCGCAGGGTATCTCTTGCAAATCGACTAAAGCGTCACCGCAATCACATCATCCAATCGGCATGTCTTGCTGTTGTTTTCGAGCCCAAACTTGCAGCGTGCGCGCCGCACCGTCGGTCGCCTTATTGAAAGGGACGAGCGCTGCCCGATCAAAAGGCAAATCCCTCCCGCGGACAACATCATTTTGGTTGAAACAGCCCCGCATCGGTCAGTTCGGCAACGTTAGCGCGAAGTTGCGAAAAATGAAACCGATTCTTGGCGTCGTCCACGCTTAGTTGTTATTTACCTAAACAGGTTTGCTATTTAGCTCAACAGGCTCAGCAATCACTTGAGGCCCTGACCAGCCCGCACCTCACCCGCGGAAGCCGCGTGTTCGAGGCCCGGCTCCCGGCAAGAGTCTGGCGAGCGGTCCCGCAGGTGCAGGAGAAAATCGCAGAGTTTTTCGATCTCGGCGGCGGCGGCACCGTTCGGCTCGAAATCGCAGATCGAAAGGCCGGCGGAAAAAGCCCGGACGAAACTCGCACGCGAGCCGATCGCGGGCCCGACGGGCTCGCCGAAACTCGCCATTTCGTCGACGAGCTGGCGGCCTTCGAGTGTGCGCGAATCGACCCGGTTCGGCACGAGGATGACGTTCAGATCAGGTCTGCGCCGATGCCGCACGGCGCTGACAATCGCCAAAGTCTGCGCTGCCGCTTCGAGATCGAGCCCCGATGGTGTGCAAGGCAACAGGACGAGCCAGGCGAGCGCGCAGGCCGCACCCAGTACCCGGTCATGCGGCGCGCAATCCATGACGACATGCGTATGTGGCAATTCGCGAACGGCTTGCGCCCATTGCGGCACCGACTCGCCAAGGCTCAATGCGTGAACATCGAAATTCAAATGTCCGGGTTCCGCCCAAAGACAGGCCGAACGCTGCGGATCGGCATCGACGAGTCCAACCTCGAGGCCACGGCGATAGAGCTCACCCGCGAGGTTTACGGCAAGAGTCGTCTTTCCGACTCCTCCCTTGCGCTGGGCCAGCACAATGATCGCACTCATGACCTTTCTCCGCGTCAGACGATTCTGAAACGTCACAGCATGTCCAACATATATTCATGGCGGGCTGATTACGGTTAAAAATAGCGCTTATCCCCGCATTCAATGCCGCGGGGCGGCGATTGTCAGCACTGCTGACCGATGTTGCCGAAACCGAGCCGAGACGATGTCATCGTCTCGCAACCGAAGCAGCCGCCATTCATCCCTTTTTGCGGCGATTGGCGTAGGGATTTTCAGTTGTCTTTTTCGACAGTCGTAGCGGTACGCCCGGCAGATCGAACGCCTGTCTTATGCCATTCATCAGAAAGCGCTCATAGCTCGTCGGCAAGTCTTCCAGCTGATTGCCGAAGATGACGAAATAAGGCGGCCTGGCACGCAATTGCGTGATGTAGCGGATCTTGATTCGGCGTCCGGAAACTGCCGGCGGCGGCGTCGTCTCGAGCGTTGTTGCGAGCCAGCGATTGAGCCGCCCCGTCGCGATACGCTTGTTCCAGATCTCATGCACGCGGAAGATCGCCTGCATGAGCTGCGGGAGACCTTCGCCGGTTGCGCCTGAGACGGCAACGACAGGCGTTCCCTTCACTTGCGGCAAGAGCCGCGCGGCCTCTTCACGCAGCTCGGCCAATCTGGCGCTTCTGTTCTCGACACAGTCCCATTTGTTGAGCGCGATGACGAGCGCCCTGCCCTCGCGCGCGACGATATCGGCCAGCGTGAGATCCTGCTTTTCGAAAGGTTTGGCCGCATCGATGAGAAGCACGACCACTTCGGCAAATTTCGCCGCACGCAGGCCGTCGGCACCAGCCAGCTTCTCGAGCTTGTCGTCGACACGTGCACGTTTGCGAAGGCCGGCGGTATCGAACATTTTCAGCTTGCGGCCTGCCCATTCGAGATCGACGCCGATCGCGTCGCGGGTAATCCCGGCTTCAGGCCCGGTGAGCAACCTATCTTCGCCGAGGATGCGATTGAGCAAAGTCGATTTGCCCGCATTGGGGCGGCCGATGACCGCGATGCGCAAAGGCTTGCCGAGATCGAGTTCCGTTCCGTCTTCCTCGTCGGCAAAGATGTGCGCTTCGTCCGCCTCGGTCTCATCTTCGCTAGGCTCGCCAGTTTGCTCGGGCAAGGCTTCGCGCAGCGCCGAGTAAAGATCGGAAAATCCATCCCCATGTTCGGCCGAGAGCGCAATCGGGGCGCCAAGTCCAAGATCATAGGCTTCGAAAGCCCCTGCTTCGCCGAGCCGCCCTTCCGCCTTGTTGGCGATCAGGATTAGCGGCTTGCCGGAGCGTCGTACGAGATTGGCGAAGAATTGGTCCTGCGGCGTGGCGCCGACGCGCGCATCGATGAGAAAGAAGATCGCGTCAGCACTCTCCATCGCCGCTTCCGTCTGCGCCCGCATGCGGCCCGTCAGAGACGCTTGATCGCCCTCTTCGAGTCCGGCCGTGTCGATGACGGTGAAGCTCAGATCGCCGAGCTTGGCTTCGCCCGAACGCCGATCGCGCGTGACACCCGGCTCGTCGTCGACGAGCGCCAGCTTCTTGCCGACCAAACGATTGAAGAGCGTGGACTTGCCGACATTCGGGCGCCCGATGATAGCAATCGTGAAACTCATTTGGAGGGAAGTTTGCCGGCGCGGACGAGGCCGAGAAGCGCCTGGGCGCGGCTGCGCACAGCTTGCGGGGCTTCAAAATCAACGACGATTTCGTTGAGCCAACGACCGGCGGCTTCGAAGTCGTCGCGTTTGAACGCCGCAAGCGCGAGCAGCTCGCGGTAGGAATTGCGATAGGCGCGACTTGCGGCCGCGAGCGGCGCAAACCTCTGTTCGAACTCCTTGGGATCGTCGCGATCAACCCGCAGCATCGCTGCGCGCAATTGCGCGACCGCTTGAATCGCAGGCGGAATGTTGCCCTCGAAAGCCAAGGTCTCATAGGCTTTGACGCCGGCCTCCGGATCTTTCGCCGCGGTCAGGTCGGCGGCCGCGAAGCGCGCGAGCGCCGCATAGCCGCTCGGCCCATCATGCGAGAGGGCGCCGAAAGCCGCCAAGGCTTCATCGGTCTTTCCATCTTGCAGCAAGCGCAGAGCCGCCTCGTAGCGGACGCCAGCCGCTTCCGCTGCATCGATGCGGACGTTTTCATATACCCGCCACGCCGCGGTGCCCAAGATGATCAGCAAAACGCCGCCGATCAGCCAGGTCTGATATTTTTGCCAAAAAAGAATGACCCGGTCGCGCCGGACTTCTTCATCAACTTCACGGAAAAAATCGGTCATTTCTCACTCTTCGCGGATGCCGGATTCGTAGCCCGGACCCTTTCTTCGTTCGCTGCTGATATATCCCAAATCCGCCGGAATGCGGGAGGGTTTCTCAAAGCCGCAGCCCTTCGCACCTGTCGAGGCGGACGTCCCGACCCGGTGGATATACTCCAACTTTTTGAATTCGCGCGTATTTTTATCGAACGGACGAGGCCGCTCGAGCGGCTGGTGCGAGCCGCATTTGATAATATTACAGGAGATCAAATCTGACATTCACGCAACATTAAACTCTGGACAAACCGACAAACACGGATTCAGATGACCCTGATTCGGAAAGGTGCGGCACATCGTTCCGGGTTGATCTCGAGGGGGCTACGCATGGTTCGTGCGGACACGGCCAAGGCGTCCGCATATCTTTTTGCGGGCGCGGTCGCAGGGCTTGCCGGTTCGGCAAAACGCCCGTTTTTCCTGCATTATCCGGCGCTCGAGCCCTGGGTCCGGCGCGCTGTGCCGGCCATGATCATGCTGTTCGTCGCAACGCTTGCGACGGTTTCCTTTCTCATCGGACGCGAGGCGCTCGAGCGCACGATCCAAGACGCGATCGGCGATCTCGAAGTTCTTGCCGCCACGGCGACGGACAATTTCAGTTTCTTGGCCGAGAAAGCCTCACAGGATCCTGCCCAAAATCTTGCCCAAGAGCTTACCCAAAATCCTGCCGCACTGCTTGAACGCGTGTTGCCCAACCGCGCCGCCGCGCGCGGCCAAAATGTTCTGGTCAGCAATGAAGCCGGCGAAATTATTGCCGCCTATCCGGCCGCAAGTGGGACCAATGGCGCACTCAACGGCGCGATCCATGGCCAATTGCCGGATCGCCTCGGCGCGAGCCAGCCGCTGACGACATTCGCCGAAAAGGCCGGCGTTCTGCGCATTACCCTGGCAGACGGCACGGACGCGCTGGCGACTGTCAGAACTCTGAAGGCGCCCTTCGGCCAGATCGCCTTCGTACAGCCGATCAGCGCAATCCTCACCGATTGGCGCGCGGCAACCCTGCGCTTTGCCGTCATACTCATCGTGACAGTGATCGTCATCTTGACGCTTGCATGGGCCTATTTCTGGCAAGCCGCATGGGCGCGCGAGGCCGCCGAAGTTTGCCGCAGAATGCGCGAACGGATGGAAGCCGCGCTGAGCCGTGGCCGCTGCGGCCTTTGGGATTGGGATCTGGCGCGCGGCCGCATCTATTGGTCGGACTCGATGTATGAAATCCTCGGTCTTTCTTGCGAAACGCATTTCATGTCCTTCGGCGAGGTCAACGCACTCATTCATCCGCAAGACGGCGATCTTGCCGAATTGGCCGAAATCGTCGCCGCATCATCGACAAATACGATCGATCACACATTCAGGATGAGGGGTGACCGCGGCGAATGGATCTGGCTGCGCGCCAGGGCGGAACTCGTCGGCACAAGCGGCACTTCCGCCGCCCATCTCGTCGGCATCGCCATCGACATATCCGAGCAGCAACATCTCGCCGAACGCACGGCCACCGCCGACATGCGTCTGCGCGATGCGCTGGAGACGGTTTCCGAAGCTTTCGTCCTGTGGGATCACGAAAATCGTCTAGTCATGTGCAATTCGAAGTTCCAGCGTTTCCACCATCTGCCGAATGAGGCCGTGACGATGGGCATGCCCTATGCGGCCGTCATGGCCGCCGGCACGCCGCCTCTCGTTCAATCGCACATCGCACTCGGCGGCGAGCCCGGGCAAGCCGGCAAGACCTGCGAAGCGCGGACCTACGAAGCCCGTCTCGGCGACGGCCGCTGGCTGCAGATCAACGAAAGGCGCACCAAGGACGGCGGATATGTCTCGGTCGGAACCGACATTACCGCGCTGAAGCAGCACCAAGAGCAATTGATGGATTCCGAGCATCGGCTTATGGCGACCGTCGCCGATCTGCGCAAATCGCGCCAGATCCTGGAGCACCAGGCGCAAGAACTTGCCGAACTGGCCGAAAAATATCTCGAGCAGAAGGCTGAAGCGGAAACCGCAAACCGCGTCAAATCCGAATTCCTCGCCAATATGAGCCATGAACTGCGCACACCGCTCAACGCGATCATCGGATTTTCCGAACTCATGGGCCAAGAGACTTTCGGTTCGCTGGGATCGCCGCGCTATGTCGATTATTGCAACGACATTCGCGGCAGCGGCCAGCATCTTCTCAATGTGATTTCCGACGTTCTCGACATGTCGCGGCTCGATACCGGCGGCGTGCGGCTGGAAAAATCCGAATTCTTCGTCGCTGCTGCGATCGCCAATGCCGTCGAGGGCGTGCGCGCCTGGGCCAGCGAAAAGTCGATCGCGATCGACGCAACCGATCTCATCGAAGCCAAGATCCATGCCGACCGTCTGGCGATCGAAAGAATTCTCGAGATCGTTTTGCGCAATGCGGTGAAATTCACGCCAGAACGCGGCCGCATCGGCCTGCGCACGCGGCTCGTGCAGGGCGCGATGAACATCTATGTCGAAGATAATGGGATCGGCATTCCGGCCGAAGCGCTGCCGCATCTCGGCCGCCCCTTCCAACAATGCCACGAATTGCTCGACAATGGTCTCAAAGGCTCCGGCCTCGGCCTCGCCATTGCCCGTTCGCTCGTCGATCTGCACGGCGGTTCGCTGCGCATCCGCTCGGCGCCGGGCGCAGGCACGATCGTGCTGATTCATTTGCCGAAGCGGCAGCTGCCGATCGCCGATGTTGCGCCACGGCCGAGGCTGATGCGCAGCCTCCCCGCCCAACAGCGCCGCCTGCCGCGGCCGGCGCTCAGATCGGCGGGCAATAATCAGGCTGTTTAGGGGGCGGGGGTGTCCCTCCTCCCGCTTGCGGGAGGGTCCGAACCGGATAGATATCTGACAGTTTAGACCGGATAGATACCTGACAGGTTTTTCTTGGTCGGCGAAGGGGAGACTTTGCCGATGCCTTGGAAGGAAACCTGTGTGATGGACGAGAAGATG
>JBKQHN010000095.1:0-9388 GCA_052148755.1 Beijerinckiaceae bacterium | reverse complement strand
CGACAGAGTGCGTCGAACGGCTTGGCCGATGGGGCAACATCGCCCAGCGCCGTTCTCCTGCTCTGTCGCTGCCTTGGGCCGGCGCAGACCATGTCCAGTGTGAGAACTCCGTGCTAACCCTCTTGACGGCAGATGGCCGCCAGATAGGTTCACGCGCTTGCAGGACTTCGAAATTCCGAAGTTTCCGCGTCAAGCCGCAGGTCTCCCGTGTCCGAATCCTTCCGCCCCCGTTCCGATTTTCTGACTGTGCTCATCGAACGCGGCTTTCTGCATCAATGCTCCGATCTCGAAAGCCTCGATGCAAAAGCCAAGGCTTCAGAACTCATCGCCTATGTCGGTTACGATTGCACCGGCCCTTCGCTGCACGTCGGCCATCTCTTGTCGATCATGATGCTGCGCTGGCTGCAGAAGACCGGCGGCAAACCGATCGCACTGATGGGCGGCGGCACGACCAGGGTCGGCGATCCCTCCGGCAAGGATGAAACGCGCAAGCTCCTGCCGCTCGAAACGATCGAATTCAATAAATCGTCGATACGGCGCGTTTTCGCCAATTTCCTCGATTTCTCCGAAAGCCCGACCGGCGCCCTGATGCCCGACAATGCCGAATGGCTGGCGCGTTTGAATTACATCGAATTCTTGCGCGATGTCGGGCGACATGTATCGGTCAATCGCATGCTCTCGATGGATTCGGTCAAGCTGCGCCTCGAACGCGATCAGGAGCTCTCCTTCATCGAGTTCAACTACATGTGCCTTCAGGCCTATGATTTCGTCGAACTCAGCAAACGCTATGGCGTGAATTTGCAGATGGGCGGCTCCGACCAATGGGGCAATATTGTCATGGGCATCGATCTCGGTCGCCGAATGGGAACCGGGCAGCTTTATGCTTTGACCGCGCCGCTTCTGACGACCGCCTCAGGCGCCAAAATGGGCAAGACGGCCGCCGGCGCCGTCTGGCTCAATGCCGACATGCTGCCCGTCTACGACTATTGGCAATATTGGCGCAATTGCGAGGATCAGGACGTCGGGCGTTTCCTCAAGCTTTTCACCGAATTGCCGACTGATGAAATCGCCCGCCTCGAAGCCCTGCAAGATGCCGAGATCAACGAGGCGAAGAAGACCCTCGCGACCGAAGCCACCGCTCTCTTGCATGGACGGGAGGCCGCGCTCGAAGCCGCCGAGACCGCGCGGCAGACGTTCGAAGAAGGCAGGCTGTCGGCGAACTTGCCGACGGTGGAGATAACGCGTAGCGAACTCGCCGCCGGCCTCGGCGTGCTCGCGGCCTTCGTCAGGGCCGAACTCGTCGCCTCCACCGGGGAGGCACGGCGGCAGGTCAAGAGCGGCGGGCTCAAGATCAATGATGTCGCTGTGAGCGACGAGCGGGCGGTGCTCAGTGCAGATCAACTCGTCGACGGGGTGATCAAGATTTCGCTCGGCCGGAAAAAGCATGTGCTGCTGAAGCCGGTCGATTAACCCGGACCTGTCGCGCAAATTGCGGCAGTCCATGGCCTTATCGCGATGTAACCGGCATGGTCGTGGACAAGGCGGGGTTGAATTCCGATCCGTCGGTGGCGCTGAAAATCTTACGAAAAATACCCGGCGCAATCGCCGACAAGGGATTGACGTTGAGAGTCGGTTTCGTTGCGGAACCGCTAATGCGATAATTCACGCCGAAAAGGCCTTCATGGGCGCCTCCGCCAAGCAGCAGGCCAAAGACCGGGATTTGCGAAACCAGGTTATTGACCGCGAAAGCGGGCACGAATGTCCCGTCCAAGTTGACACGATCACGAACGAAATCGAGCCAGCCGTCGACGGTGAGGCCGATGTTCTCACCATGCATCCGACCCTCGCTCAGATCGAGGCGGGAACCGACGCGTTGAAAGTTCACGTGCAATCGGCTGAAAGGCACCGCGTTCGCGTTGAACTGCGGCACCGTGGCGG
Source organism: Beijerinckiaceae bacterium (assembly GCA_052148755.1). GTDB lineage: Bacteria > Pseudomonadota > Alphaproteobacteria > Rhizobiales > Beijerinckiaceae > Methylovirgula. The sequence continues at coordinate 7,450 of JBKQHN010000095.1, read as the reverse complement.
GGCTTTGCATTCTTTGGGCACCTTCGGTGACGAGCCGACGCAAGGCCGGTTCATCGCGCAAGATAAAATCCTTGATGTCGAGGACGCCGGCGATCGCATCGTCGCCGATCCGCATGGAAACGCCCATTTCTCCGCCATCCATATGCTGGTAGAGATCGATGAAACTCAACAGCGAACCGGCGTCAGAAGCCGCCAAGTTGAGCTGCGGCGACGGTGTCCCTGCATTGATCAGCGTGCCGGACAGCATCTCGCGGCCGAAACGTCCCGAAAGTGCAAACTGCCGCAGTTGTTCGCCGTGTTTGGCGAAACGCAATTCGACATTTGACAAGACTTGCTTGTTGAAACCGGTCACGACCATGGACTTGAGATCGAGCTCGACGTCCTTCGCGGTCGCCGCCTCCTTATCCTTGGTGGTTGCCGCCTCCTTGAGGGGCGCAGTATCGGCGCTGCCCGGCTCGGGATGGGCGAAAGTCAGGTGTTTCAAGAAGGGTCGCGCATCGATTGTGTTTCCATGCACGACGAATTTCAGCGTATCGCCCGTTTTCGTCAGTTCGACCTTCATATCGTCGCCGGGCGAAAACTTCACCTGTGAGAATTTCGCCGAGATATTAGATTGATCGGTTGAAACTTCGACCGAGCCGCGGACCTGCGTCGGCGGTGCATCAAAGACGATTTGATCAAGCAGCGTCGAGTGTTCGTCGATCGTAAGCGAGAAACTGGCCTTGCCGGGACGCCCCGAGGGCTTGACGACACCGGGCGCGATTTCGACGTTGGCTCGCATCAGATCGACCTCGACCTGCGCCTTGACTTGATCCGGGTTACCGAGCGGCGTGTTTATACGGGCAGATATGGGCCCTGTTATATTGGAGAAGGCGGTAAGTCCCTCTTTCGCCCGAGCCGCGTCATCGAGCACGAGGCTGACGGATGCCTCGCCCGGCTTGCCCACCAGTTTGGAAAGGTCGATCGTCGCCGGCGCACTGAATATGCGGCCCTGCCCATTGGCACGCAAGCCCGCAGCATCGACGATGACGTTCAGCGTCGCATTTTCGAGCTTTGCGTTGCCGACGATTTTCTCGGCGGAAAAATTGGTGACTGTCGCATAGCCCTTGAACGTCGTGTCTTCGGGCCGCCCTCCGCCGGGACCGAGTTTCATACCAATCGTGAGCTTACCGTCGATCTGGCCTTTCATTGTTGTCGCGTCGATCGGCAAATTCGCGTATGGTTTCAAACTATCGCGCGAGAGGAGGTCGCCGACCGCCTCGACGCTGCCGGTGACTTTCGAACTCACTTCAGCGGGCGTCGGCTTCAAGTCCGCGTTGCCAATATGGAACCCGCCTTCCGACATCGCGAGTTTGCGGCCGCCGGCTTCGAGTGTGCCGCTCGTCGCAACGAATGTCGAAGTTTGGCCGGTGATATGTCCCGTGCCCTCGAGGTTGCGGATCGGCGGCACACCAGGAAGAAATTCAACGGTTCCGTTGGAGATCGTAAAATCGAGCTTGGCCGCATTGTCCGGCGGCGCATGTTGCAGGCGCATGTTATGGATCATCTCGGCGTCGAGGTCGAGCTGCATGCTCGCAGATTGAATAATTCCTTCCTTCCAATGGTAGAGGAACCAGTTCCGGACATCAGCGATCAGGAAGGACGGCCATAGGCGGACCGCAATTCGCGCCGGCGTCGGCCTGATCGACGCGCCAAGCCGCAAATGTGGCCCGGCTTTCCAATCGACTGCACCCGACATGGCAAAACCGTATTCCGGTCCACTGAAGGCAAACCGGTCGATGACGAGGGTCTTATCGTCCAAGTCCAGTTTGCCTTGCAAGCCGAGCGCATCAATCCGGATCGGTGTTTCTCCCGGCAGTTCGGGACCGACAATGGCCTGCCCCCGGTTTGCCAGATCAATACTCCACGCCTCGCCTTCGTGGACCGGCGCACCGATCAAGCCGGTGAGTTCGAATGCGGTTTTGTCGGCCTGCAGCCGCGCTTTATCGATCGCAATCTGGCGCAAGTTGCGATCCCAGTGAAAAGAGGCCTCGAGCGCATCGATCATTTTGGGTTCATCATCGGGATCGTCGAAACGCAGATAGCCTGCTCCCATACTGAGCGTGCCTGCGATCTGAGTCAGACCGCCGTCGGGCGCCACATCCAGTGCAAATTTGCCGGCGAGCGGCATGTCGAAATCCACTCCGACGCTGCGCAATCCAGTCGCGAGCGTGATCTCGTCGAGCGAGAAATTCTGCATGGAGATTTCGAGGCTGCGCGCGTGGCCGGGCGATCCCGTCGACTTGGCCGTGACCGACCAGAGCCCGTTTGGCCCATCGGCCGAGAACTTGAAATTGGTTTCCCCGCTCGACTTGTCGAACGTGAGATTTAGACCGTCGAAGATTTTGCTCTGATCCGACATCCTGTCATCGATCACGAGCCGGCCGCGGGCGAGGCCGATCCGGTCGATCGCCGCGAGCGGACTATTGGGATTGGTCGAAATATCGACAAGAAGGCGCAGCGCAGCTCCGATATGTTTGACCAGGAGCGAGCGCTGTGCCGGCGCTTTCGCTGTCTGAGTAGCGTCTTGTGTAGCACTGTCGTGCGGCAACGCGGCGGGTAGTGGTTGCTGGCCCGGGGCCTCGTCCATTGTACTCGCGAGTGGATGCCACAAAGCGAGCGCCGCCTTGGCGTCGCCGCCTGCCGAAACGGCCAGCGATCCATCCGGCATGAGAACGAGGCGCAGTTCGACGTCGGCGACGTCGAGGCGCTTTGGAACGACACTGCCGGTCAGAAGTGCGAAGGGGTCGACCGAAATTTCGGCTCCGTGCACCGATTCGAAAATGGTTTCGCCCTTGCTGCCGCGCAGCGAGAGGTTGTCCATCGTGAGGGTCGGCCCGAACCGGCTATTGGCAATGGTGACTTCGCCAACATGAAATCTATAGCCGTGGCCGAAACGCTCATCGAGCGCTTGTTCGATGCGCGGGCCCAGGCGCGGGATGACGATCGGGCCGCGGCCGAGATACAGCACGAAGGCGCCCGCCGCGAGAAGGATGAAAACCACCGACACGAGAACGCCGACCAGACCAAAGCCAATGAGCCGGCGCGCCAAAGGTCGGCGGCGAAATTCGCGCAGTAAGGCCGCTCCCGTTTCGTGAGCGCAATCGGCATCCAAGAGGCTCGGCAAGCCCGGCTGGGAGCGCGTATTCCTACTCTGGTCGACCAATGGCGGCCTTTCGCGAGCGGCCCTTTACGTCCCGTTCGAAGCGCCCTGGCGGATTCGAAGGCTCGTATGGCTCTGCAACTGCAACAATTATACCGGGTTTCCGAGCGAAACTGTGGCTCCCTTCCCGCGGCTCTAGAACCGGGCGGCGCGGCTCAACGCGCTCCTTGCAAACCGGTCTTCCTCACGCATTCGCACCTGGGTCGCGCGAATGGGCCTGGAAACCAGGCTTCTACCCGAATATACGGGGCTTGTCGAAAGCTGTGCCGTACATCGGCCGCGGCAATTCCGATATGCGAATTGCCGGTCAATGAGACGAAAGGAAGGCGACGTGGGCAAGAAACTGAGCCAAGGGGATAAGGCCCCCGACTTCGAGCTCCCGAATGATCGCGGCGACATGCTTTCGCTCAAATCCTTCGCCGACAAAATGCTTGTGCTTTATTTCTATCCCAAGGACGATACCTCCGGCTGCACGCAAGAAGCCATAGATTTCAATAAGTTAAAGCATGAGTTCGAACACGCTGGCGGGCTCGTTGTCGGGGTTTCTCCGGACACCGTCGCCGCTCACGTCAAATTCAAGACCAAGCATAAGCTTGGCATCGGGCTCCTCTCCGACGAATCGAAGGCTATGCTCGAAACTTACGGCGTCTGGGCTGAAAAAAACATGTACGGACGGAAATATATGGGCGTCGAACGGACAACTTTTCTGATCGGTGGCGACGGCAGAATCGTCCAGGTCTGGAACAAAGTGAAAGTGCCTGGCCATGCCGAGGCTGTGCTCGCCGCCGTCAAGGCGCAAGCCTAGCCAGTATTTCGACCGAGTGGATTCACCAGCCCGTATTCCGGGTTAGCCATTTGGCGTGGCAAGCGGAGCGGGACGCCGAGACCGTTCCGGCACGGGCGAACTCGCTGGCGTCGCATCGCCGCTGCGGCAGACGAGTGCAATGATGCAGCCTGGATGCGCATCGCCTATCGACAAAGTGAATCCATGCTGCTTGGCGATGGCGTCTACGAGGTTGAGGCCGAGACCGATGCCCGGCGAATGTCGGCTTTTGTCCGATCGGTAGAAGCGGCGCAGAACACTATCCCTTTCGGTTTCCGCGATGCCTGGACCGCTGTCACGGACGCGGATCGTGGGGCCGCCCGTCCCGGTCCGCAGCTCCACCAGGATCTTGCCCGGCGCCGATGTGAATTTCACCGCATTGTCGACAAGATTGGCGACCGCGTCCATCAGCAGATCCTTGTCGCCGTGTACGATCGCATGCGCATCGACACTAGTGTCGAGTTGCAGCCCTTTGTCGTCGGCGATGGGCTCGTAAAGCTCGACAACCTCTTGCACGATCTCAGCGAGATCGACCGGAGCAAAACCGGCAGACCTGCGATCGTGTTCGATCTCGGCAATGCGCAACAGCGCGGTTACAATTGCCAGGGTCTGATCGATTCCGGCGATCCCTTTGTCGATCGCGTCGGCGAGTTCATCGCGGCTTTCGGCACGGTCGCGGGCGCGTTCCAAACGCGCGCGCACGCGCGTCAGCGGCGTGCGCAGGTCATGTGCGATATCCTCGCCGATGCCCCTGATGTCGTTCACGAGTTTGGCAATCTCGTCGAGCATGGAATTGACGATTTCGGCCAACTGATCGAGATCATCGCCCCGGCTGCGGGTCGGGAGCCTTTCGATGAGGTGACCGGCAACTATGCGGCGCGCGGCGCGCTTCAGCTCGGTGAGACGCTTCTGCGTCCGCAGCCCCAAGATGACACCGCCAAGGATGCAGAGCACGACCGCCGGAGAGAGACCGATCAACAGACCCCGCGCGGCCTTGGCACGCAGCTCCAGGAACCCGTCGACGCTGCGCCCGACGATCAGGCTGCGCCCGTCGGCATATTGATAGCTCGCCAGCAGCGCATTTTGTGTCTCGCGCCCGTGCACATCGGCGCGGTTGACTTGCACAAAACTGAATTCTTCGTTCTGCGCGAGCCGCTCGGGCCATTCCACTATGTTGCCTGCAAGCACTTGCCGAGTCGAAGAAAAAAGGCCGATCGTCTTGACGTGGCGAGGATCATGCAAGAGATGTCTTTCGATCTCCGACTCGATCGCCTCGGACGGCAAGTCGGAGAGCGATCGCAATTCCGTTCTTGCCGCCATCTCTATCGGCGCGCGCAGATCGGCCGAGACGTACCAAAACACGAAGCCGCTGAGCGCAAGAATTCCGACAACAAGAACCGCAGCCATCGCCAATCCAAGGCGGAAGCCGGACGTGCGGAAAAACTCAGTGCGGCGCACGGAGCGTAAATCCGACGCCGCGCACGCTGGCGATAAGGCTCGGCCCATCGGCAAGGTCGATCTTGCGGCGCAGCCGCCCGATATGCACATCGACCAGGTTGGTCTGCGGCGCGAACCGGTAGTTCCAGACATCTTCGAGCAGCATGGTGCGCGTGACCGTCTGGCCCTCGCGGCGCATCAGATATTCGAGCAGTTTGAATTCACGCGGCAAAAGTTCGAGCTTCTGTTGCCCACGGCAGGCTTGCCGTTTCACGAGATCGAGCTCCAGGGATCCGACCCGCAGGATCGTCGCGCGCGCTTCCGAAGGCCTCCGCAGCAAGGCTTCGAGGCGTGCTGAAAGTTCAAGCAGAGCAAAGGGTTTCGTCAGATAATCATCGCCGCCCGAGCGCAAGCCTCGGACTTTGTCGTCGGTGCGCCCGAGCGCACTGAGGACCAGCGCGGGCGTTCTGATTTCCGCGCGCCGCAAGGCTTCTATGATCGACAAACCATCTTCTCCGGGCAGCATCCGATCAACGATCAGAATATCCCACTCGCGCGTCTTCGCCATTTCAAGGCCGTTCGCGCCATCGGCCACATGATCGATCGCATATCCGCGCAGGCTAAGTTCGGCGATGATCTCCGCCGCTGTTTCCAGATCATCCTCGATGAGGAGCACTTTTGTCATCGGATCGTTTTCGTCGATTTGGAAGTCTTCGGCAATCCGGTATTTTTCGGTCATTTTGCCTATATTCCGCCTCTACGGCTGGCTGCAAAAGCACAGTCGTCAACAAAAACAGCCGCTGCGGGAAAAATTTCGTCGTCCCAAACGGCGCTTTCGTCCACACTTCGAAAGTCAGGCTAATATAGCTCTCGTCCAAACGAACCAACGCTAAATTCGTGTTTAGTCGATTTCAATCAGATTTGACTCGCTATGAGATTATATTTCGCCCATCTCGATATAGTCTTAGATTTTCGTCTCAAAGGAGTGACTGAAGCGATATAGAGTGCCCGTATTTTCTGGTAGAAATTGAAAATCTTCGTCCCTGTCGGCGGCTATATTTATAGTCTCCGCCTGGAAGAGCGCTAGCTTTGGGTTTCACCCGAGCTCAGGAATTGCTACGAGATCATGCACGCCAATTTCGAGGATTTGTCGTTCCGCGGCACCTCTCCACCCTTTTGCGGCCTCGCGCCAAAGCAGTGGATCGGCGCTTCGGTAGCCCTTGAATCGTTTGCCTGTGCGAGGTCGCACCGCCTGCCCGCGGCAACACGCGCAGAGTATGAAGTTTAGTCAACCCGAGGTTCAGCGGATGAAGCTTTTGCAATACGTCGGGTTCAAAGACGATCCTTCGATGCGAGGCGTCGACGGCAGGCTGTCGGGAGCCTTGAGTCTTCTCGCCTGCGCTTCGATCTTGTCGGCTTGCTCGGTCGGGCCGAATTACAGCCAACCCTCGGCTCCTGTGCCGGCCGTGTTCAAGGAGCGGCAGGGCTGGCACATTGTCAAGCCAAGCGACACTTTAGAGCGCGGCGCCTGGTGGCGGATCTTCAATGATCCCAAGCTCGACGAGCTCATGCCCCAGGTTCAAGTTCTACACTGCCCTCGAGCGTTGCCCGCGCCCGGCCCAGAGCATGCTCCACCTCGCCGAGCACACCGCCAAGAAGCCGCTGTTCGACTGCCAGGACTGCGGAGACTGTTCGTTGGCCGAGATCGCCTACCTCTGCCCCGAGTCTCAATGTGTGAAGAACCAACGCAACGGCCCCTGCGGCGGCACGCGCGACGGCCTCTGCGAGGTCGCCGACAAGGAGTGCATCTGGGCACGAGCCTACGAACGACTGAAGCCTTACGGAGAGGAGGACTCAAGGCTGGAAGGACCAATCGTCTTCAACGACAACGCCCTCCGTGGCACGAGCGCCTGGGCGAACACCTTCTTGGGAAGGGACCACACAGCCCGGTCAGCGGCTGGACAGGAGGACGTGAAGTGAGCACCACC
>JBKQHN010000094.1:0-6565 GCA_052148755.1 Beijerinckiaceae bacterium | reverse complement strand
TGGGGCAAGGTGTTCGCGAGGAATGCGCCGCCGAAGAAGTAAGCCAAATAGTGGTACCAGCGCATTGTTGTCACCTTCTAGCTGCCAAGCCAATGGTAGCAAGTTTCAGCAGAATGCCAACAACATTTACCGTAGATCAGGTACAACCACGCTCAATGCGTGACAGACTTGGACTGAGCCCGCAAACAAGGTTTCGGTACGACCAAGTGCGTTAGGCTACAGTCAAATGTTGCAATGATGGCCTTGGGAATAGCCTGTCTCCGGTCAGGGTTTGACCGACCGGTCGGGGTCACGCGCTGAAAGGCTCGGATATTGAGCGCATCGAGTCCGGATCACTTCCGGAACCCGCCGACCTCGTGACATGCCAGCAGGTTTGCAATGCGCCACAACCAGACTCATGCACTGCAGCAAACAGCGACTCTATTCGCTCACCTCATCGGCGGCTGTAAGGAATAAAGGCAGGCGGCCTATGAAAAGTCCCGTGTGAGATACTCATTCTCGCTTGTACGCTTTGAATGACAGGAATGCGCCAATTACTAAAGTCAAAAGCGCAGCTATGGGCATCACGCCGGCGGTTTGAACGGCTCTCGTCGCGATTTCAGCAAGCCGCGTTGGAAAAAGTATTCGTGAAAGGCCGCCAACAACTGCAAGCCACCCGAGCGCGGTCACCACCACCGGCCAACCGCCCTTCCACTGATTGTGAAAATACACAATTGCAAGCCCCGCAACGAATAAGAGATAACCCAACACGAAGACAAGCGCCGGGTTATGGAAGGCTTGGTCGACCATGCCCGGCCAAGCGTCAAGGTTGATAAAAATCGACGTACCGCTTGCAATGAGAGTGGGGCCAAGCAGGGCCGCGATCGACTTCGAGGTTGCCATAACTCGACATTTCCCACCGCAGCCTTAAGATTCCGCGGATCACTTCTCATTAAGATTCCTAAATCGCTATATCTTGATCTAAATCAATGATAGCCGCCCAAACGAACTCTGGAACGGCGTGACCGACAGGTGGGGCCTTCCGAAACCACAGACGGGTTGTTCAGAGGCGAAGACGCGGCAACCGTCTTTTTGCGAAACAAGTCACGACTAGGAGGATGGTCGCGATAGGGACGAGGATTGTCCCCTCACCAACATTGTTTCGACTGCTGCGACGCACAGTCGGCTTCCGAGTTGGGTTCAATCTCGACACATTCACGATGGCCGCTTGTCCCCTGATAGCGACCAAATCGTTGCATCTCGGCAAGTGTCGCTTGGGGTCGAAAGCGCAAATCCAAACTTAGACCCTACCAGCCCCCACCTTCTCTTGCGAAAAATGCCCTTTTGTGCTTATGCTGCGGCATGACGTGATCCCCCCAACTCCTCGATCCGCCGCAATGCGCTGTCGCGCGCGTGCGGTGCTGTTTGACAATCGAGGAGCTGATCATGTCGCAAATCACCATTCATATTCATCCCGAACTCGCCCGGTTGCTTCTGGCCGAAGGCAAGGACGGTGCCCGCGCCGTCGCTGCGATCTCGCGCCAAGCCTTGCGCATCGTGCAGGTCTGCGGCTGGCACATCGCTTATGCGCCGGTCGTTCTGCCGGACGGGACGGGATGCGCGATGAGCGCGCGCGGAGGCATGCGCGGGCTTATTGTCGAAATCGATCCGGCCGGTACGCTCATCCCCGGACGCGGCGTCGTGCGGGCGCTAAAAACTGCCGAGCCGGGACGCGCCAAGCAAGCCGGGACAAAGTGTCGTGCGCTACGGCGATGAAGCGGGGGGGCCGTTCGATGCAATATGCAAGAACCGCCCATCCGGTTGGCACCAATCCCTCCCCGAAACGGGGAGGGTGGCCGCGCATGCGGCCGGGTGGGGGTCATGTTCGAAATGTCGGCAATCTAACCCCATCCGGTCGGCTTCGCCGACCACCTTCCCCTGAAGGGGAAGGATTGGCAGCTTCACCGTTCGTGCACGAAAAGGCCGGGTGGGGTGTGGCGGGAGTTATTGCAACACCCTATTCGTCAGCGACGTTCTCACTCCCCCTCGATCACTTTCCGCGCATCCTCGCGCAGCGCCGCGCGCGAGACATCATCGGCATAAATCATATGGCCACCACCATAGACGACGAGGCGCAAGCGGGCGGGATTTCCCATCGGCGGGATCTGATCGAGCAGAAGCTTCGAGGCGAAATAAGGCGTCACTTCATCGGTCACACCATGCGCGACGAGGACGCGCAGGTTCGGGTCGAGCGCCAGAATGCGCTTCAAGTCGCTCAAGGATTCCGCATGAGCGCGGCCGTCCCATTGCCTGTTGACGCTTTCGTTGAGGATTTCATAGCGCGCATCGATGAACCAATTGAGTTTCGTCGCCGCCAAATGCGCGATGGCGCTGGCGAGCGGCGTCTTCAAGGAATCGAGGACGGGATCGGCGTGATCGCCGAAGTGCGCTTGCGGATTGGGATCATAACCGGCGATGAGCGCGTCATAGAGACTTAAGGTGCGCCCTGTCGCGCGCTCGTGTTCGCGCATGAAGCTCACCGCATCGACGTAGCCGCCGTGCCGGCGGACGAGGAGCGGATCGAGGCCTGTGAACTGCGCCACTTTTTCGCTGAGCCGCGACAGCGCCGCTGCATCGCGCGGACCGCGCAAGAGATCGGTGATGTATGGGCCTTGCGCATAGGCCTCCACATCGGCGAGCTTTTCGCGCCCGTCCGGGCCCGACAAATGGCGGGCGGCCGCCGTGAGCGAGGGCAGCCGGGTCACAGAGATGAGCGGATTATTGGCGCCTTCGAACCAGGAGAAATCGAGAACCGGCGAGATCAACACGAGGCCGCGAATGCCGATGCCCTCTTGGTCCTGCAGGAGGCGGGCGAGTTTCGGGCCGCGGAAGCCGCCATAGCTTTCGCCGGCGATGAATTTCGGGCTTTCCAAACGTTTGTTTTCGACGAGCCATTTGCGGATCACGACGGCGAGCGTTTCGATGTCGCCGTCGACCGAATAGAAATGCCGCTTGGCGGAGTCCTCGTTGGTCAAGATGCGGCTATAGCCGGTACCAGGCGGATCGATGAAGACGAGATCGGTGAAATCGAGCCAGGTTTCGGCATTGGGTACGGTGCGCGGATCAGCGGAAGGCGGCAAGGCGCCGCCGTCGAGCGGCAATCGCCACGGCCCCAGGCCACCGAGATTGAGCCAGGCGCTGCCGGCGCCGGGCCCGCCATTGATCGCAAACGTGATCGGCCGTTTTTCTGCGTCGGCACCGTCGCGCAAAAAAGCGACATAGGCGATGTCCGCGAGCGGAGCGCCGCTTTGCGCGGCGCTCAAATTGACGGCGCCCGTTTTGGCGATGAAATGCAGGCTCCGGCCCGGCAATTCGAGGCTATGGCTCGTCGTCGCTGCGGCCGGAAGAGGACCGGTCGGCTTGGCGGCCTCTTGGTTCTCTTTGGCCTGCGCCTTTAGCGGCTCCGCCTCCGCCGATGGTTTGCCGGGCGGCGCTTTCGATTGGTCTTGCGCGGCGAGCGGCACACAAAGGAGCGCGAGAAGCAGGAAACCTGCAAAGGTGACACGTGACACAGTGCTCGTCCTATCGGCGCGCCGGCGAGAAAATACTCCGACGCCAGAACACGATGATTCTAGATTGTGTCAATGCAAAATTATCGCGATCTACGCCGCCTGGCGCACGCGATGCGGTTTCTTCTCGGGTTTGGCGTCGCTCGGAGCTTCAGGGTCGAGCTGTGGCAGCGCATTCATGACGCGTTCGGGCGGAAACACGACGATGACTTCGGTTCCTTCGCGCACTTTCGATTTGAGCGTGAAAGTCCCGCCGTGCAATTCGACGAGAGCTTTGACAATGGGCAGCCCGAGCCCCGAACCTTCTTCGGCGTTCTTTTGTGCGAGCGAACCGCGGCCGAACGAGGACATGACGACGGGCAGCTCCTCCTCGGGAATCCCGTGGCCGGTATCCTTTACGGAGAAATATTGGCCTCCTGCCGAAGTCCAGCCGATCTTGATCGTAATGCTGCCGGCAGGCGGCGTGAATTTGATCGCGTTGGACAAGAGGTTGAGCGCCACTTGCCGCACCGCCCGCTCATCCGCCCACAGACGCGGCAGGTTCGGTTCGACCGATTCCTGTATGCCGATCTCGCGTTTCTTGGCGCGCAGCGAGATGAGGTGGCGGCAGTCCTCGAGTATGTTCGCGAGCCCGACCGGCTCCTCCTTGAGTTCGAAACGACCGGCCTCGACACGCGACAAATCGAGGATCTCGTTGATGAGGGTCAAAAGATGCTCGCCGCTCGAATGAATATCGTTGGAATATTCCTTGTAGGCGGGAACGGCGTGCGCGCCGAAGAATTCCGACTTCATCACTTCGGAAAAGCCGAGGATCGCGTTGAGCGGCGTCCGTAATTCATGGCTCATGGTCGCAAGAAAGCGGGACTTGGCGAGGTTTGACTCTTCCGCGCGCCGGCGCGCCATATCGCTGTTGATCTTGGCTTGTTCGAGTTCGGCGATGAGGTCGTCCTTTTCGCTTTGGAACGATAAAGTGTCGATTGAGCGGTTATAGAGGCTCTTGGCCAGGATGGCGAAATAGAGCAATGTGCCGCAAGCGAGCGTCGCCAGCGAAATCGATGGATCGGTCAGGCTCTTCGGCCACAGGAAGGCGACGATTGCGGTGGTTATCGGCGCCAATCCGGCATAGACGACGACCGGGATCGAGGCGGTAATCGTCGCGTTGATCGCCGCTATCAGGAAAAGCATGACAAGCACGAAGGTGCGCGCCGCCGGCTCGTCTGTGATGGCCAAGAGGACGATGAACAGGGCCCAGGCGACGCCTTGGATGCCTTCGCACATGACGAAAATGCGGCGCCAGCGGCCGACATTGACGCTCGCCTTGTCCAAGCTTGCGAATTTCGCTGCGAGCGAGTGCGACAGCAGCAGGCTCGAAAACTGGATGGCGAGCCAGATCAGCAGAAATTCGAGCGGCGCCCAGGCGCCGGCCACTGCGGCTGCGGCAATACTGCAGCCGGCGAGGCCCAAGATCGAAGCGCACCGCCGTTTGGCGAAGAGCTGCAGCAATTCGACATCGAATGCGCGGTGGCCCGAACCGGCCGAGGTGAGCTTTTCGCGCGCCTCTCTGACACGTGCGGCGAGCCTGCGGCGCTCCGCGAGGATTTTCGGGTCGGCCCCGCGGCCCCGCTCGATCATCTCAGCGGTGACTTCCGTCATCCCCATCCGATCCGTCAATTTCTATCGCGCTTTGCAAGATTTCGGCGACCATGGCAGATAAGATTAACGCGCTGCTGACGCGGTCACTCAAATTCGAAGGATTAGGCATTCATCAATCTGTGCGCCGGCGCACAGATTGATGAAAGCCCCAGCGGTATAATGAATTGTTATCGTGGCGCTTTGGGCCGCCGCGGTTCGGCCACGCCCAACCAGCTTGGGCACGACGGGTAATCTCTAGTTTAGTTGCAATTCGCTGCGCAAAAATCCTAAATTCTAAACTGAGCCGTAACAGTCATGCGCGAAGAGACATCCCAATGAAGCTTTATGATTCCGCACTGGCCCCTAATCCCCGCCGGGTGCGCTTCTTTCTTGCCGAAAAGGGCATTGAATTGCCCAAAGTCCAGGTCGATCTCGCCAAACTCGCTCAGAAAGAAGCGGAATTCACCTCGATCAATCCCATGCAGCGCATCCCCGCGCTCGTCCTCGCCGATGGAACCGTAATTGCCGAATCTGTCGCGATCTGCCGTTATTTCGAAGAACTCCAACCTGAGCCGAATTTGTTCGGAGAGGGTCCACTCGGCAAAGCTCTTGTCGAAATGTGGCAGCGTCGCGCCGAATTCCAGCTCTTGCTTCCGGTCGCGAACGCCTTTCGCCATAGCCACCCGGCGATGAAAAACATGGAAGTTCCCCAATTTCCCGAGTTCGCCGAAACGAACAGGCCGAAGGCGGTCGAGTTCGTGAAATTTCTCGACAGTGAATTGGCTGGCCGGCCGTTCATTGCGGGGGAGTCTTTCTCCATCGCCGACATCACGGTCTTCGTCGCTACGGATTTCATGAAACCAGCGCGGATCAGCTTGCCGCCGGACCTTTCGCATTTCGCCGATTGGTATGCGCGGGTCGCGGCACGTCCAAGTGCCATCGCATGAATGCGGCGGGATGAGGAGCTTGGTGCTCGTTCGCGTAGGGCGATCATTGGCGCGAAGAGGTCGGGTTCGGCTCTTGTGTGCTTGCGCGGTCGGCTTTATCCGGCATCCGCAACATCGGTTGCGGCCGGAGCTTTCCGGAACATCCTCAAGGGTTCGTTAGGACAGCTGCATGAAGATCACGATCGTCGGGTCCGGCGATGCTTTCGGCACGGGGGGCCGCGCCCATACCTGCTTCCGCGTCGATTCCGAAGCCGCCACAGTCGTTGTCGATTTCGGTGCCGGCTCGATCATAGCCTGGAACAAGCTGGGCTTTTGCAGCAATGACATCGACGCCCTGGTCATCACCCACCTGCATGGCGATCATTTCGGCGGCCTGCCGACGCTGCTGTTGCAATGCCAGTTCGTGGCTTTTCGCAGCAAGCCTTTGGCGATTTACGG
>JBKQHN010000093.1:0-5532 GCA_052148755.1 Beijerinckiaceae bacterium | reverse complement strand
CGTCGTCAATTTCAATCCGCTTTACGTCGAACGCGAACTCGAGCATCAGATCGAGGATTCGGGCACCAAAATCATGGTGACGCTCGATGTCGAACGGATCTACCCGAAGGTTGCGCGCAGCCTCGATCGCACCTGCCTGGAGCGTATCGTCGTGTGTTCGATGCGCAGCGTCCTGCCGTTTCCGAAAGGCGTTCTGTTCGCCCTGTTCAAGTCGGCGGAACTCGCCACTATTCCGGATGATCTTCGCCACGTCAGTTTTGCCCGCTTGATCGCCGACCCGTCGGCACTGCGGCCCGTCGAGATCGATCCGCAAAAGGATCTGGCCGTGCTGCAATATACCGGCGGGACCACGGGAACGCCCAAAGGGGCGATGCTGACGCATGCCAATCTTGTCGCCAATGTCCGGCAAATCGTCGCGCGCGCTCCCGACGCCGTTCCCGGACGAGAGCGGACGCTTCTGGTGCTGCCTCTTTTCCATGTTTTCGCGATGACGGTCGGAATGAACTTCTGCGTCGCGATCGGTGCCGAAATCATCCTTCTGCCGCGGTTCGATCTGGCCGAAGTGCTCGCCACGATCGAGAAGCTGAAGCCGACGTCGTTTCCCGGCGTGCCGACCATTTATACGGCGCTGAATGCCGCGGCGAGCCAAGGCAAGCATGATCTATCGTCGATCCGTTTCTGCAATTCCGGCGGGGCTCCTCTGCCGGTCGAAGTGCGTTCGCGCTTCGAGAGCTTGACCGGCTGCAAATTGGTCGAAGGCTATGGTCTTACCGAAGCCTCGCCGGTTGTCTCCGGCAACCCGTTCGACGGCGAGATCAAGACGGCCTCCGTCGGGCTGGCCATGCCGGACACTTTGATCGAAATTCGGTCGCTCGACGAACCCGAGCGAATTCTGCCTGTCGGCGAGAAGGGCGAAGTCTGCGTGCGCGGCCCGCAGGTCATGGCGGGCTATTGGAACCGGCCGGCCGAGACGCAAGCGGCTTTCATCGATGGGGCACTGCGAACCGGCGATGTCGGTTATCTCGACGAAGATGGCTATCTGTTCCTTGTCGATCGCATCAAGGACGTCATCTTGTGCAGCGGCTACAATGTCTATCCGCGCACGATCGAAGAGGCGCTCTATCAGCACCCTGCGGTAGCGGAAGCCGTGGTCATCGCCATTGACGATGCCTATCGCGGGCAGGCGCCGAAAGCCTTCGTCACTTTGCGCCCCAATACGCCGGCAACCCCGGAAGAGCTCTTGCTCTTCCTTAAGGACTACGTGTCGCCGATCGAGATGCCGAAATTGATCGAGATTCGCGCGTCCCTGGCCAAGACCGCTGTTGGTAAGCTCGACCGCAAAGTGCTCGTCCAAGAAGAGCAGAGCCGGAACGAAGCGGCTGCCTGAGAGGGCGGGCAGATGCAGCGGGATCTGACCGGAGATGAAGGAAGCTCCCGAGTGGAGAAGCTCAATTCGGTGACCGAACTGGCGAAGGAACTGGGCGTGACGCCGCGCGCCATTCGCTTCTACGAGGCCAAGGGCCTGATCACGCCGCAGCGCGCCGGCGGTACGCGCGTCTATACACATCGCGATCGCGGCCGGCTGATTCTCATTTTGCGCGGCAAGAAGCTCGGCTTCAGCCTGCGCGAGATCAAGGATTATCTCGACCTTTACGTGGTCGATACGACGCTTGTCGAACAGATCCAATTGTTACTCAAAGGCGTGCATAAGCGGATCGCCCTTTTGGAGGATCAGCGCCAGGCGGTGGAGGAAACCCTCGCCGAACTCAGAAATATCGAGCGCATCGCTTTGGACAGCATGGCTCAGAGAAAAGATGGCCAAGTGAACTCGAAAGAGAAACCGAAAACGGCCTGACGGCCGATCGGTGGCGATGAGTGGAAGATGTGGTTGAGCAGATTAAGACCGGTTCTGGACGCGTTCAAAGTGGAGACAGACTTATGAAGACCGTGGTTATTGCGGGCTATGCCCGCTCACCTTTTACGCCGGCCAAGCGAGGCGAATTGACACGGGTGCGGCCCGATGATCTCGTCGCTCAAGTGGTGCGCGGCCTTGTGGAGCGAACCGGCGTCAAGATCGCGGATATCGAAGATCTCGTCTTGGGCTGCGCCTTTCCGGAAGGCGAGCAGGGCCTCAACATGGCTCGCCTCGTCGTCTTTCTCGCCGGTCTGCCGCAGTCCGTCGCGGGGACGACAGTCAACCGCTTCTGCGGCTCTTCGATGCAATCTGTTCATCAAGCGGCTGGTGCGATCCAACTCGGCGCCGGCGAGGTTTTCATCTGCGCCGGTGTCGAAAGCATGACCCGAATCCCGATGGGGGGCTATAATCCCATGCCCAATCCCGCCTTGGCTGCGGCATTGCCCGGCGCCTATATCGGCATGGGTGATACGGCCGAGAATGTCGCCAAGAAATGGGAAATTTCCCGCAAGACGCAGGAGGAATTCGCCGTCACCTCGCATCGCAAGGCGGCGGCTGCGCAAGCCGCCGGCGCCTTCGAGGCCGAGATCGTTCCGATCAAAGACGGCCATCGCGAAATCAAGCTCGACGGATGTATCAGGCCAGAGACGACGCTCGAGGCTCTCGCCGACCTGAAGCCGGCGTTTGACGAGGCCGGCAGCGTCACCGCCGGCACGTCTTCACCGCTCACAGACGGCGCCTCCGCCGTCCTCGTCTGCTCCGCCGAATATGCGCAAAAGAATGGATTGACGCCGCTCGCCAAGATCGTCTCCGTTGCGGTTGCCGGCTGCGCTCCGGAAATCATGGGGATCGGTCCGGTGGCCGCCAGCACCAAAGCGCTGGCCCGCGCGGGGATCGCAGCCGACAAGCTCGATGTCGTCGAATTGAACGAGGCTTTCGCCTCTCAATCGCTCGCCTGCATCCATGACCTGAGACTCAATCCGCAGACGATCAATCTCGACGGCGGCGCGATTGCCCTCGGCCATCCTTTGGGGGCCACGGGTGCTCGTATCGTCGGCAAGGCGGCCGCGCTCTTGAAGCGGACCGGCGGGCGCTATGCCTTGGCGACGCAATGTATCGGCGGCGGCCAGGGCATTGCCACGGTTCTGGAGGCGCTGTGATGCAAGAAATCAAGAAAGTTGCCGTGATCGGTGCCGGCGTGATGGGGGCCGGCATTGCTGCGCAAGTTGCCAACGCCGGGGTTCCCGTCGTGTTGCTCGACGTCGTTCCGGGCGGCGCGGCGAAGGCCGTCGAAAAAATGCTGAAGACGCAGCCGGCGCCCTTCATGTCGGCCAAGGCCGCAAAGCTCATCACGCCCGGCAATACCGAGACCGACCTCGGCCTCGTCGCCGATTGCGATTGGATCATCGAGGCGATCATCGAACGCCTCGATACCAAACAAGAATTATACGGCAAGCTCGAGACGGTTCGCCAGCCGGGTTCGATCGTATCTTCGAATACATCGACCATTCCGCTTGCGAGCCTCGTCGAACATCAGTCGCATGCTTTTGCGCATGACTTCTGCATCACGCATTTCTTCAATCCGCCGCGCTACATGCGCCTATTGGAAGTGGTTAAGGGCAAAGCAACCGGCGCAGGCGTCGTCGAATCCGTCTCGCGCTTCGCCGATGTCGCGCTCGGCAAGACGATCGTGCCATGCAAGGACCGGCCGGGCTTTATCGCCAACCGGCTCGGCATTTTCTGGATGAATTGCGCGATGATCGAGGCGATAGATCTCGGCCTCGAAGTGGAAGAAGCCGATGCCGTGATGGGCAGGCCTTTCGGCATTCCACGCACCGGTGTCTTCGGCCTGATGGATCTCGTCGGCATCGATCTCGGTCCGCACCTCGTCGTGAGCTTGATGGCGACGCTGCCGCAGGACGATCCTTTCCGGGCGATGTACCGGGATGTGCCCCTCATCGGCAAGATGATCGCCGAGGGCTATACCGGCCGCAAGGGGAAGGGCGGCTTCTACCGGCTCAATCGTGCCCAAGGCGGCAAGGCGAAAGAGGCGATTTCGCTGAAGACCGGCGAATATCGGCCGGAGATCAAGCCCGATCTCCCGGCGCTCGAAGGCGGCCGTGGCAATCTCAAGGCGCTGATGTCGGGCAATGACAAGATCAGCCGCTATGCCGCCCGCGTGATGGGCCAGACGTTGAGCTATGCCCTCTCGCTCGTCCCGGAAGTGGCAGACGAAATCGATGCCGTCGATGAGGCCATGCGGCTCGGCTATAATTGGAAATACGGGCCGTTCGAACTCGCCGACCAACTCGGCGCCGATTGGCTCGCCGAAAAGCTCGCAGCGGAAAGGATTGCGGTGCCGCCGCAGTTGAAGCACGCCGCGGGCCGCAGCTTTTACCGGATCGAGGAAGGCCGGCGCCAGCAATTGGGTGGCGACGGCGCCTATCATGACATTGCACGGCCTGAAGGCGTCATCCTTCTTGCCGACATCAAGCGGACGAGCAAGCCGCTTCTCAAAAATGCATCCGCCGCCGTATGGGACATCGGCGATGGCGTTGCCTGTTTCGAGTTCACGAGCAAGATGAATGCGCTCGATCCGGAGACCATGACTTTGCTCGGCAAGGCGATGGCTCTCGTGAAGGAGAAATTCAAAGCGCTCGTCGTCTATAACGAGGCCGATAATTTCTCGGTCGGCGCCAATGTGGGGCTCGCCATGTTTGCCGCCAACATGGCCGCATGGGATCAGATCGAGGCGACGACAATGCTCGGTCAGTCGACCTATAAGGCGCTGAAATATGCACCGTTTCCGACCGTCGGCGCACCCTCGGGCATGGCGCTTGGCGGCGGTTGCGAAATCCTCCTTCATTGCGCGCATGTGCAGGCGCATGCCGAGACCTATATGGGCCTCGTCGAAGCCGGCGTCGGGCTGTTGCCCGGCTGGGGCGGCTGCAAGGAGATGTTGACCCGCTGGAGCCTGCTCGGCCGGCTTCCGAGAGGTCCCATGCCGCCGGTTGCCAAGGTGTTCGAGCTGATCAGCACCGCGACAGTGTCAAAATCCGCCGCCGAAGCGAAGGAACTCCTGTTCCTGCGGCCGACCGACGCGATCACGATGAACCGCAATCGGCTTCTCGCCGATGCCAAGGCGAAGGCCTTGCAGCTCGCGCGGGCCTATGTGCCGCCGAAACCGGTCGAACTCACACTGCCCGGCAAGACCGCGGCGGTTGGCATGAAACTCGTGGTGGAAGGTTTCCATCGCCGTGGCATCGCCACGGATCACGATCTCGTCGTCGCCGCCGGCCTGGCGACGGTGTTGAGCGGCGGCGACGCCGATGTGACGAAGCCCGTGACCGAGGACGAACTCTATGCGCTCGAACGCAAAGGACTAGGCCAATTGGTCCGCACCGCCGGCACTTTGGCGCGTATCGAACATATGCTCGATACGGGCAAGCCTTTGCGCAATTGAGACTTGGTTAGAAAGCAAACGTTGACGGCGTGCGTACCTTCTCCCTGTGGGAGAAGGTGCCGAGCGAAGCGAGGCGGATGAGAGGTTACAATCGAATTCAGATTGCAGCCTCCTAACCCCTCACCCGGCTGCACGCAGGCAAGTTTACGCAGGC
>JBKQHN010000092.1:0-6731 GCA_052148755.1 Beijerinckiaceae bacterium | reverse complement strand
GCCCATGTGATCAGCTCATCTGCCGTGGTGACGAGGAACCCCCTGTCGGCCAATTCGTCGCTGATGGCACGAAAGCCCGGATTGTCGGATCGCACGGGTTGCCCGGTCGCTGGATGCACCAGGCCGGTCGGCGCGTTCGCCGCGGTGTCGAGGGCCGGAGTCAATCCCATTCCAGAGCTCCCTTCTTCCATTCGTAGACGAAGCCCACCGTCAACACGGCAAGGAACACCATCATGGCCCAAAAGCCGAAGGCACCCGCCTGTTTGAACGCCGCCGCCCAGGGAAAGAGAAAGGCAACTTCGAGATCGAAGACGATGAACAAAAGAGAAACGAGATAGAAGCGAACATCGAACTTCATGCGCGCGTCGTCGAACGCATTGAAACCGCATTCATAGGCCGACAGCTTTTCAGAGTTCGGCGCCTTGAAGGCGAGCAGGAAAGGGGCGACAAGGAGGGCGCCCGCAATGACGGCGCCGAGGGCCATGAAGATCACAAGTGGCAGATATTGATCGAGCAGATTTGGCATGGTCGAGCCTGGGCTGGGCCGGCGAGATCCGATTCGGGCCGAAACCGAAACGCGAATTCTCCGGTGCGCGATCCCTATCGCAGTGCAAACTCGGGCGCAAGGTGGGGAACGCTTGAGCCGAACAAAATCCGGTCAAAGTTTTGTGCGGGCGGGCAAAAGGCGAGGATTATGCCGAAGCAAACCCGGCACGGCTCATGCGGGCAAGCCGGCGGGTTGCGGCGCGGTCGAAGGGTATACTGGTGGCCTCGTTGCGCCGAGTTGACGCGTTGGCACTGAATTCGTCTCGTCGATACGGCGCGACGATCGACCGCACCGTGTTTCGTTTGAATCGGCAAGCCAAGACCAAGCGGCCAGGGTCCGTGCATATTGGCGGATCCCGGCCCAGAGAAATCATGGCGCGGTTCAGCCACGGGATTTCGCGGTCAGGCGCTTTTCGATCTCCTGGATCGGCAAGTTAACGAGATCATGGTCGATTTCTGCGCGGATCGCCGATTGCAGCGGCGCCGAATAGGTCTTGCGCAAGAAGCCGAGCGCGCGCGGCGGTGCGACGATGACCAGGCGGTGGACTTGTCCGGCCGCGACGAGATCGCCGAGCCGGGCGGAAAGCTGGGCGAGAAAGACCTCCTCCTCCTGCAGGTGGTGATCCGTCGGCTCGTTCGCGCTGCGCGCTGTCGACGCCGATTCGTGCACCCGTCCCGGGCGGTCGCTGTCTATCTCGCGATTGGGGAGGAGCTTGTGCTCGTGGACCTCGCGCGTCTTGAAATTGGCAAAGACTTCGTCGCCTTCGTTCTCGATGAGAAGCGCTTTGCGCCCATCGCATACTGCGACCCAGTCACCGTTCTTTATTATCGGTTTGGTCATGACTTCTCCCAGGTCTTGCATTTGTCGCGCTTGGACATGAACGTATCCGATCGGAATCAAGGACTGAGGTGCATGATCATCATCCGCTTCAAAGCGCCGCTGCCGCGGCGACACCGGAAGCAGAAACCACAGAGGCTTTGGCGCGGCATTGACGTCGATCAAGCGGAGGCGGCAACGGACGATGCGCCGATGGATTGCAAGCGCGGGCTTGTCATTCGCACCTTTGCGCGAAATCATATTGCTTTTGCGTCCAGCATGCTATGCGCACAGTCCTGACCGTCATAGACGAGGTTTGATCAAGCCTCGGCCTCCATATCGCCGCCCACCATGAATGCGCCGCCGCAAAAAGCTCTCGTCCCGCCAATTCGCCTCACGGCGCGGGCGTTGCTTCTTGGTGACCGCATCGATGCGGCACGGCTGGAAAGCGGCGAAATGATTTCAACAACGCCGGTTGCCCTCAAGCTCGGCGATAGCCAATTTGTGGCTCTCTATCGATTCGGCGTCGCCGTCTTCATCGGTTTTTCGCAGGCAGAGGAAGACGCATTCCTCGCCAATATCGCAGGACGCATCGCCGGCAAGCGCAACCATTTGGAAAGCGAAGTCGCGATCGTCGATATCGCGTCAAACTATGAAGACCGTGTGCCGCCGGGCGGCCCCATCGAGATTCCGGAGCTCAGTCCGGCACGATTTCTGGTTATCGCCGATGTCCTTGCAAAGACCGTGTCGCTTGCCCGCGACGAGGGCGCGCTGAGCGGTGTGTTCGACGTGATCGAACCTTTCGCGGCCAAGCTCATGCACTCCGGACGCACGCCGTGGAATCGGCGTGCCATGCTGAAGCTCATCGGCCAGGCCCTATTGGTGCAACACAGAATTGCCGGCCGTGTCGCCGTAGAAGAAAAGCCCGACATTCTGTGGGATCATCCGAGCCTGGAGCGGCTCTACGCGCGGCTCGAGGACGAATATGAAGTGAAGGAACGCGCCCAGGCCCTGACCCACAAGCTCAACGTCATCGTCGAGTCCGGTCAGGTGCTGACCGACATTTTCGACGTCGATCGCTCGACGCGCCTCGAAGCGATCGTGGTCATTCTCATTCTCACGGAAATCCTGATTACGCTCGTCCAAATCTACTTTCATCGCGGCTGAATCTAGCCGGGGATAGCCGCTTGTGACTGCGGCATCCGCGGCGACCCGCCGGATGCCGCAATCGCGCGGCTAAGCCGCTTTGCTGAACTTGTCCTGCGCCTCGTTCATCGTCCCCCGGACATCTTCCATGATCTTACCGGTTTCCTGTCCGAATTCGCTGACAGCGCTGCGCACGAAATGCGACTGGGCCTCGATTATCTCGGGTACGCTCTGGCATGAATTCAAGCTCTCGAGATGATCGGCGTGTGCTTGCAGGCGACGCCCGGTAAAGCGCAGACTTTCCGACAAAACAGCCAGGGGAAGATCGAATAAGGTCACTTTCCAAAACGTTCGGAACGGCGCCGTTAATCTTATCGCTACGTCCTGCATGGTCTTGGCATCATGTTCGATTGGCGATGTATCCATACTCACACCCTCCACTAAACTTCGAAGCTTAGTGCTTCGAATTCACGCAACCAAGAAACTTGCAAGAAACTTGCAAGAAACTTGACGCGAACATGCGCGACGAAGCTGTGCGCAACGCCCAAGGTGAGTTGATCGGCATTGACGTCAAACTCAAACATCGGACATTGGTCGGAATGCGGCCGTTCAAACATTTGTGGCCGGGGACACTCGTCTTCGAAGTCTGGAAGCGGGTGATACCCGACTTGCGTGACGTTAGATCACGATGATTTTGGATTGATTCAATCCAAAATCATCGTGATCGATTCTAATAATTTAGAGCGGGATCTGCAGATAAGTCTACTACGCAATCTGCGTAGACTTGATTGCGCCGAAAAAGCCGCGCAGCGTCCCACTTTTCCTCATCCCGCTCTGGTGCGTTAGCCCGCAAGATGCGCCTTGCAACGGCTGCGCTTCGCGCAGCCGTCGCAAAACCTCTGCCGTCTTTGCGACATTACATAGCGCGCCGCAAGCGCGTTTAAAACGGCGGATGGGCAGAAGTCACCGCTTTCTTTTGATCGGTTCAATCGAGGCTGAGACTAAGGTGTTTGGCCGAGCTTGCGCTCGTAACGCGCGGCGACGGCAATAGCGTCCGTTGCAGCGCGACGGCACATCAAATCAATGGCTCAAGAGGCAGGCGATCGGCGATTTTTTCAAGAGATCGTGCGTTACGCCTCCAAATACCCATTCACGCATACGCGCGTGGCCATAGGCGCCTGCAACGATCAAGTCGCTGTGCAGCTGTTGCGCGACCTGCAAGATCTCATCGGTGGCGCGCTCATGCGAAACAGGGCGAACCTGGCGCGCCGCCGCGATAGTGTGACGGGCAAGATAGGCCTCGACATCGGCAATTTCCTTGCCCGCCGCCTCGGCTTCGCTTTCCGGACAAATTGCGACGACAGCGACCTTGCCGGCCGGTGCGAGCAGACCAATCGAGTCGGCAATGGCACGCCGCGCTTCGCGTGTATCCTTCCAGGCCACGAGGGCATGGTCCAGCCGGAGGTCGGATACTCCAGGGGGTATGATGAGGACTGGCCTACCCGCCCGCATCAAAACGTCACCGGGATTTACGGCGTGCTGCGGCGACGCCGTTGTCGGCGATGCGCCACGACCAATGATGAGAAGATCGGCTGAACGCGCGTGGCGGCAAACCATATCGGCGGGAAATTCGAGATCGCTGTGCCATTTCGTGCGCAAATTCCTCGCCGCCGCGGCTTTGTTAAATTTCTTCGCACATTCTTCGAGCTCGGCTTCGAGACTCTGCCGTTCGGAAGAGATGAGCTCGGCGTCGATCGGGGCGAAGCCGGTTGGATCGACGACCGGCATTTCAAACATGGCCGCGCCGATCCCGATCAGCATAGCATCAAACCGCGCCGCGAGCCCGCAGGCCACCTGCAACCGCCCGTCGGCTTCTGCGCCCGGTTCCACATGCACGAGAAGACTTGTATATTTCATCAACAGCATCCATTGCTGGCCAAGATCCAAGATGCAGATTCAAGACGAACGATTTCGCATCCTCGGATCACGCACGGCTCTAGAGCCGACCCCGTTCGGGCGAAAACCAACGCCGCAGTCGCAGGACGCAGGGTCCACGAAGAACGACAATGATGCAATTCGCATTTTCCGGCAAGACGGATCGGCTCATTCATGACACGAACCGGGCGGGCTCTGCCCTGACATGAATCAAGTCCTGCAAGGCGGCGCATGGGACGCCAAACGCCGCGCCAGCGGGCGATGTTCGCACAAATATTTGATCCTTGATCCATGTCATCGGAATGCCGGTACGAAAAGACTATTCGAGAGACGCAGCTTTGGAGGGAACCATGTCGCAAGCCGCCACTGCGTTGGAACCCCGGCACGATGCGCCGAAGCCGACATCCTTGGCTCCGATGCTCACTACTCCCATGCCGGACATACCGCCTGCCTTCTTCGCGCCCTATCTGTTGACGCGCCCCGTGAAAATCGAAAGCTTCGACGTTTTCGATCACTTGGCGGGCTCGATCGATCACATTTTGCCTGCCCTGACTGCAAAGTTCACCGGCGGCCTGTCACCGATGGCACTTGGCGCTGCCTTTGCCGATTGGGGCATCCATCTCGCACTGTCGCCCGGCAAACAAACCCAACTCGCCGGCAAAGCCGTGCGGAAATTCTGGCGCTACGTCGAACTCTGCATGGCGACGCTGGCGGGCGGACGCGGCGGCCATTGCATCGAACCCCTGCCTCAGGACCAGCGCTTTGCCGCCAAAGAATGGGAGATGTGGCCCTTCCCGCTCATCTGGCAAGGCTTTTTGCTGCAGCAGCAATGGTGGCACAACGCCACGACGGGCGTGGCCGGCGTCACCAAACAACATGAGGCGGCCGTCGAATTCATGGCGCGGCAAGTCCTCGACATGCTGTCGCCGTCGAATTTCCTCCTCACCAACCCAGTTGTTCAGCAGCGAACGCTCGAAACAGGAGGGATGAACCTCGTTCGCGGCGCCATGAACTTCGCCGACGACGTTGCCCGCAACCTCGCCGGGGCGCCGCCGGCCGGCGCCGAAGCTTTCGAAGTCGGCCGCAACGTCGCCGTCACGCCGGGCAAAGTCATATTCCGCAATCGGCTCATCGAGCTCATTCAATATGCGCCACTCACCGCAGAGGTGCAGGCCGAGCCCGTGCTCTTCGTGCCGGCCTGGATCATGAAATATTATATCCTCGACCTGTCGCCTTCGAATTCGCTGGTGCGCTATCTGGTCGAACAAGGATTTACCGTGTTCATGATCTCCTGGCGCAATCCGGGCGAGGAAGACCGTGATCTCGGCATGGAAGATTACCGCCGTCTGGGCATAATGGCGGCGATCGAAGCCATCGAAGCCATCCTACCCGGCCGCAAGATCCATGCGGCAGGCTATTGCCTCGGCGGAACAGCACTCGCCATCGCCGCCGCCACTATGGCGCGCGACAAGGACGACCACCTCAAAAGTCTGACGCTTTTTGCCGCGCAGACCGAATTCAGCGAAGCCGGCGAACTGATGCTGTTCATCAACGAGAGCCAAATCGCCTTCCTCGATGAACTCATGCGCAGCCAGGGCTATCTCGATGCCAAGCAAATGGCCCACGCCTTCCAGTTCCTGCGTTCGAACGATCTCATCTGGTCGAGAAATGTCCATACCTATCTGATGGGCGAGCGCGACGGCATGTTCGATCTCATGGCATGGAACGCAGATGCAACGCGCCTGCCGTATCGCATGCATTCGGAATATTTGAGGCAGCTCTTCCTCGAAAATGATCTCGCCGAAGGACGCTACAAGACCGATGGGCTGCCGGTCGCCCTGACGGATATTCGGGTCCCGATCTTTGCCGTCGGCACCGAGCACGATCATGTCGCCCCATGGCATTCCGTCTTCAAAATCCAGCTCATGACGGAGGTGGACGTGACCTTCGCCCTCACCTCCGGCGGCCATAATGCCGGCATCGTTTCACCGCCCGGACATCCTGGCCGGCATTATTGGATTCACGCGAAAAAAGCCGCTGACATTTACCTCGATCCGGAGCGCTGGCTCCCGACGGCGATCGACAAGCCGGGTTCCTGGTGGCCTGAATGGGTCGGCTGGCTCAAAGAAAGATCGAGCAGTCTCGAGGCCGCGCCGCCGCTCGGCAATGAAGCCGCCGGCTATCCGCCGCTGGAGGCTGCGCCCGGCACTTATGTGCATGAGCGCTAACTGAAGGGCCGCGGCCGTCCCAGTGTTGCGGTGCTCACGGATGGGAACCCACCGTGAGC
>JBKQHN010000091.1:0-6569 GCA_052148755.1 Beijerinckiaceae bacterium | reverse complement strand
GATTCCACCCGATCGGAATACGCTCTAGCGCTGTCCGGGCTCAAAGACAATTATAGGACGGCGATCGATATGTCTCCCCCGACAGTGCATGAAAAAGGGGCGCTCGATGAGTGATCGAGCGCCCCCGTGGAGCGAAACGTCGCCGGGAGGGGTCCGGCAAAAATCGGCAGGCGAAACGGGGGGGATACGCCGCCGATCGCATCGCCCTGTGCCACGAGAGATAGCGCCTGCCCCAACGATCTTCAAGGCGGCCGAAAAGATTTCCTCGCTTCTGAGATCAATTGTTCGAGGTGAACGGCAAAGGTTGGAAAATACGGAATGTGGCGAGATCGGGCTTCCTCACTGTGTCTACATTGAACAGCGAAACCAAAGTCTCGTAGCCTTGCGGATCGGTCACTTGCCATTGTTTCAGCGCGAACTGGGCCGGATCGAACATGAGTTTGATGCGCGATGTGCCGCCGAACGTGTTCTTGTCCTCGACGAGAATTGCCACGGAATTCGGATCGCTCGTGACCTCGATGACGGTCACATCATGGGCGAGATCGAGCTTATCCTTGAGCAGGAATTTGAGCGGCGTCTGCCAGATGAAATAAAGATCCTGGGTCCCCAGCTTGCGATCGACAACGGCGACGCTCGTGCCATCGGCAATGATGTCGAGCGTTGCCGGGGCCGCATATTCGAATCGCAAGTGCCCCGGTTTCTGCACCAGAAGCCGCCCCTCGGAACGGCGGCCGTCAGGGCCGATCTGGACGAAATCGGCGATCATTGTCGTGGTTTGATTGAGATAGGTATTCGCCTTCTGAATCGCGACGCCGGACTCGATCGGCACGAAGGGCTTCTCGGGCGCTGACTTGGCGGGCGCAGGCTTGGCCGGGGGCTTGGGAGCCACCGATTCCGCCAGCGCATGAGCCGCCGGCAAAGCAAGCAGAGCAACAGCCAAGCTGGAAACAATGAAAATATTACGAATCATAGGCGCTTCTCCCGCGCGGCCGGCATAGCATATTTGCCCAGCGTTCTGTGTGAGAATTCCGGGCTGAGGATAGCCATGGCGAAACGCCTGATCTCCCCGGCCGTGCCTCGAACGCATTGCCCAAGTTATTGATCCTGAATATATTCTTCTCGCGCGGCGGAGCCGCCCGAGCGACACTGGATCACGATGATTTTGGATTGATTCAATCCAAAATCATCGTGATCTATTCCAGAAATTTAGAGCGGGATATGCAGATAAGCCTACGCAATCTGTGTAAACTTGATCGCGCCGGAAAACCGGTTCCCACTTTTCCTCATCCCGCTCTATGCTGTAACGGGCGCCTGTGGCGGCAATAGGACGATTGCGTCAATCGTCGTGATCGAGATCAAAGGCGCCGCGATCAACGCCGCCGCCGATGAGAATCACCCGCTTGCCGGAATGATTGGGAGGGCTGACGACGCCTTCCTTTTCCATGCGTTCGACGAGAGACGCCGCCTTGTTGTAACCGATAGACAGCCGCCTTTGGATATAGCTGGTCGAGCATTTCTTGTCGCGCAGCACGATGGCGACGGCACGATCGTAGAGATCACCCGATTCCTCACCTTCGCCGCCGCTCGATAGAGCCTCGTCCCCCGCCTCGTTCTCGTCATCGACCGTAATAGTGTCGAGATATTCCGGCTGGCCTTGCGTCTTCAGATGGGCGACGACCTTTTCGACTTCGGTGTCGGACACAAAGGGCCCGTGCACGCGCATGATACGGCCACCCCCCGCCATGTAAAGCATGTCGCCTTGGCCGAGAAGCTGTTCGGCGCCTTGTTCGCCGAGGATCGTGCGGCTGTCGATTTTCGAAGTGACTTGGAAGGAGATGCGGGTCGGGAAATTCGCCTTGATCGTACCGGTGATGACGTCGACTGAGGGGCGTTGCGTCGCCATGATCAAGTGGATGCCGGCGGCACGCGCCATTTGGGCCAGCCGTTGAATGGCCCCTTCGATGTCTTTGCCGGCCACCATCATGAGATCGGCCATCTCGTCGACGATGACGACGATGTATGGCAATATCGCGAGGTCCATCTCCTCGCGTTCGTAGATCGCTTCTCCGGTTTCGCGGTCGTAACCGGTCTGGACGGTGCGCGTTACGGTTTCGCCTTTGGCCAGTGCCTCGCCGACGCGGATGTTGAAACCGTCGATATTGCGGACTCCGAGTTTCGACATTTTCTTATAGCGGTCTTCCATTTCGCGGACCGCCCACTTGAGCGCGACGACGGCTTTTTTCGGATCGGTGACGACGGGCGTGAGAAGATGGGGAATGCCGTCATAGGCGGAGAGCTCCAGCATCTTTGGATCGACCATGATGAGGCGGCATTCATCCGGGCGCAGCCGATAGAGCAGGGACAGAATCATCGTGTTGATCGCAACGGATTTGCCCGAACCCGTCGTGCCGGCGACGAGCAGATGCGGCATCCGCGCAAGATCGACGATGATCGGTTCGCCACCGATCGTCTTGCCAAGCGCAATCGCCAATTTGTGCTTGCTTTTTTCGAAATCCTGCGAAGCCAGCAATTCGCGCAGAAAGACCGTTTCGCGTCGCTGGTTCGGCAGCTCGATGCCGATCGCGTTGCGGCCTTGGACGACGGCGACGCGAGCCGATACGGCCGACATGGAGCGTGCGATGTCATCGGCGAGGCCGATGACGCGCGAGGATTTGATGCCCGGTGCCGGTTCGAGTTCGTAAAGTGTCACGACGGGACCGGGCCGGACATTGATGATCTCGCCTTTGACACCGAAATCTTCGAGCACGCCCTCGAGGAGCCGCGCATTCTGCTGCAGAGCATCCTCCGAAACCCGGCCGCCGACCGGCTTTTTCGCCTCGGCCAGCATGAGCAAGGGCGGCAATTGATATTTGTTCTGGGCGAGGCGATCGAGCATTGAGGGCTGAATTTCACGCGCCAGACGCTGGCCGGTCTTGAGGCTCGCGGCCGCCGGTGTCACATGCGCCCCAGCCGTCTGAGGCTCGATTTCGCCTGATGAGGACCTATGCGCCGCCGCGCGCGCGGCAGGTGGCGCATAGGCGCTCGCGTCGAATGGCGGCTGACCAAACGTCGGCTCTGCGCGCATCGACAAATTCAACGGGTTGCCTGCCCAATCGTACTCCGCGCTAAGCCTTTGCGCGGCGGCCTGCCAAGGCGCGAGAGGCGGTGTCCCGGTTCGTTTGCGCAGCCGCAGCAGCCGGCGCGCAAGCGATGCTTTGAAGGAAAGCGCGGCATGGATCAATGCGCCAATCGATACGAGTGCAAAACCCGGCTCACCGGCTTCATCTGCGTCTTCGCTGCCCGCACCCCGTCGTTGTCGCGACGCAAGATCCAAGCGCTGATCCAAGGGCAGCTCATCGTCTTCGAACGCGTCGGAATTGGCCGCCCGGGCGCGTGTTCCCGCGCAGGCGGAAAGACATAGGATTGCTGCGCAGAACAATGCGATCGACAGCGCGATCATGATGGCCGGCACGCCGCCAAAAAGAAGTCGAGGCAAGATGAGAATTGCGTCTCCCAGGACGCCGCCCAATCCCCCCGGCAGCGGCCAATGGCTCGACACCGGCAAGAGCGATGCAAAGCCGGCCGAGGCGAGTCCGCCGAAGAACCAGAGCAACAGGCGCGATCCGACACGCTCGAGCTTGTGCTGCGTCAGCAGCCGCCAGCCCCAGATTGCTAGCGGTGCGAGAAGGGCGACCGAAGCCAAGCCGAACATCTGCATGACGAGGTCGGCAACGACGGCGCCCGCTGCGCCGAGCACATTGTGCACGGAGCCGTTGGTGGCGTGATTGAGGCTCGGGTCCTGTACCGACCATGTGAGCAATGCGAGGGCGAGCGCGCCGCTCAATCCGACGAGGCCCAGCCCGCTCAATTCCGCCGCTCGCCGCGCGGCAAAGGCGCGGATCGGATCAGGTATGTGATCCAAGGGCGTGAATGTGCTGGTGGTACGCATCCCGTCTCGCTGCAGCCAGGCGCGGAGCCCGTTCGGATGGGCTCACCCGAACGATCAGGACTTGGCGCGCATTCTTATCGATCGAATGATTCCATCCGAGCCCGATCGGCACTAAAGTCGGAGCCGACGCCGGCCGGCGAACGTGAAGCTAAAGAAATGCGGTTAAGGTGGACTTAAAACTATCCGGGTCGGGCACCTGAGGCGCGGCCCGCGGAACTCTGACCATTTTTCTGAATCTCCGTAATTTCAAAGGTTTGGAGCAGCTCAGGTGGACTCCGGCGGCGGTCATGCGTGCTCGAGCACGATGAGTTTGGATTGCATCAATCCAAATTCATCGTGATCGATTCTAATAATCTAGAGCTGGATGAGGAAAACCGGTTCCCACCGTTCCTCATCGCGCCGCAACAGGCCGACTGGCCGATTGAAGTTTCCGAAGGGCTTCGCAAAAGAGGGTGAAAATGCAGATGGATCGTTTGATCGCCTTGTCTCTGGCGGCCGGGTTGGCTTGCGGGACACTCGCACTGAGCGTCCGGCACGCCGCAGCGCAATCGGCCGAGGAGGTCGATCTTTCCAAACTGGCCTCGCTACAGGCAGATCTCCAAACAGCTTCCACCGAAGAAACCGCCATCGCCGCGGCGATCAGCAAAGCCGTCGAAGATTCGAAGCTCCTGATCGGGCAACACAAGTCCAACGTCGAGCGGACAAAGGCGCTGGAACCCGAGGGCGAGGCCGTAAGAGCTGCCTTGATTGCGGAAAGTTCAGAGGCCGAAAAACAGCAGGCTGCCGCCGCGCAGCACAATGCCGCGTGTCCGCGCGAGGCGAAGGATGCGGCCTTGGTCGCAAAATGCAATGGCGAGATAGAGCCCCTCAACGCATGGGCGGGCCGCATCAAGGCCGAAATCGATCGCCTCGAACCGGCCAAGGCCAAATACAACGAGGAACTCGAGGGGATCCAGAAACGCGATCAACAAATCATCGCGCAACTCAATGCCCTGAGAGCTGCGGACTCGGCTGCCAGGACACAACTCGAAGTGGTGCGCGGGAAGGTCGAGCAGCTTCGAACCGCACTTGCCACCGGCAAACAGCGCTGCAGCGAACTTGAACAAGCCGCGGCAGATGCTGCCAATGCCGAGGTCCTGCACTATTGCCGTACAATGATTTTGGACAATGCTGCGACCGCGCAAATGCCTCCGGCGAACCCGCCTCAAGCCGAATCGCCTAAGTGACGGCGCGCGCGCATTGCGCCGCCGCCGGACGAATGTCACGCCGAACCGGGTAACCCCAATTCGGCCACTTCTTAGTCTAGATCACGATGGCTTTGGATTGATTCAATCGAAAGTCATCGTGATTCGGAATACGCGCTAATGTAACGCTGGCTACGGATTATAGGCCCGTTCGCCATGCTCGGAGACGTCGAGGCCTTGGTATTCGGCGTCGCTCGTCGCTCGCAGGCCGATCACGAGATCGACAATTTTAAAGAGGATCGCCGAACCAATACCCGACCAGAGCAAAGTGAAGGCGACCGTCTTCAACTGGGTCAGCACTTGCGTCGCCATCACATAATCCGCCGGCGAAGCTTCTCCCGGTTTGACGGCGTAATCGACGAGGCCAACGCCGCCGAGATAGGGCGCGACGAGAATGCCGGTGCCGACAGCGCCGATGATCCCGCCAATACAATGAACGCCGAAGACGTCGAGGGAATCGTCATAGCCCAATTTGTTCTTCACGACCGAGACGAAGAAGAAGCAGACCGCGCCGGCGACGAGGCCGAGGACGATCGATCCCATTGGACCGGCGAAACCCGAGGCCGGCGTCACGGCCACGAGACCCGCGACCGCGCCCGAGATCATGCCGAGCAGAGATGGTTTGCCTTTGACCGCCCATTCGACGAAAAGCCAGGAAAGAGCCGCAGCTGCGGTTGCCACCATCGTGTTGACAAAAGCCAGCGCCGTCGTTCCGTTCGCTTCGAGATTCGAGCCTGCGTTGAAGCCGAACCAGCCGACCCAGAGCAGCGAGGCGCCGATCATCGACATCGTGAGCGAATGCGGCGGCGACATGTCCTTCGGGTAGCCCAGTCTTTTGCCGAGTATCAAAGCACCCACCAAACCGGCGATGCCGGCGTTGATGTGAACGACCGTGCCACCGGCGAAGTCGAGCGCGCCCAGCTGCTGAAAAAATCCAGCATTGGCGAGAACATCGTCGAGTTTCAGTTGCGCGGCCGTCTTCGCCGCCTCGTCGCTGGCCGTTTGCACCGCTTTGGCCGCTTCAGCAATGGCGTCGGGGCCGGCCCAATACCAAACACTATGTGCAATCGGGAAATAGATGAAGGTCACCCACAGCAGTATGAAGAGGAGCACGGCCGAAAATTTCATGCGCTCAGCAAAGGCACCGACGATCAGGGCGGGCGTGATCATCGCGAAAGTCATCTGGAAGACCATGTAGGCATATTCCGGGATGACTACGCCGTTCGAAAAGGTCGCCGCGGTCGAATCGGGCGTGAGCCCCCGCAGGAACGCCCGGTCGAAGCCGCCGACGAAACTATTCAAGCTGCCGCCTTGCGTGAAGGCGAGCGAATAGCCGTAGACGACCCAGACGATCGCGACGAGCGAAACAATCGCGA
>JBKQHN010000090.1:0-9879 GCA_052148755.1 Beijerinckiaceae bacterium | reverse complement strand
GCCGACGACGGCCTGGTTTCCCGGATGATTGAGGACGGGATTGCCGTAGGCCCCGGTGATCGCCAATTCGTCGAGATAGCCGACGACATCTTCCCGCTCGTGTTTTTGTCCGCACCACCAAGTGGCGACGTTGGGGAGGCGGAGATCCTCGCCGAGGATGCGCTGGCAAAGACGCGGCATGAAGCTCATCAAGGCCGGGGCTTCGAGCACGCCCGCACCCAGCGCATTGGCGAGAACGACACCGCCGGCGCGCAGGGTTTCGACGAGTCCCGCGACGCCGAGACGCGACCGCGCGTTGAGTTCGAGCGGATCGGCGAAATCCGAATCGATACGGCGCCAGATCACGTCGGCCCGCTTGAGGCCGGCAATCGTGCGCAGGTGAATGCGGCCGTCGCGCATGGTGAGATCGCCGCCTTGGACCAGAAGAAAACCGAGGTAGCGGGCAAGATAGGCCTGTTCGAAATAGGTTTCGTTGAACGGACCGGGGGTCAGCAGGCAAACGCGCGGATCGGAGCGGCTCGCCATGCTTATGAGGCCGGCGCGAAAGGCCTGGAAGAAGGGTGCCAGGCGCTCGACATTCATGTCGCGATAGAGCGCCGGAAAAGCGCGCGACATGACGAGTCGGTTGGCCAGCGCATAGCCCGCACCGGAGGGTGCTTGACTGCGGTCGCCGATAACCCACCAGCGTCCGTCAGGACCGCGGCCAAGGTCGACCGCGTAAAGGTAAAGGAACTTGCCGCCGGGCGGCTTCACGCCTTGCAAAGGGTGCAAGAAATCCGGGCTGCCAGTGACGGCAGTGGCTGGCAGGTCGCCGCCGGCGACGAGCCGACCCTCGCCGTAGATGTCGGAGAGAACGGCTTCGAGCAGCCGGGCTCGTTGCTCGACTCCCGCGGCGATTTCTTGCCATTCTGCAGCTTCGATCAGAAGCGGCAAATGGCTCAAAGGCCAGGCGCGTTCGCTCGTATCGCCATAAGCGCGGTAGGAGACGCCGGTGTCGCGGATATGCCGGTCGGCGGCGGCAAACCGGCGGTCGATCTCTTCCGGCTCGAGTTCGGTCAAAGCCCCGAGGAATTTCATCCAATAGGGCCGCCGTTTGCCATGCTCGTCGATGAATTCGTCGGGAATGTTCGGCAAAGGATGATAGCCGGCGGTCAACGCCTCGAGGCGTTGGGCTGCTATCTGCGTGTGAGGGGAGGTTTTGGCGGAGCGCATCGTCCCTCAAGATTTCGGTCGAAAAGACTTGAGAACGGCGGAATCGGTCTCGATCCGCGCGGCACCGATGATGTCGAGGCAATAGGGCACGGCCGGAAACACCGCATTGAGACAAACTTCGATCGAGGCCGGCTTGCCCGGCAGGTTGATAATGAGGCAGGACCCGCGATGCGCCGCAATCTGGCGTGAAAGAATCGCGGTCGGCACGTGTTTCAAACTCTCCTGCCGCATCAACTCGCCAAAACCCGGAAGAACGCGCGGCGCCGCAGCCTGCGTCGCTTCAGGCGTCAGGTCGCGCGGGCTTGGTCCGGTGCCGCCCGTGGTGAGGACCAGATCGCAGCCTTCTTGATCGGCGAGTTCGATCAGAGTGTCGCGGACAGATTCGAATCCGTCCGGAATGATGCGGCGGATGATCCTGAACGGCGTCGTCAGCGCTCGGCTCAGAAAGGTTTCGATCGCCGGACCGCTCTCGTCCTTGTAAATTCCGGCACTTGCCCGGTCGGAGGCAGTTACCACGCCGATTCGGGCCTCACGGCTCTCGACTTCGCTCATTTATGGTTCACCTAGATCGCGATGATTTGGATTGATTCAATCCGAAATCATGAACGTGATCGATTCTAATAGATTAGAGCAGGATGCGCAGATAAGTTTACGCAATCTGCGTAAACTTGATTGCGTCGGAAAACGGTTCCCACTTTTCCTCATCCCGCTCCAGGTCTGGGGCGCGCCATCCAAGCAGAAGCGCGCACTCAGTCAAGCTCAGGAATTGCGCACCGCCGTGCTCGATTACCGGTCACAGCAGCGTGGGACGAGCGCTTGGGCAAAAAAGACGTGTATCTTCAAGTCTTCTAGTCCGCATTTCTTGTCGGGTTCAGGCCTATTCACGTTAAAGGATAGATCGCCTCGACGACATAAGGGCCGCCGCCAGTCGAGGCCCGCGACGAAAACAGGACGAAGCGGTTGGCCTCGAAGCGGCGCGAAAAGAAATAGCCGCGCGTCGACAGATAGTCGGCGACGGCCAGGGCGGAGGCGTCGCGCAGACGGGCCAGCGTGACGTGCGGCGTGAACTTCCGCGGTTCGGGTGGTATGCCGATCCGCCGCATAAGTCTTTCCTGCTCGGCCTGAAGGTCGATGAGCGGCTGGGCAGGTTTGGCCTTGGCGATAATCGCACGCGGTCGCTCGCGTCCGAACGAGGCCAATCCCTCGATCGTCACCGTAAACGGCCGGCGGCGAATGCGTTCGAGTGTCGCAAGGACGTCGCGCGCCGACGCATCGTCTATGTCGCCTATAAAGCGCAAGGTGATGTGATAATTCTCGACATCTATCCAGCGCGCACCGAAGAGGCCGCCGCGCAGCATCGCGAGATCTGATGCGAGATCGGAGGGGATTTCGAGGCCCGTGAACAGACGGGGCATGAGGGTCCCTCCTCCAGGTGTGGATGGGGTGGGACTCGACGCCTCTCGGAGATCGGCGCTGTGAGTCGCTTTGCCATTGTGGCCCGATTTGCAATTTCACAAAAGATCGCAATGCAAAAAATCAGGCCGCAGAGGTGATCATATGGAGCAAGTTCTCAACGCTCGGTAGTATTTCGGCGACGA
Source organism: Beijerinckiaceae bacterium (assembly GCA_052148755.1). Classification (GTDB taxonomy): domain Bacteria; phylum Pseudomonadota; class Alphaproteobacteria; order Rhizobiales; family Beijerinckiaceae; genus Methylovirgula. The sequence goes on along the minus strand of JBKQHN010000090.1, from coordinate 7,069 downwards.
TTCTTGCGACGCCGGCAGCATTCGGGTGCAGTCTGTCCGGCAGGGTGAGCGATGGGTCAGTCGCGATCCCCTTTAGAAAAAAGGGGTAGAGCAACGCCTTATATTTTGCCGCGAGATCGGGATAGATCCGATCGAAGGCGCGTTTATAATCCTCGCCGAGGCTCGGCGAGGCGAGCATTCCGGCAATCAGAACCTTGATTTTGTTGGCTGCCAGCCGGTCCATGATCGCTTCGAGCGACTGCCGGGTTACGCTGGGATCGATGCCGCGCATCATGTCATTGGCGCCGAGTTCCAGAATCACTCCGTCCGCCCCATCGCCCAACGCCCAGGCGAGGCGCGCGAGTCCGCCCGCGGCCGTATCGCCCGATAAGCCGGCATTGATGATCGTCACGTCGTGACCGGCCTGCCGCAAAGCTTTTTCGAGGACGGCGGTGAAACCGGCATTGGCGGGGAGAAGATAGCCCGCGGTGAGGCTGTCACCCAGCGCCAGGAGTTTTAGGCGTCGCGCGATCTGTGGGCTCTGCGCTGCCGCAGCCGGGGCAAGCCCGAAAACCGCCGGAATCAAACCGGCAAGGTCGATTAGAAATTCGCGGCGGTCGGCGGAATTGAGCATGAACGAACCAGCTATTGCCTTGGAAAACGTCGATTTGAGCCTCGGCCGCGGTGCGGCGCGCGTCCATATCCTGAACAACATCTCGTTGAATATAGGGCGGGGGGAAACCGTCGGTCTGGTCGGGCCCTCGGGCTCGGGCAAATCGACCCTTCTCATGGCCATGGCAGGACTGGAGCGCCCCGACAAGGGTCGGATTAAAGTCGACGGGACGGGTCTCGTCGGCTTGGACGAAGATGCTTTGGCGCGATTTCGCGGGGCGCGAATCGGCATTGTTTTCCAATCCTTTCACTTGTTGCCGACGATGACGGCGTTGGAGAACGTCGCAATCCCCCTCGAACTTGCCGGCGTCGCCGATGCGTTCGGCAAAGCCGCGGCCGAGCTCGCGGCGGTCGGCCTCGAGGACCGGCTGGCCCATTATCCGGCCGAGCTCTCCGGCGGCGAACAGCAACGGGTGGCACTCGCCCGCGCACTGGCGCCAAACCCGCCGATCCTTCTCGCCGACGAGCCGACCGGCAATCTTGACGCGGCAACGGGACAGGCGATCATCGATCTCATGTTCGCGCTGAAGCGGCAGCGCGGCACGACACTCGTCCTCGTCACGCATGATGCGGCGCTGGCGCAAAGATGCGACCGGACGATCAAATTGCGCTCCGGCGAGATCGAAAAGGAGGACGCTGTGGCGATCGGCCATCCCGCGGCGTGAGTGTCGCTCCGTCTGCTGCGCGTCCCTTCTTCCCGCTTCGCTTCGCGCACGGGGGCTGTGACCCCCAAGGCGGAAGGGCATCCGCGTTGCGGCCGATCAAGGACCTGCGGCATCATTTGGTCCACTGTCGGCGTGCGGCGTTCGATTGCAACGCCATGCCAGCAGACGGAGATCACAAAATGTTGTGCCGATTTTTCTTGGTTGCCGTGTCGCTCTTGGCTTGCCGTGCAGCGCTGGCGGCAGATCACGCGTTGCAGCTTTCTCCAGGTGAACGCAAGCCGATCGAGATTCAGGAAAACCCCACCACCGGATACGTCTGGAGGATCGACGCGCAGGCGAGTTCCAATCTCGCCATCTTACGCATCGAGGATGGCGGCTTCTCTCCACCCGGCAGCGGTTCTAAGATCGGCGCGCCCGGAATTCATCGTTGGATGATCGAGGCGCTTACCAAGGGACGGGCAACCCTCGCGTTCGTCTATCAGCGGTCGTGGGAGAAGACGCCCGCAGAGCTCGATCGCTGGAGCATCGAGGTGCGGTAGAAAGTGCCCCGCACTTCCGAAGATTATGGCTTTTCTCTGTCACGCCTCCTTCAAATGCGCGATCCGCTCCGGCACCGGCGGATGCGAATAGGTGAAGAGCGCATAAAGCCAATCCGGCGTCAGCGTCGAAAGATTGTCGCGCGAAAGTTTCGTCAGCGCACTGATCATGGGCTCGCGCCCGACCATGCATTTGGCAAAACCGTCGGCCTGGAATTCGGCGCGGCGCGACAGATAATTCGTCAATGGTGAAATGAGCTGCGAGACGGGCCCGAACGCGATGAGCACGATCATCAAGACAAGGCCCGGATCATCCGGCAGGCCAAATTCTTTCGCAAGGCCACCGGCGGCGAAAGCCCAATTCAGGACGAAGAAAGCCAGAAAGGTCAGCAGCGCCGCCTCGGCAATGCGCTGCAAGACGTGGCCGAATTTGTAGTGGCCGAGTTCATGCGCCAGGACGGCGAGGATTTCCTCTTGGCTATGTTTTTCCAGAAGCGTGTCGAAAAAGACGATGCGCTTCGCCTTACCGAAGCCCGAGAAATAAGCATTGCCGTGGGTTGAACGTTTGGACGCGTCCATCACGAAAAGCCCCTTCGACTCGAAGCCGCATTTGCCGAGCAAAGCCTCGATGCCGGTCTTCATCGGCCCTTCCGCCATCGGCGTGAACTTATTGAACAAAGGCGCGATGAAGGCGGGATAGATCACCAGCATCGCGACCATCACCGCCATCAGAGCGGCCCAGCCGAAGAGCCACCAAAGCTCGGGCAGGGCGCCCAACATGGCGAAGAGGCCGTACAGTAGAGGAACGGCGAGGGCGAGTTGCAGCGCCTCGGCCTTCACTTGATCGACGAGAAACATGGCCGGCGTGGTGCGGTTGAAGCCGAAGCGGGCCTCGAGCCAAAAAGTGCGGATCATCGCAAAGGGCAAATTGAGGACATAGCCAATCGCTGCGACGGCGATCACCAAGGCAGTGCTGCGGGTGAGGCCAGGCGCGATGAATTTCGCTAGAAAGGCATAGACGGGGCCGAGCAGGAAAGCGAGCCAAAGCAGGGAAAGGATCGTATCGAAAGCGGTTTGGGCGAGGCCCAAGCGCGTGCTGGCCAAAGTATAGTCGGCCGCCCGCTGGTGCTCCTCGAGGCTCACCTGATCGGCAAATTCGGCCGGAACATGGTCGCGATGCGCGACGACGGCGGCAGCCTGGCGGCGCTCCAAATAAAGATCGATGAGGCCGGAAAGCAGAATGGCGGCGAAAATGAGCGGGGCGATAAGAATCATGGAGGGGGAGCCAAGAGTGAGACAAAGTTCATGTAGGCCGAAGAATTCGACTTTCGAGTCAATTATGGAAATACCTGTAGTCGGCGATATTATTTGACGTCAACCGCCGGCGACATCCACCAATTTCGCTGTAGCGTCAGACCGCTTGCCTGGCCTACTATCGCAACAAATAATAAATCCGTACGGGGCCTCTCACGTTTGCCGGAGGAGCTCTCAAGCTGTGCCATAGTGACGTCGCACCCGTGATAGAACGGGTTCGGCGGTTGGATTATCGAATGGAACACGTCAAAATCATCCGCAGCGATGAGGCCGAAGACATCCCCGCTTTGATGGCCGGGCTCGGCCGTGCCGCGCGCAAAGCCGCGCATGGACTGTCGCTGGCTTCGAGCGAGGCGAAGAACGCGGCTTTGTTGCGGGCGGCAGCGGAAATTCGCGCCCGCGCGGGTGAAATCCTGGCCGCCAATGCGCGGGATATGGCGGACGCGCGCGGCAGCGGCACGAGTGCCGCTTTCCTCGACCGTCTGGGGCTCGATGAAGGACGCGTCGAAAGCATGGCCAAAGGCCTTGAAGACATCGCTGCTCTGCCCGACCCGGTCGGGCGCATCCTCGCCCGCCTCAAACGGCCGAACGGCCTCGTGATCGAGCGGGTTGCGACGCCGCTCGGCGTCATTGGCGTGATCTACGAGAGCCGGCCCGCGGTGACGGCGGATGCTGGCGCACTCTGCCTCAAAGCCGGCAATGCTGCGATTCTGCGCGGCGGTTCGGAGAGCTTTCATTCGTCGAGCCTGATCCACCAATGTCTCGTCGTGGGTCTTGCCGCAGCGGGCCTGCCCGAGACGGCTATCCAGCTCGTGCCGGTGAAGGACCGCACGGCCGTCGGTGAAATGCTGTCCGGCCTCTCCGGCACGCTCGATGTGATCGTGCCGCGCGGCGGCAAGAGCCTTGTCGCGCGGGTCCAGGCCGAAGCGCACGTGCCGGTCTTCGCCCATCTCGAAGGCGTCAATCACGTCTTCGTTCATCGCGCCGCCGATCTCGGCATGGCAGAAGAAATTCTGCGCAATTCGAAATTGCGCCGGACCGGCATTTGCGGTGCGGCCGAGACGCTGCTCGTCGACGCGGGCTGTGCTGCGACCCATCTCGCGCCGCTGGTGAAAATGCTGCTCGATGCGGGCTGCGCCGTGCGCGGTGACGCGGCCGTATGCGCGGTCGATCCGCGCGTGACGCCGGTGGCGCCGGAGGATTGGACGAGCGAATATCTCGATGCGATCATTGCCGCGCGGGTCGTGGGCGACCTCGATGAAGCAATCGACCATATCGAGACTTTCGGCTCGCATCATACCGATTGTATCGTGACAGAAGATGCGGAAGCCGCGGAACGCTTTCTGCGCGAGGTCGATTCGGCGATCGTCTTGCATAATGCGTCGACACAATTCGCCGATGGCGGCGAATTCGGCTTCGGCGCCGAAATCGGCATCGCGACGGGGCGCATGCATGCGCGCGGTCCTGTCGGCCTCGAGCAGCTCACCTCGTTCAAATATCGCATTCATGGCAGCGGGCAGATCCGGCCATGAGACAGCGCCGAGCTCTGCATGATGACTTTGCCGTCATAATAATTGAACGGTTGCGGCCAATCGGCGCCGCGATGAGACATGCGTGACCTCTTTGTCAGCACCCAAATTGCCTCCCTTCGTTCGCGGCCTGCGCGTTGGTCTCTTCGGCGGCAGTTTCAATCCGGCGCATGAGGGGCATCGGGCGGCGAGCCTGCTGGCGCTGCGCAGACTTGGGCTCGACCGCATCTGGTGGCTCGTCAGCCCCGGCAATCCTTTGAAGGACACGAGCATCCTTGCGCCGCTCGAAGCCCGCATAGCGGCTGCCCGGAAACTAGCCCGCCACCCGAAAATCGCTGTCACCGGCATCGAATCGCTGATCGGGACACGCTATACTTTCGAGACGATCGCCTATCTGAAACAGCGCTGTCCGGGCATCCGCTTCGTCTGGATCATGGGGAGCGACAACCTCGCGACTTTCCACCATTGGAAGCGATGGCGCGACATTGCCGCGCTCGTGCCGATCGCTATCATCGATCGGCCGGGGTCGACCCTCAAGCCGCTGCGCTCGCCGGCCGGCGTCACCCTCGCGCCCTATCGCCGCGACGAGAGCGATAGCCTCTTGCTGGCGAGCGTCAAGCCGCCGACTCTCGTTTTCCTGCACGGGCCGCGCTCGCCTTTGTCTTCGACGGCACTGCGCAGAGCCAATGGCAAGATCGGGCCGGAATGACCGTCATTTTTCGGCTGCAATCAGCACAGCGAGCCGGGTCTCCAATTCGGCCGGATCGCCGGCAATCCGCAAAACCTTGAGCCGTGCCGTCGCGCCCGATTCGAGTGTGACGGCGGAGTTAGGTATTTTCAGACCCTTGGCAAGCAGCCGCCGGAGAGCCTCGTTGGCCTCGCCCGCTTCCGGCACGGCCCGGACGCGGGCTTTCAAGAAAGCGCGGCCGTCCGACGAAGTCGCGATTCCGTCGATTCCGTCGCGGCTGCTCTTGGGTGTCAGCCGCACCGTCAGCATCAGGCCGTCGTCACGCTGGTGCCAGGGTAGATGAGACAAGGGAGATAAAGCAGCTGGATCAGAAAACGTACGGCCGGATATACGTCGCGATAATTCCCCGAATCAAGATGATGATAAGAATCAATATGACCGGTGAGATATCTAGGCCTCCCATGTTGGGAAGCACGCGTCGTATCGGCCGAAGTGCCGGCTCAGTGAGCGCATTCAATGCATTCCATATCGATCGAACAAGATCATTATAAACATTGATGACATTGAATGCGATGAGCCATGACATGATTGCGACTATGACAATCACATATGTATACCATTCCAAGGCAAGTGAGATGACGTCGAGAAGGACGCGCATGAGAGCTCCAGACAGCCGGCTTTTGATCCCACCCCCGACGCTTGCCGGCCAAGCAGGAGGATCGGCTCCAATCACTGGCGCGTATTCCAATCGGGTGGAATCACCCGATCGATCAGGACTACGAGCCAATTTAATAGAGTGGAACCTGTCACTCTTGAAACATCGGATATATCCGATGTTTCAAAATGTCGGAAAAGTGGGCCCACTTTTCCGCGACAGGCTCCAAGGTGAAGTTCGTTTAGCCGGCTCCTGCACGGCCGGCAAGCCGGAATGGTGGGTGGTGCGCGGCTCTTGCATTGACAGCCGAGTACATTGACAGGCATGTATCGGCGGACGTAAACACCGCCGGGCCGGGGCTGTAGCTCAGATGGGAGAGCGCTGCAATCGCACTGCAGAGGTCAGGGGTTCGAATCCCCTCAGCTCCACCATCCTGCTTTGCGCCTTGCGCTTCGCAGGATTGCCTCCAATATCAGGGTGAAACAGGATGCCTCCGAAGCCTCGGCAAAGGGGGCGGCCGTGTGGTATGTTTGCCTGATCTATCGGCGTGGGTCAGCGCCGCGGCGGCAACACGAGCGATAGGCAGCGGCCCATGGCAATGCTCAACGACAGGCTCGCCGAGTTCATCGGCGACCGATTCCCCGTAGACGGCGTCGCGGTCGAACTCCTCTGCATGGACCACGTCGGAACCTATCTGATCCCTTTCCCATGCTGCCGCGCCGGCCAATCCTGGCGCAACTTGCGGACCGGCGAGGTCGTCTCGGCCGAAGTGGTCGGCTGGCGGCCGAAGCGATGACGTCACCGAGGGCTTCCGGCGGCCGTTTATTGCGTCGGCCGCCGAAATTCTGATGTTTCCCCTTTTGGTGCATGACCGGTCTGGGAGGAATCGCGACGCCGGCCTAGATGTTTAGTCCTGGCATTTGATGGAGCGGATCAAGTCTGAAGCGTTCTGGCTCGGAAGTCCAGACTTTGCAGACGTATTCATAAGGTGTGAGGCCCTTCAGAGTTTTGAGCCGGCGGCCGTAATTGTA
>JBKQHN010000089.1:0-8721 GCA_052148755.1 Beijerinckiaceae bacterium | reverse complement strand
ATGGCGGGCCGGCCGGCCCGCCATGAAGCGATGAAACCCGAACAAACCAAGGAAACTGTCAGGCATGTATCCGGTCCATAGTGTCAGATATGTTCCCGGTTGCACAGAGTTGCCTCGATGCGAGTCCATTCTTGTTAGTTAATTACCGAACGCCTTTAACACCGTTCCGGGTTGTTGCGGATCAAAACGACTTAAACTACTCTATTATATCTTTATCTTCTAACCCGATCAGCCACGCCGCGGGCGTTCATCTGAAGGACTGTCGGAACTGGCAAGTCATCAGGATCAGCACTCGTTATGCGCTGATCGCCGATCTGGCACCGGAACAATTCCAAAAAGAACCGATACGATGTCCAAGCACATTGGCCATAGAGATCCCGGTTATTTGAGCCGCGGATGTTCATAGCGGAACCGCACCGCATCCCCCATTTTGAGTAATCGAACACATACGATGCGGGAGTTACGTTGAGCATCTTATCGCATTGGGATTGCAAATCGCTAAAGTTACGCGGACTCAACTCACTTTCTGGTTCTGCACGTTTTGCCTGAACTAGCACTCCTTTTGAATATCGAAAATTCGGTGATCGGAGTTGTACATGTATCAAAATGTCAGCGCCAAAGCGCTTCTCTTCAGCTGCGACGCCGGCCCGATGCGTCATGATATGCGTTTCCCATTCCAACTCACCAATTACGCCTTCAAGTTCGCTTTCAAGGTTTCCGACCAAGACCCCGGTTAGATCATCTTCGTGTACCCTCATTGGCCGTGATAATCTCTTCATAGCGCGGTTCACTGCATCTTCGGCGCGTCGCGCAGCCTCCCGAAACGATTCCTCAAAGTCCACTGGAATTCTCCAATTAGCATACTTCGTTGTTATTCATGATTGGGCTACGCCGAAAAACAAAATCAGCATTTACGAAGTGCTGTAGCCCCCTCACAGGTCCTTGAACGTGAACGGTGAGATGCTGCGCGTCTGCTCGTCGACAAGCAGGGTGCGAAGCGCAGGCGGCGCAGCACGTTGCGGGCAGGCCGGTCTTTCGCAGAACCGGCAATTGATGCCGATCGGCGTCGCTTCGACAGTGTTGAGATCGAGCCGCTTCGCGTAAATGAGCCGATTGGCATATTTGATCTCGCAGCCGAGACCGATCGCAAAGTGCGGTTCTATCGCGCCATAAGGCGTGATCGCGCGGCGCACCGTCCGCGCGATCGAAAACCAGCGCGATCCGTCCGTCAATTCGACGACCTGGCTCGAAATATGGCCAGGCTCGGTGAAAGCCGAATGGACATTCCTCAAAGGGCAGGTCCCGCCGAAATGGGCGAAAGGAAAACGCCCGGAAGAGAACCGTTTCGAGACATTGCCGGCGATGTCGACGCGGACGAGAAAGAAGGGAATGCCGCGGGCGGTCGGCCGCGCCAAGGTTGTCAAGCGATGCGCCACTTGCTCGAAACTCGCGCCGAATCGCGCCGCGAGGACTTCGACGTCATAGCCGACGACTTCCGCGGCCTCGTGGAATTTTCCGTAAGGCATCATCAAAGCGCCGGCAAAATAATTGCCGAGAGTGACGCGCAACAGGCGGCGTCCTTCCTCGTCGCCGGGATCGAGCTTCGCCGGGATTTCGCTCAACAGATTGGAACATTCGGCGAAAGCCAATTGGTAAGCGGCCTGGAAGGTGCGGCCGGGCTGGTCCATGACTTCCGAAATCATCAATTGGCGGCGATGATGATCATAGGAGCGCAATCGATCGCCCATGACATCGAGCGGCACGATGCGGACACGGATGCCGTGCCGCGCGCGCAAATGCTCGGCCGTCGCGTAGAAAAGCTCATGCCCGCCGAGTGCGAGATCGGAGGCGAAAGTCTCGGCGGCGGAATCGAGTTCGGGAAAGAAATTGCGCTGCGCATGCAGAATGGCGCGCACGCGGTCGATGGGGCTCTCCCGCACGATCGCTTCGGTGCGATCGGGATCGGATCTTTGCGGCAGGCCGGCTTCGCTCGCTTCGCGCGCGGTTACGTAAGCGCGATAGAGCCTTTGCATGGCCGCGAGCAGGGTCGGTGCATGTTCGGCGGCGTCCTGAAGCTCGGAACGCGGCACGCCGGCCTCCCGCATGATCGGATCGGCGAGAAGCTGTTCGATCTCGCCGATCGTCTGCCCGCTTTCGCCCTCCATGAATTCGCGCGGATCAACGCCGTAAACGTCGGCGAGACGGATCAGAACTTGCACCGTGATCGGCCGCTGATTGCGCTCCATGAGATTGAGATAGCTCGGTGAAATGTCGAGCTCTTCGGCCATACGCGCCTGCGTGACCTGGCGCTCGCGCCGCAACCGTTTGAGGCGCGGCCCTGCGAAAATTTTATGCGATGAGCTGGATTCGATCGTCATAGCCGCAAATCCTGCAATGTTATTTACATATTGACCTATTTACACTGTGATGGCTTTACAAGGCAACTTTATTTTGCAGTGCCGCACGATTGCTAATTCATCGCTTTACCAACATATACGTGGGCGACAGCAAAAGCCGAACATCTGCTTTTGTCAACGATTGTGAATGTCAAACGTTGTGAAGATCGGAGATAGACCATGAGCAGCCCCCTGCGCTTCGAAGACCTCGTCCCGTCGGCGCCGAAAGGCCGGTTCGACGGCATCCGCCGCCCCTACGCGCCTGACGATGTCCGGCGGTTGCGGGGCTCTTTCCCGATCGCCCATACGCTGGCTGAGCGCGGCGCCAACAAGCTTTGGCAGTTGCTGCACGAGCGTCCCTATATCCACGCGCTGGGGGCGCTGTCCGGCAACCAAGCCATGCAAATGGTGCGCGCCGGCCTCGAGGCCATCTATCTCTCCGGCTGGCAGGTCGCAGCCGACGCCAATCTTGGCGGCACCATGTATCCCGACCAGTCGCTTTATCCGGCCAATTCCGGCCCCGAACTCGCGCGTCGCATCAATAATACCTTCAAACGGGCGGACGAGATTGAATGCGCGGAAGGCCAAGTGTCGCACGACTGGTTTGCTCCGATCGTGGCGGATGCCGAGGCTGGCTTCGGCGGCCCGCTGAACGTTTTCGAGATCATGAAGGCCTATATCGAAGCCGGTGCCGCGGCGGTGCATTTTGAAGATCAGCTCGCCTCCGAAAAGAAATGCGGCCACATGGGCGGCAAGGTGCTCATCCCGACCGCGCAGCACGAGCGCAGCCTGTCGGCGGCGCGGCTCGCCGCTGATGTCTGCGGGGTCCCGACGTTGGTTGTCGCGCGGACCGATGCGGAATCCGCAAGGCTCATCACCTCGGACATCGATGAGCGCGACCGTCGCTTCATCGAGCCCGGCAGCCGGACGCCGGAAGGCTTCTTCCGGTTGAAGGAAGGCACCGGTCTCGATCATTGCATCGCCCGCGGCCTCGCTTACGCCGAACATGCGGATCTTTTGTGGTGGGAAACCTCGCATCCGAATCTGCAGGAAGCGCGGGCTTTCGCCGAGGCGGTCCATGCGCGCCATCCCGGCAAATTGCTCGCCTATAATTGCTCGCCTTCGTTCAATTGGCAGGCGAACATCGATCGGGCGACGATCGAGAAGTTCCAGCGCGAGCTCGGCGCGATGGGCTATAAGTTCCAGTTCGTGACGCTCGCCGGCTTCCACGCGCTGAATCTGTCGATGTTCGATCTGGCGACCGGTTATCGCGATCGCGGCATGGCGGCCTATTGCGAGCTGCAGCAGGCGGAATTCGCGGCCGAGAAGCAAGGCTATACGGCGACCCGTCACCAGCGGGAGGTCGGCACCGGCTATTTCGACGCCGTGGCCGAGGCTCTGTCCGGTGGCAAATCTTCGACGACCGCCCTGGGCGAATCAACCGAAGCCGCGCAGTTCAAACAGCGTTCGGCCATCGCGGCGGAGTAACGCAAGTTCCGCTTCTTCTGCGCATTCCGCAGAGGGCTGAAGACGTCTCAGAAGGAATAACGGCCGGGGTTGCTCCCCGGCCGTTATTTTTTGGCGCGCCACAGGAAACGACATGCCGACCTTGATCTTGCTTCGAAATATCAACCAGCGCAAAGCTCGGCAAAAGCTCAGGCCGCTTCATTCATCGTCTTGGATTTGAGCCCGGACATGTAGGCCGCAGCAAGCTGTGTTGCATTGCGCGCATCATGCTCGGTGAGCAGCAGAAAAACGAGATCTAAAGACTGATAACAATCATGCATGATCATCGCCATCGCCAGCAACTGCCGATTGGACAGGCGCTCGAGACGGGTGAAGTCCTTGACGAACAGCGCGTCCGCCCAAAGTATTTGGCTCATGCCGGCATAAATATTGTTGTCTACGAGCAAAGGCGCAATGACGCGGCTGACGGCTGGGAAGAAGCGATGAAAGACAAAGCCGCGGTGTCTTAGAAACAGCTCGACATCGGAGAAGAGCGGCTGATCGACATACATCTGCAGAAATTCGACTTCCGTTTGGATCACCAATGCATCGTGCAGGCGAGCCTCGCCGTTCTGAAAGGCCATGAGTTCGCCGCCCTGAATGTCTATTTTCAGGAGATCGACGCCCGCCGTCTCCACAATATCGTCAAGCCGGACGGTTTCGATCGGCAGCGTCGCGATGACTTGGCGCCAAGCGGGAAAACCATGGAAGCGATCGAGCACCGCGGGATTGGGCGTGAGGAGCGACGTCATCCCCTGCGCTGCGCAGATATGCAAGGTATGCTGCTGACCGTCGCCGATTGCGAAAGGCAGATAGGTCTCGTTAGGGCTCTTCTTTTCGTTCAACTTGGCCAAAGCGTCGGGGTTTGGTTCGAACCCGACCACTTCGGCATCGCCGGCCGACAGCAAAGGCAAATATGGCGGGGCGCCGTCGATCGGATTGGCGCCGATGTCCACCACTTTGATTCGCACAGAGGCGTTCGTCAGAGCCTTGAAAGGCAGTGCGGTCTGCGACTGGGTCATCTGGCTCGAACCTCGTTGCAATAGCCGGCTGCCGAAAGCATGTCCTGGCCAAGCCGGCTCGCTTTGCCGTCGTGGAAATGCTCAGTGCTATTCGCTGGGCGCCCGGACCCGTCACACGAATCAGTCCACCCGGGCTGGGCGCCCAGCAGAGTAACAAACGGGAATTCCTATGGAAGCTAGCTTGCGCGGTGCTTGCGAAAGTTAGCTCGGCGGGACGAGTCCTGGGGATTACCGGCGACGGCGGTCGCGCGATGCATTCGGATCGGTTCAGTGCTTCCGCCTTGACGGAATCCGCTCTAGGTGCGCGCCGGCGGAGTCAGGATCAGATGTCGCGCAGACGGTGGACGTCGTGAATGACGACGCCGCTCTCTGGCATTTCCAGCCACTTGCGATGTTTCAAAGTGACTTTGGTGTCCTCGTAGCCGCTCTGCCAATGTTCACGCATCGAGGTCCCGGAGAAGTCATAGTCCTTCGAATGGCCTTCATAGGACTTCTGCTGATAGATCAGATGCAGAATATTGATTTCGGGCAAATCGGCGAGCTGGTTGCGCAGAGTTTTTTCTTCATCCGTCAGCTGGTCTTCGGGGACTTTGGCGAGCGCCCGATAGGTCTGCCGCTTCGATTCCATCAGGCGGCGATACATATCCGTATTATAGCGCGTGCGCGACGAATACATGATGTCCTTATGGCGCCCCTGAACATCTTCCATGTCGCGCGGCAGATGTCCGCGTGCACTGAACAAATCGACTTGAAAGACCAGAGTGTTCACGCGGTCTTCCTGATCGAGGAGATGTTGCAGCGGCGTATTCGAGACTATACCGCCGTCCCAAAAGAAATCCGTGCCGATCTTGACCATCGGCAGAGCGGGCGGCAAAGCACCGGACGCCATCACATGTTCCGGTCCGATCTCCTCGTTGTTATTGTCGAAATAGATGAAGTTGCCGGATTGGACATTGACCGCTCCGACGGCGAAGCGAAGCATGCGCTCGTTGATGAGCGAGAAATCGATGAATTCGGCGAGCGTCGCGGCGAGCGGCGTCGTATCGTAATAGCTCGTTGCGGTCTTGGCGCCGGTGATGCCCATGAAGGGGCTGGGCTCATGCGGCTTGAAAAAACCCGGCTGCCCGAGAGTCATCGTCATCAGCGAACTTGTCGCGTTGCGGGCCCGGCGAAAAACGTCGCCGTCGGGTGTATAGGCCCAAATTTTTCGGTCGGTGATCCTGTTCCAAAATGCCCGCAACCGATCGAGGCGTTTCGGCCGCGGGTTGCCGGCAATGATGGCGGCGTTGATCGCACCGATCGAGACACCGGTCACCCAATCCGGTTCGATATTGGCTTCGTGCAGCGCTTCATAAACCCCGGCCTGATACGCCCCTAGCGCCCCGCCTCCTTGAAATATCAAAGCGATCCGATCGCAGCGGTCGGGTCTCCAACTGCTGAACAAACGCTGTCCCTCGTCGGCTCGTCCGCCACTGACTTTCGCGTCCATTCACGTCTCCATCGGTTGGTCGGCACGTCTAAATCGCAGCGAATAATGTACGGCCGTTACGGCTCTCTGGGCGCACGCGGGTGGACCGGGCACACAGATACAGTGCGCGGCTTTGTGGCAGGCCAAATCTGCGCACCGATCCAAACGCCGATCTTCATTTGCGTGACGCATTGCGCGCGAACTGCTAGGGCTCGCAAGATACGCACGCAACATCGTGACGTAATCAGCGACAAATAACAGCAATGTGACACGCCGGCCGAAATCCGCGCGCTTTGCCTAGGTCTTGCGCGCTCCCGGTTCGACCGCGATTTACGCGCCGCCGTCACATCATCTTCAACAAGAACGCGCAGAAGATCTGGCAACGAACGCAGCCACGCAGAATCTTCCAGATTTGAGGGATCATTCATGGCCGAACAACAGATAGTCGTCGTCACGGGGTCGACGAGTGGCATTGGTCTTGGCATTGCACGGGCCTTTGCGGCGCAAGGCATGAACGTGGTTATCAACGGCTTCGGGGCCGCCGGCGACATCGAGCGCGAGCGTCTGGCGATCATCGAGGACTATCGCGTGAAAGCGCTCTATTCGCCGGCCGACATGTCCAAGCCGGCCGAGATTGTCGACATGATCGAAGAGGTGCAGGCCAAGCTCGGACCGGTCGATGTGCTCGTCAACAATGCCGGCATCCAGTTCGTCGCCCCGGTCGAAGAGTTCCCGCTCGAAAAGTGGGACCAGATCATCGCGATCAATCAGTCCGCGGCTTTTCATACGATCCGCAGTGTTTTGCCGGCTATGAAGCAGCGCCGCTCGGGACGCATCATCAACATCGCCTCAGCGCATGCGCTCGTCGCTTCGCCCTTCAAATCTGCCTACGTCGCGGCCAAACACGCGATTGCTGGATTGACGAAAACCGTCGCGCTCGAAGTTGCGGAACTGGGCATCACTGCGAATGCGATTTGCCCCGGCTATGTGCTGACACCGCTCGTCGAAAAACAGATTCCCGATACGGCCAAAGCGCGCGGCATCAGCGAAGAAGCAGTCGTGCGCGACGTTCTGTTGGCGGCACAGCCGACGAAGCGCTTCGTCACTGTTGAAGAAGTGGCAGCTCTCGCAGTTTTTCTCGCGGGTCCTAGCGCGGGGTCGATCACCGGTGCAATCATCCCGGTCGATGGCGGCTGGACCGCGCACTAACATCGCCTTAGCTCAAAGGCTGCTGAGGCTCTGTAGCGGAGAGTTCGATGCGCATTGAAGAAATCCTGGATCTGCCCTCGATGCCGCTCGCTGGACCGAGCTATCCGCGCGGGCCCTACAGGTTCATCGATCGTGAATTTATGATCATTTCCTACGAAAGCGACCCCGAGATCGTTCGCGCGCAATTACCGGAACCGCTCGAGCCGCTCGACACGCCGCTCGTTCATTACGAATGGATCTCCATGCCGGATTCCTCCGGCTTCGGCAGTTACACGGAATGTGGGCTCGTTATTGGCTGCCGCTACAAAGGCGAAGACATGAACTTCGTCTCGCAAATGTATCTCGACGACGATCCGCCGATTGCAGCCGGCCGCGAAATCTGGGGCTTTCCCAAGAAATATGCGCATCCCAAGCTCGCCGTCGTCAAAGACACGCTGACCGGCACGCTCGAATATTCCGGCCAGCAGGTTGCCATGGGCACGATGGGCTATAAGCACGAGAGCATGGCCGGCAACGGCGTCATGACGACGGCTTTGCTGAGCAAGACGCAAGTCAATTTGAAGCTCATTCCGGGCGTCGACGGCAACCCGGGTATTTGCCAGCTCGTCGCCTATGATATGATCGATATCACCGTCAAAGGTTCCTGGATCGGCCCCGGCCGGCTGCATCTCATCCCGCATGTCAATGCACCGGTGGCCGACATACCCGTCCGCAAGATCGTTGCGGCGCATCACTGCATCGCCGATTTGACGCTGCCCTACGGCCGCGTGCTCTACGATTACCTCGCCAAGTAAAGGACGACTTCCGCCCGAAATCTTGCCAAGCCGTCCGCCGCGGCGCATTTTGCACGTGTCGGGCAAAATTTCGGGGAGCGCGGATGCGTCGCGGTTTGGTTGGCAAGCTCGCAATCGCGGGCCTCGTCGCGATGGCTTTTTTTGGGGCCGGAGCGCGCGCGAGCTTCGCGGAGGATCTGGCGGCGCGCTGCACGGCGGATGTCTATGAGCGGCTGCAGACGCCCGGCGAACAGGCGGCGATCATGTCGGCCTGCACGTCTCTCATCGAAGCGCCGGACACGGCGGCGGATCTCAGGGCGCGGGCGCTGTATTTTCGCGGCCTCAAT
>JBKQHN010000088.1:0-8480 GCA_052148755.1 Beijerinckiaceae bacterium | reverse complement strand
CCGGAGCCCAGCATGTTCCCGGATTTGACCTGTGACGATGTCTTCCGTCTGGAGACGAAGCGCCTTTGGCTGCGGTGGCCGCGCGCCGCGGATGCGGCGGCGATCGGCGAATTCGCGGCGAAGGCGGACGTCGCGCAAATGACCGCAGAAATTCCGCATCCTTATCCGCCTCGGGAGGCGGAGCGTTTCATTTTCGAGGCGCGTGCCGAAAATGCGGCCGGCCTCGCCTTGCACTTGGTTCTCACCCACAAGGCAGCCGCCAGCGCGGTGATCGGCGTCGCCTCGGCCCATGCCGGTGAAAATCGATGCGTCGAAATCGGTTATGCCTTGGCGCCGCAAGTCTGGGGCAAGGGCTTCGCAACCGAGGCGGTTCGCGGCTTGGTCGACTTGATTTTCAACGTCACGCCGGCGGTGCGCATTATCGCGAGCTCGCGGGTTGCCAACACGGCCTCGCGCCGTGTTTTGGAAAAAAGCGGCCTCACATATGTCGGGGAAGGGCTCGAGTCCCTGCCGGCTCGGGGCGGCTACTTCCCTTGCGACCATTTCGAACTCGACAGGGCGAGCTGGCACCGCAACTGCGCGTTGCGGCGCATGCCGCCGATGGTTCAGCAGCGCCGCGACGGCGCTGAAATCGGCACTGCGGCGGCCAAAGCTCTGGCGGAGCCGGAGGAAGCCGTGCCACAATGTTGACCATTGGGCGCAAACTCGATTAGCACACGTGCCATGAAATTCCTCGATCAAGCCAAAATCTATGTCAAATCCGGCGCCGGCGGCGCCGGCTGCATGTCGTTTCGGCGCGAAAAATTCATCGAATTCGGCGGGCCGGACGGCGGCGACGGCGGCCGCGGCGGCGATGTCGTCGCGTTCTGTGTCGACGGCCTCAATACTTTGATCGATTATCGCTATCAACAGCATTTCAAGGCCAAGACGGGCATGCATGGCATGGGGAAAAACCGTGCCGGCGGCAAAGGTGCAGATGCGGTTTTGAAAGTTCCGGTCGGAACCCAGATCTTCGACGCCGACACCGACAGTCTGCTCGCCGACATTACCGAGGTTGGCCAAAGCGTGAGGCTTGCGCGCGGCGGCAATGGCGGATTCGGCAATACGCATTTCAAGACGGCGACGAACCAGGCGCCGCGCCGCGCCAATCCCGGCGAAGAGGCGCAAGAGCGCACCCTCGTCTTGCGCCTGAAACTGATTGCCGATGCCGGCCTCGTCGGTCTCCCCAATGCCGGTAAATCGACCTTCCTGGCGGCTGTCTCAGCCGCCAAGCCGAAGATCGCCGATTATCCCTTCACCACGCTGCATCCCCAGCTCGGTGTCGTCGCCGTCGATGACCGCGAATTCGTCCTCGCCGATATTCCAGGCCTGATCGAAGGCGCGCACGAAGGCCACGGGCTCGGCGACCGCTTTCTCGGCCATATCGAGCGCTGCCGCGTCTTGCTGCATCTCGTCGATGCCGGCTCGCAACACGCAGGCCAAGCCTATAAGACTGTGCGGCACGAACTTACAGCCTATGAGAACGGATTGGCGGAAAAGCCGGAGATCGTCGTGCTCTCGAAGATCGATACGGTGGATGCCGAGACCTTGAAGACCCAAGCTGACCGCTTGCGCCGTGCGGCGAAGCAAAATCCTTTGCGCGTCTCGGCGGTGACACACGAGAATCTCGACAAAGTTCTGCGCGCCGTGCTGCAGGCGATAGAAGAGCGCCGCGACCGCAAGCCTGTTGAAGTGCTCGCGGCCGAATGGCGCCCCTGATGGCGCCCAAGATTGAGCCCAAGATTGCGGCTAAGACCGCGCCCAAGGCGGCGACTTCCCGCGCGACACGTGACATTGCGCCCGTCAACCCTGCCGCTTTACCGCAGATCGGTGAATTCAAGCGGATCGCGATCAAGGTCGGCTCTTCGCTTCTCGTCGATCGCCAACAGGGCCGCGTCAATCGCCAATGGCTGGCATCCTTGGCCGACGATCTTGCGGCCTTGCATGGGGTCGGCGCCGATATCCTCGTCGTCTCTTCGGGCGCTGTGGCGTTGGGCCGTAGTGTCCTCGGTCTCGCACCGGGCGGCTTAAAACTCGAAGACAGCCAGGCCGCGGCGGCCGTGGGACAGATCGCGCTCGCCCGCCTCTGGGCCGAAGTTTTGGCTGACCGCAAGATGACCGCCGGGCAGATCCTAGTCACCTTCGCCGATACGGAAGAACGCCGCCGCTATCTCAACGCGCGCGCCACGATCGGCCGCCTGCTCGATCTGCGCGCCGTTCCCGTCATCAACGAGAACGATACTGTGGCGACGAGCGAAATCCGCTATGGCGACAATGACCGGCTCGCCGCCCGCGTCGCGACCATGGCGTCCGCCGATCTCTTGATTCTGTTTTCGGATGTCGCGGGGCTTTATACGGCGCCGCCGAATGAAGATCCGAATGCCAGCCTGATCCCGCTCGTGCCGCGCATTACAGCGGAGATCGAGGCGATGGCGGGCGATGCCGCCTCCGATCACGCGCGCGGCGGCATGCGCACCAAGATCGAAGCGGCCAAGATCGCGACGACCGGCGGCACCCATATGATCATCGCCGACGGCCGCGTCTTGCATCCTTTGGCCCGGCTCGAAGACGGCTGCCCCTGCACTTGGTTTTCGACCGGCACGAACCCGGTCACGGCGCGCAAGAAATGGATCGCCGGTTCGATCGAGCCGCGCGGCGCTGTGCATATCGATGCCGGCGCTGCGCGGGCTATTCTTGCCGGTGCCAGCCTGCTGCCGGCCGGCGTCAAACGCATCGAGGGGAATTTTGCGCGGGGTGACTGTGTCGTTATCCGCGATCAACACGGTGCCGAAATCGGTCGCGGCCTGGTCAATTATGATGCGGGAGACGCGGCGCAGATCGCCGGCCGCAATTCACGCGACATCGAAGCGCTCCTCGGCCTGCCCGGACGCGCCGAGATCATCCATAGGGATGATATGGTGTTGGCGGGGGATTAAGCAAATTACGAATTCCTGATTCTGGACTATGGCTTGATCGCCCTTACGAGCGCAATCACGGCGCCAATGATGATGAGGGTTTGGAAACCAATGGTTCCGAACATCCATTTGATGATCTCGGTCTTGGCTTCGGCGATCTGCGTCTGCACATCGGCTCGAACGCCCGCGATCTGCGTCTGGAGATCGGCTCGAACGCCCGCGATCTGGGTGTGGAGATCGGCATGAACAGCCGCGAAGTCGCCTCGAACGGCGGCGAGGTCGTTTTTCGTCGCAAGGTCGCCTTGGAGCGCTTCTGCGATCGCATCGGCGAAGCCTTCGGCCTGTTCCGGAGAAAGCTTCGCCTTGTCCCGCAAAGCGCGAACGAATTTGAGCGTGTCGAAGGCGACGGAGGTCATAAAAAGTTACTTCTTTCCCAGCGCTTCCGGGCAGCGCAATGACGAGACCAATTTCCGGTGTCACCTTTTAGTTTATCTGGTTTGGCCGTGTCAGAGAAGGGGGCTTTTACCTCCCCGGCGTCAAAAAGATCGACGGGAATTTCGCGCGCGGTGACTGTGTCGTCATCCGCGACGAACACGGCGCCGAAATCGGTCGCGGCCTGGCCAATTATGGTGCTGGCGGCGGATTAAGGGGGCTTCTTTCCTGGAACCCTGCAGCGAAGGGCCTTCAAGCCTGTAGCGGAAGGGCGTCAGCGAACCAGCACAAGAAGGTTGCGAAGCACTTTGTGATCGAGATCTGAGCGCGAGGACGCCTGCCGCTCCTCGCCCCGCACGCGGGGAGAGGAGCGGCAGGCGTCGGAGCCTAAATGACAATCGCGACGAGCGCATCATTCCTTCTCACGCCGCCATCTGCAGACGTTGCGACACGGGCTCGCGCAGCGCCTGCATGTCGCGCGCTCAATCCGGGAAGCGCATGAGCCTCGCCCCGCCTTTCGGAACAGGCATGCGGCTCGTGTTCATCACCATGCTGAGAAAAGTGTAATAACCGTTGATGCTGACGAGATCGATCACGCCTTTGTCGCCGAAGCGCCGCAGGGCGCGCTCATAAGTGCGGTCCGAGACACGCTTGTTGCGGTGCAGTTCGATCGAGAACTCATAGACGGTTTCTTCGTCCTCACTCATTCCCGCGGGCCGCCGTCCGTCGGCGATCGCTTCGATGATTTCCGGCTTGATCCCGGCTTTCACCGCAATCGACTGATGCACGTACCATTCGTAATCCTGCGACCATTCGCGGGCCGCCACCAGAATGGCAAGCTCGCTCAGCGTATTTCCGATGGCTGATTTGTAGCGCAGATAATCGCCCATGGCGCGTGCCTGATTCATGACTTGCGGAGAGCGCATCAGAACCTCGAACGGCCCGAAGACCGACACTTTACGCGCAGCCAAGAAGTCGGCCGCAGCCTTCTTTTGTTCCTCGCTATATTGATCGGGCGGAATCGGCGGCATGCGGTCTTGCGCATGGGCAGGGCCCGATACGAAAGAAGTGGATAGAAAAGCTGCGACGGACAAAACTTTGGCCAACATGATTTCCTCCCGCTCCTCGAACCCCATCCGTCATGCTTCGCATGACACCTTACCCTTCCAGTGGAAAGATAAGCGTCCCCTCATGCCATCATCTGCAGGCGCTGCGAGACGAGCTCGCGCAACGCCTGCATGTCGCGGGCGAATAATCTTATGCCTTCGGCGAGCTTTTCCGTCGCCATCGCGTCTTCGTTGAGAAGATAGCGAAAAGTCTTTTCATCGAGCGACATTTTTGCCGGAGCTTCCGCCACGGCATCGGCCGGATCGAGGCGGCGCGGCAAAGGCTTGTCGTCCTGCGCCAATTGCCTCAGCAACGCGGGCGCAATCGTCAGGCGATCACAGCCGGCCAGCGCCTCGATCTCCTCCACGTTGCGGAACGACGCGCCCATGATGATCGTCTTTACATCGTAGGCTTTGTAATAAGCGTAGATCTTGCGCAGCGAGAGCACGCCGGGGTCGGTTTCGGCCGTAAACGTCTTGCCCTCGGTCTTCATGTGCCAATCGAGAATTCTGCCGACGTAAGGCGAAATGACAAGGGCACCGGATTCACCGCAAGCGACGGCCTGCGCCAGCGAGAAGACGAGCGTCAGATGGCAGTCGATGCCTTCACGCTGAAGGATGGTCGCAGCTTTTATGCCTTCCCACGTGGCGGCGATCTTGATCAAAATGCGGTCGCGCGGCACACCGCACGCGGCGTAATCTTCGATCAGCGTTCTCGCTTGTGCGATCGTTGCGTCCACATCGAAGGAGAGGCCGGCGTCGACTTCGGTCGAAATGCGCCCAGGCACGATCTTGGCGAGTTCGGCGCCGAAATTCACCGCAAGCCGCGTGGCGATTCGGCTCGTCAGCTCGTTATGGCTGAGGCCCCAAACAATCGCTTCTTCGACGATCGACGCGTAAACCTCCATTTGCGCGGCTTTCAGAATCAGACTCGGATTGGTCGTGCAATCGACCGGCGCGAAAGCGCCAATGGCCTCGATGTCGCCGGTGTCGACGGCGACGATTGTCATTGTCTTCAATTGCTCGAGTTTTGACGGCATGATCTCGGTCCGTGCGCTTAAGGGCCAGGTGGAGGGGCGAAGTCACGCCTTATAGGCGAAAATATGCCGATCCGCCGTAACTTCGGAAATGATGAAATCGCTCACCACTCTCACCCGCATCAAATCATGCGTGTCGGCATGCGTTGCAATCCAATAGGTGCGTTCGAACAGCACATCGGCAAGCACGACCTGCAGATCCGGGTCCACGCGGGACGCATAGTCGTGCAGGATGCCGAGGCCGGCACCGGCGCGCACGGCTTCCACCTGGGCGAGAGCGCTCGCGCATTCGAACCGGCGAAAGCCCGGTCCGAAGACTTGGGGAATGAAGTTCAGCGCCTCGGAAAAAAGAAGATCCGGGACATAGGTGACTTGGAGATGCTGGGAGAGCTCGGCAAAGTCCTGCGGCGCGCCTTGCGCGGCAACATAGGACTTTGCCGCATAGAAGTGCAGCGTGTAATCGACGAGCTTGCGCGACACCAAACGCCCCGCCTCCGGCCGGTCGATGACGATGGCGAGATCGGCTTCCCGATTGCTGAGCGAGAACGTGCGCGGCAAGGGCACCAATTGAATCATCAGGGCCGGATGGCGCCGGGCGAGCTTTGCCAGGCGCGGTGCGAGAAACAGCGTGCCGAAACCGTCGGGTGCGCCGATCCGCACCGTGCCGCTCACTTCGACGTCTTGCGCCGAAAGTTCGGTTTGGACTCGCAGCATATCGCCTTCGATCTTCTCGGCGGCAGCGAGAAAGCGCTCGCCTGCCTGGGTGAGCACGCAGCCACTCGTCCGCCGCTCGAACAGCCGCGTGCCCAGCGCTTGCTCGAGACGCGTCACGCGGCGTGTCGCGGTCGCGTGGTCGACGCGCAAGAGCCGGGCGGCCGCCAGGAACTGGCCGGCACGCGCCACCGCCAGGAAGACACGGACATTGTCCCAATCCATAAGGCCGCCCCCTCCCGCTTCTTGAATTTCTGCACAACGGATGGGCGAACTTTGGGGTTTGCTGTGATCCAACGCAAGCCTAAAGTGGCGGAGTCAGAAGCCACGCAAAGGTGGGCCATGCTGAATGAGCTCGCAATTCCCATCATTCAAGCGCCCATGCTGGGCGCAACGACAGCGGAGTTGGCCATCGCCGTATCGCGAGCCGGCGGGCTTGGATCGCTTGCGGCAGCCGGATCGTCTGCGGCCAAACTGATGCAAGACGTGGCCGCGATCCGCGCCGCAACCGACAAGCCGTTTGGCGTCAATATTTTCATCCAGAGCGAGATCTCTCCTGAGTCCGCGACGGTCGAGGCCGCGCTGCAGCGGCTGAAGCCCTGGCGCGAGCGCTATGGCCTGCCGAGCCAATCCATTCCGAACAAATGGGCGGAATCCTTCAAGGACCAGTTCGCCGCCTTGCTCGAGGCGGCACCGCCTGCAGCCTCGTTCACCTTCGGTTGCCTCACCGCGGATCAGGCAGGGGCGCTGAAGGCGCGCGGCACCTTCGTGATCGGCACGGCAACAACTGTTGGCGAAGCCAAGGCCTGGGCCGCGGCCGGCGCCGATGCCATCTGTGCGCAGGGCTTCGAAGCCGGCGGCCATCGCGGCACCTTCCTGACCAATGCTTGGGAGTCCTCGATCGGCACTTTCGCGCTGGTACGCACGATCGCAAAGGCCGTCGATCTTCCGGTCATTGCCGCGGGCGGCATCATGGATGGTGCGGGCATCGCCGCGGCACTCTTGCTGGGTGCCGCGGCCGTGCAGCTCGGTACGGCCTACCTGTTATGCGAAGAGGCGGTCACCAATTCCGCCTGGCGGCAGGCGATCGAGGCGGCGCCCGACGATCCGACGCGATTGACCCGTGTCATCTCGGGGCGCTATGCGCGCGGCATCGAAAACGAGTTCATGCGGGCTTTGCAGCCGGTCGAAGCCGAGATACCGGCCTATCCGATCCAGAATGCCTTGACGCAGGACCTGCGCGCGGCTGCGGCAAAAGCGAATTCGCCGGATGTCTTGTCGCTTTGGGCCGGTCAGGGCGTTAAACTCGCGCGACCGGCCAAAGCCGGCGATCTCACCGCCGCGCTTTGGCGTGAAACACGCGAAATTCTCGAAACCCGGAGCCGTGAAATCCTCGCGCATGGCCGGGCGGAATAGAGTCTCGAGCAAAGGAAAAGGAAAAGCACCATGGAGGAATTGACTCATTTCATTGGCGGCAAACATGTAAAGGGCACGTCGGGTCGTTTCGGCGAGATTTTTACACCGATGACGGGCGAAGTTTCGGCGCGGGTGCCGCTTGCCTCGACCGCCGAGGTCCGCGCCGCGGTCGAAAATGCCAAGCTGGCGCAGCCCGACTGGGCGGCTACCAATCCGCAGCGCCGCGCCCGCGTCCTGATGAAATTCATCGATCTCCTCAATCGCGACATGGAGCCATTGGCGGCGCTGCTCGCCAAACAGCACGGCAAGACGATCGCCGATGCGAAAGGCGATGTTCAGCGCGGGCTCGAAGTGGTCGAATTCGCCATCGGCATTCCGCATCTTCTCAAGGGCGAATTCAGCGACAGCGCCGGCCCCGGCATCGACCTTTATTCGATGCGGCAGCCGCTCGGTGTCGTCGCCGGCATCACGCCGTTCAATTTCCCGGCGATGATCCCGATGTGGAAATTCGCGCCCGCGATCGCCTGCGGCAACGCGTTCATCCTGAAACCCTCTGAGCGCGATCCCGGCGTGCCGATGCGCCTGGCCGAATTATTCGTCGAAGCGGGCGGACCTCCCGGCATCCTGAATGTCGTCAATGGCGACAAGCAGGCCGTGGACGCCATTCTCGACGACCCGGATGTCAGGGCCATCGGCTTTGTCGGCTCCACCGCCATCGGCGAATATATTTACGCACGAGGCACTGCCCACGGTAAGCGCGTG
Source organism: Beijerinckiaceae bacterium (assembly GCA_052148755.1). Lineage (GTDB taxonomy): Bacteria > Pseudomonadota > Alphaproteobacteria > Rhizobiales > Beijerinckiaceae > Methylovirgula. The sequence continues at coordinate 62 of JBKQHN010000088.1, read as the reverse complement.
CAGGCCTTTGGCGGCGCGAAAAACCATATGGTCGTGATGCCCGACGCCGACCTGGACCAGAC
>JBKQHN010000087.1:0-5055 GCA_052148755.1 Beijerinckiaceae bacterium | reverse complement strand
TGTCCCGGAAAAGTGGCCCCACTTTTCCGGGACATGCTCCAGAGCGGGATGAGGAAAGCAGGACGCTGCGCGGCTTTTCCGGCGCAATCAAGTTTACGCAGATTGCATAGACTTATCTGCGCATCCCGCTCCAAATTGTTAGAATCGATGACGATCAGACGCACGGTCAGCCGGGTCGGCGAGAAATGGAGTTCGGGTGACCTCCTGATGCCGGAGCGGCTGCAGTCACCGCCGTATATTCGAAAAAGGTTTCGGGATCTGTCGGCCCTTCCGTCAGCTTCGTGACGGTTGGATGCGGCCATAAAGTTCGGCTATCCGCAGGGCGATGTCGTCGACCACATTCCACGCTGTATATTCGATACAGGTCGTTGGATCGGTCGGACCTCCCGTCAGCTTCATGATGAACCGGATCAACTGCCGGTCCAGCCAGCCATAGCGCGGATAATCCAGGCGTCCGGCAATAGCCAAGGCGAGGACCGGCGTAAGCCGGTGCCGGGCAATCGATTTGCGAAGATAGGCGTTGCCCTCGACCGTGTCTTTGCCCGGCTTTCTTGCCGTCAAATTGACCGAAAGGAAGACCAGCGGGGGCGGGGTGCGCAACGTCCGGTAGATCGCCAAAAAATGCTCGGCTTCCGGTAGATGCCGGCCATAACGCACGGCCGCCACGACCGTCAGCAGCCGCGCCTCTGCCAGCTTTTGTGGAACCGGCAAGGCTGCCGCCAAACTTTGCGGCAAAGCGGCGATTCCTCTCTCGGCGAGGCCGCCGGCAATGCGCTCAGCAATGCGCTGCGATTGGCCATCGCGTGTAGCGTAGTAGAGTTGCATGTTCCATCGGGTCTTGAGACAACCGGCTGGGCTTTTTCAGGCGGCCAAGAGTGGGACGCGCAGATAAGTTTACGCAATCTGCGTAAACTTGATTGCGCCGGAAAAGCCGCGCTGCATCCCACATTTCCGCATACCGCTCTAGCGCGTATTTCGATCGGGTGGAATCACCCGATCGATCAGGAATACGCGCCAATTCAAAAAGTTGGAGCATGTCCTTGTCGGAAAAGTGGGGCCACTTTTCCGGGACATGCTCTAGCGCGGCGGTTTATGCGAGATGTGATAGGATAAGACACCCGTGAGAAAGCTCCGGTTTTCTATGTCAACGAAACCGACATTCTTAAGAAGCTCGGTCAATTCGCGCGGCCTGTAAAAGTGCCGTATGGCATTCGCGAAGTAGCCGATACATTTCATGCTCTCGAGCGAACTTCTCAAAAGCTTGCCAGTAAGCCAAACCGAAAAGCTCAACAAGATGAGATATGGCTTCTCGACGATCCTCGACGACGGGCAGAGCATGTCGTTGTGGCAGAAGATGCCACCCGGTTTGAGAACTCTATGAATTTCCTTGAACATTCTGATGATTTCGAGATGACGCGAGGCAAACTGGAGCGTCACTGCATCGAATGTTTCGTCGGGAAACGGCAGCGTATGTGCATCGCAGACCTGGGCACGGATCGTCAGATTACGTTCGCCAGCGCGGCGCTGACCCTCGGCCGTCATGTGCGGACTGCCGTCCACAGCATGGATTTCGAGCGTCGGGTCCATTGCGAGAAGTCTCAGCGGGATATCATGCGTGCCCGAGCAAACGTCGAGCACTTTCGATCCCTGCGGCAGCTGCCTGTGGATCGCGGCAGCGAATTTATTGCTCCATCGCGAAACATTCCCGAGCGACGCGATCGCATTGCCCTTATCGTAATAGGTCGGCACGTCTCGAAAAACTTCGGGGATCAGTGTCCGCCACGTATCGCCGAAAAGACGTGCGCGGAGATCTTCCTTCTTTAAAAAATCTTCCGAGATGCTCAACTGCGTTCTCCTCTTGAACTTTCCTGAAGCGATTATGCTTGACTGGCTTGCCCAGGTCGCGTTCGGTTCCATCCTTAATCTGCAACCGTTCGGCGTTCCTGGCAACCGTGAACCCTCTATCCGGACATTTTCGATCGGCGCCAAGGCCTAGCCATGCCCCGCCAACCGCAAAAAAATGCTGAAATCAAGGTCATCGGGACGCACGTCTCCCATGGATTGTACCCAACCTGCAACCATCGAGCGGCTCACGCGCCCGAGGTAGCGGGTGGTGGTCGCAGCTCTCCAATCAGCCGCTGGATGCCGGCAAACAGATAGCTAGGAATGACGACCCCGGCCATCTGCGTGGCGGTATAACTGCCGCAATTGACGACTTTCGCTCTGATCTCGATCAACTTTTCCTTGTGGTTCGTCGGCGACGAGACAGTGCAACCCCCTCCCCGCCGCCTCCGGCGGCACCCTCTCCCCGAGGGGGCGGGTCGCGCAAGTTCGTCGATCCGGTCATGTGTCCGATAGCGAATATGCTCAGCGATCAGGACAGGTCGGATATCGGCGCAGAAGACGCTACACACAACAAATGACAATTGCTGGGCAGCGTTTGGTCAGATCTCTTGCGTCCAAATGTCCGTATCTTCGAGATGGCAGCCGACAGGCAAATGAACTCGGCTGCGATCTCGCAATTCGAGAGATTTGGTGTGCTGCGGCACCAAACCTCGGCCCGCGACAAAGAGCTCCCTAGAACCCTGATAAAATTGGATGAATCGGCCCGCCGCGCAAGCATGCAGCGCCTCCAACGCCGAGTCGCAGCGTCGAAGCAGCGAAGATTTATTCTGGATCAATGCTCCGAATCGCATATCGTGATGCATAATTTCGGCGCTGAAATAGCGCCATGGCGATCACAGAAAAAAGGAAGACCTATGAGAGACGCAGATGGTGTTTCAAGCACTTCAACCGCGACGCGGATGACGATCGTTGCCGTGCTGGCTACGGTAGGTATGGGAATATTTGTTGCGAGCGCCGCTATGGTCGTCGCACCGAAGCATGCCTCGGCATTGCCGGCCTATACTTCAAAGGAAGGCAAACCCTGTGGATATTGCCATGTAAATTCAGCGGGCGGCGGCGCACAGACTGACAAGGGCAAAGAGTATAAGGCGAATGGCCATAAGTTCAAATAATTGATGGGCTTATGAACTACGCTTCGTTCAGCCTTTGAGTTTGCTGGCTGATATGCGTCCCAGGCTGGACCGCGCGGGGGGTCACCGTGAGCCGTGCGCGGTCTGGCTGTTGTCTTTTTTCCATTATAGGAAAGCGTCGTCTGTGAAGAACGCCGATCAGGCTGCGGCGGGTATTTCCTAGGAAGCTGTTTCGGCGAATCCGACTTCTCCAGATCGTTCATCGGCGGTTTCGGCCTCCGGCCCTCCCGATGCGGTTCCGGCAGCTGTCTAAAGCGACGGTCCAGAGAAATCCCGTGTGGCGCGACAATCGAGATGGAAGGCCGGCGACAATCACGATGGCTCTTTAGCGGTCGCGGCGAAAGAATGATTGTCGCGGCGCGACGATCATTGATCTGCCGCAAAGCTTATGCGTTATGGGGACTGACAAGGCTCAAAAAGGCGAAACTTCGGCAGCCTCGAATCCGTTTACTGTTTCCTCGCCGCATAGAGCAAGTGTTGAAGGTTGTCTGAATGGAGGCTCTTATGAAAGTTACGTTCGCTCTGACGCTGGGGGCGGCAACAGCGCTGTCGGCACTGGTTCTCATCGGCGCAGGAATCGAATTGCCGTTAAGCCAAGCGCGCGCTGCGCAGCCAGGGCAGCCACGCGTGAGCTTTTCCGAAGACATCCTCCCGCTGCTAAAATGGAAATGCTCGAGCTGCCATCAGCCGGGCGGAGAAGGATACGAAAAGAGTGGATTTGACTTGACCTCGTATCAGGGCGTGATGAAGGGCACCAAATTTGGCCCGATGGTTCTTCCAGGCGATCCCGACAAGAGTAACCTGATGCTGTTGCTGGATTGGCGTATCTCACCTGCACTTCGCATGCCGCACGGAAAAAAACAGCTGTCAATCTGCGATCGAGATGCCATCCGCGCGTGGATTTCGGACGGCGCAAAAGACAACTGAGCATTGCCGCGGCTCAAGATCAGACTTCCCGACATTCGCGGCCTATTTCACGGCTGGTCATGCGTTGGGGTAACCTCGGTTCGTTGCCCTGATATGAATGCGCCACGAAATCCTTCGAACGCTCAATTGCGCGCCTCGCCCGGAGGCGTATACAGTCGCGCGGGACGGAAAGGCGGGGCGAGGAAGCGGACATGTTTCAGGTGCGCATTCACGGCCGCGGCGGCCAAGGTGTTGTGACGGCGGCAGAAATGCTGTCGGTCGCGGCTTTCCTCGAGGGCAAGCACGCGCAGGCCTTCCCGAGCTTCGGCTCGGAGCGCATGGGCGCGCCGGTCGTTGCCTTTTGCCGCATCGCCGACAAGGAAATCCGGCTGCGCGAACCGATCCAGCAGCCCGACGCGGTGATCGTCCAGGACCCTACCTTGTTCAAGGCGCTCGACGTCGCCGAGGGGCTCGATCCCAAGGGCTATCTGCTCGTCAACACTGCCAAGAGCTTCGCCGACATCCATATCGAGGCGATCCTCGCGCGCATCCCGCCCGACCATGCGCTGACTGTGCCGGCGACCGAACTCGCGATGAAATATGTCGGCCGCCCCGCGCCCAATACGGCGCTGCTCGGCGCCTTTACCGCGCTCGTCGACCTCGTTTCGCTCGACTCGGTGCTGGAGGCGATCCGCCGCGCCTTTCCCGGCAAGGTCGGCGCAGCCAACGTCGAAGCCGCTAGAGCCGCCCACGCCCTCGTCACAGCCAAGGCCGCCGCCTGACCCCAAGGAGACGCCGCGCCGATGCTCGAACAAATCGAAGGCTCCAAGGCGATGGCCCGCGCGATCGGCCTGTGCCGGCCGCAAGTGGTTTGCGCCTATCCGATCACGCCGCAGACCCATATCGTCGAGGGCCTTGGCGACCTCGTGCGTCTGGGCAGGCTCGAGGATTGCGAGTTCATCAACGTCGAAAGCGAATTCGCCGCGCTTTCGGTCGCCATCGGCGCCTCGGCGGCGGGCGCGCGCGCCTATACCGCGACGGCGAGCCAGGGCCTGCTCTTCATGGCCGAAGCCGTCTACAACGCGGCGGGCCTCGGCCTTCCCATCGTCATGAC
>JBKQHN010000086.1:0-17812 GCA_052148755.1 Beijerinckiaceae bacterium | reverse complement strand
CCTGCGGCAGTTCCAGCCACATCGCATTGAGGATGGCGAAGGAACAGGCAAGGCCCAGTCCGAGTATCCAGGAGAAATACCACATCGTAGAGAGGCTCCTTCGACAAAGCGGGTGATTCAGTAAAGCGTGTCCTTGTTCTGCTCGAGTTCGTCGGCTGTCACGGGTCCGCGCATGACCGCGAATATCCACCCCGTGTAGGCGATGACGATCGGCAGGAATATAAGGGTCGCGATGAGCATGATGAATAGCGTCAATCGACTGCTCGAGGCGTCCCACACGGTCAGGCTGCTGCTCGGATCGAGCGAGGACGGCAGGAGGAAGGGGAACAGGCTGAGGCCGGCCGTCGCAATAACGCTCGCGACGCTGATCGCGCTGGCGATAAAGGCGAGGAGCGATCGGCCGACGCGCAGCAGCACGGATGCCGCCGCTGCCCCGACATAGGCGAGCGCCGGTGCGATGATGAGCCACGGATGGAGGCGGTCATTGGCGAACCAGGCGCCGGCTGCGCGCACAACGGTCTTATTGAGCGGATTGGAGGGTGCGGCCGGATCCATCGTTCCTTGGACGGCATAGCCGTCAATGCCGAAGGCGAGCCATACGCCTGCCAATGTAAAGAGCACGATGAGCGCTAGAGCCGCCCAGGACCCGGCAGAGCGTGCGCGCTGTGCCAAAGCACCCTCGGTCTTGAGAGCAAGCCAGCTGCCGCCGTGCATCGCCAGCATGGCGGCACTGACAAGGCCGCACAGCAGTGCCCAGGGATTGAGCAAGCCGAGAAGGCCGCCGAGAAGGCCGCCCTCATAAGCGACACGCAAGGTCTCGTCGAAGCGGAAGGGAACGCCGAGGAAGAGATTGCCGAAGGCGACGCCGAAGACGAGAGAGGGCACGAGCCCCGAGATGAAGAAAGCCCAGTCCCATATGCCCCGCCAGGCGGCGCTATCGAGCTTGTTCCGGTAGGTGAAGGCCACGGGGCGCAGAATGAGCGCCGCGAGGACAAGGAACATTGCGAGATAGAAACCGGAAAAAGACACCGCATAAAGCGGTGGCCATGCGGCAAAAACCGCGCCCCCACCGAGGAGGAGCCAGACTTGGTTGCCTTCCCAAAACGGGCCAACTGCGTTGAGGATCATACGCTTCTCGGCATCGGTGCGGGCGAGGAAGGGCTGCAGGACAGCGGCTCCCAGATCGAAGCCGTCCATGACGGCAAAGCCGATGAGCAGGATACCCAGAAAGGCCCACCAGATGAAGCGAAGGGTCATATAGTCGATCGGCGGCATGTTGTCCTCCTCACTTCTGGCCAGCGGCGTGAGCTGGGCTACCCTGTCGTAAGCCGACGACCGAAGGCTGGGGGCCGAGCCGTGCATATTTGACCATCAGGTAGACTTCAACGACTGCGAGCGCGCTGTAGAACAGCACGAAACCAACGAGACTGAACCAGACGTTTCCGACCGGCTCGTTCGAAGCACCAAGAGAGGTCGGCAGCACGCCGTCGATAATCCACGGCTGACGGCCATATTCGGCAACGATCCAGCCCAACTCCGCGGCGATCCACGGCAGCGGCAGGCTCCACAGGGCCATCCGCAAAAACCAGGTCCGCTCGAATTCGCGGCGGCTCGCCAGATAGAAGGCGATGGCAAAGAGCAGGATGAAGTAGAAGCCCAAACCCACCATCAAGCGGAACGTCCAGTAAAGCACCGGGACGTCGGGCACAGTACTGAGCGCTGCCTGATGCACTTCGGCGTCGGTGGCGTTCTCGATGTCCGGTCGGATGCTCTTCAAGAGAAGCGCATAGCCGAGGTCGCGGATCGGCGATTCCATGATCGTCGGCACGGTCGTGCTATGTGTAGCGCGCAGCGTCGCGAGACCCTTATATCCAATCAAGCCATTGCGAATGCGCTGTTCGGCCTTGCCAACCAGCTCTTTGACGCCCGCCACCGGCTCGTCGATCGAACGCGTCGCAATCAGGCCGAGCACCCAGGGCACCCTGACGGCGAAATGGGTGGTTTCCTTCTCGCGATCAGGAAGACCGAAGACGGTGAAGCTCGCCGGCGGTTTCTCGGTCTCCCACATCGCCTCGATCGCGGCGATTTTCATCTTTTGGTTCAGGTCCGCCATATAGCCGCTCTCGTCACCGAGCACGACGACGGAGAGGGCGGACGCCAGCCCAAAGCTCGCCGCGACCGTGATCGAGCGCCTGGCGATCTCCTTGTGCCGTCCGCTGAGCATGTAGAAGGCGCCGATCGACAGCACGAACACGGAGCCTGTGACATAGCCCGCGCTCACAGTGTGAACGAATTTCGCCTGAGCGACCGGATTGAACAGAACATCGAAGAAGGATGTGAGTTCCATGCGCATGGTCGCCGGGTTGAACGTGGCGCCGACCGGATTCTGCATCCAGGCATTGGCGACCAAAATCCACAGAGCGGAGAGATTGCTGCCGATCGCAACCAGCCAGGTCACGACCAGGTGCCCGATCTTGCTGAGCCGATTCCAGCCGAAGAAGAACAGCCCGATGAAGCTCGCTTCCAGAAAGAAAGCCATGAGGCCTTCGATCGCGAGTGGTGCGCCGAATATGTCGCCCACATAGTGCGAGTAATAGGCCCAGTTTGTACCGAACTGGAACTCCATCGTAATCCCCGTCGCCACGCCCATGACGAAGTTGATGCCGAAGAGGGTGCCCCAGAATTTCGTCATCTCCCTCCAGATGCTGCGCCCTGTCATCACATAGACGCTCTCCATGATGGCGAGCAGCAGGGAAAGCCCGAGGGTGAGCGGCACGAAGAGGAAATGATAAAGCGCAGTCAATGCGAATTGGAGGCGGGAGAGTTGGACAATATCGAATTCCGGCATGTCAGGGCCTCTCGTTGATTTGCGCGGAGCCGACGAGTGCGGCGGCGACTTGGCTGGGGGTCACACGAATGCGGTGCGACGGACCGAAGAATGCGAAATACAGAAGGATCAGTGCGATCGCCTTGAAGGCAAGCAGCCATGCGATCTCGCGCCCGAGCGAAGGCCGCTGCGTTTTTCCCAGTGAATTGCCGTCGTCGACCATCACGCGGCGTCCCGTGATACCGCCGTTTTGAAAGAACGGGCGGTGCTTCTCCAACAAATCGCTTCGACGCGGGTGGTTTGCTGGAAACGAATCTTGAAACCCGTCGGTTTTAGGGAGGACATCGAGGCGTTCAATAGAGACGCTCCTCATTTGCAGTGAATGCAAATTTACGACATGCCGTCCGCGTACACAAAACCAGGACATTGCTTTATTCCAGTCCATATTCAATTTTGTGCATCAAAGCGCGCCGAATTCTTTGATCGAGGTCAATAGTCGCACGATTTTTCAGCTGCGTTCTTCATCACGTCGGGCCTGATCAATGCAGCTTCCGGTCGAGGCCGAACGACGCCTCGAGCGGTGGTCTCGTGCCAAGCGACGGTTGCATCTTTGTCCTTGCCAAACCGGGCCGATCGTTCGGCGGAACAAGCTCATTTGTGCTGACACATATTCTTATCGATCGGGCGCCGATTTAATAAGCCGGAGCATTTTCTTTATGAGACATTGGAAATATCCGATGCTTAAATATCTGAAAAGGGGCACCAGTTTTCCGTGATCGGCTGTGAAGGCAGCTTCCGCTCGTCATTCATCCTCGTGCGGTCCCGGCAAGCTTTGGCGAGCTTCGTCCGCTTTGGACATCCGATCTATCTCAGGTTTAGAATAGGCCCATTGTCGAATTCTGCTTGCCCTTGGAGGCCGGCGAAGATTTGCGAGCGGGCCAAGGCCGTTGATGTGGCCGCTGGTTCATTCGCTGAATGGGTGAGCTTGGTACGTCGGCCTCCGACCGACGGAGGGCGAAAATAAAAGAGGATTCAATGAGTCCGAGTGGTTCAGAAGAAATCCAAGCCTTGGATGAACCTTGTGGAGGCGATCGAGCGTCGCCCAATCGCGCGCCGGGCGTAACAGACGCGGCCGAAGCGAAAGTCAAAGAGATCAATCTCGCGCTGCAAGGTGGCGGCGCGCATGGCGCCTTCGCCTGGGGAGTGCTCGATTACCTTCTCGAAGATGGACGAGTGGCCTTCGAGGGGATCAGCGCAACATCGGCCGGCGCAGTGAATGCTGCGGTTTGCGCCTCTGGCATGCTGAAGGGCGGACGCCAAGGCGCACGCGTTGCTCTGCGCGAGTTTTGGCGGGCAGTTGCCGATGCCGGAGCGGCCTATCGCCCGATGACGTCAAACTGGCTGGCAATGTTTTCCGGCGCGGCGCAGCTCGATCATTCGCATTTGCAGTCGCTTATGCAAATGCCGGGCAAGGCTTTGTCGCCCTATCTCGCGAGCATGATGGAGCTCAATCCGTTCTTGCAATTTTTTTCGGTAAAGACGGGAGAGAAGCGAAAGTCCCCATCGCGCAGTTTCGCGAGCCATATTTTTCACTCGTTGAGCGCGATATTTTCACCCTATTATTTCAATCCCGCAAACCACAATCCACTGAAGGATCTGCTCGAGGCGCACATCGACTTCGCGGCGCTGCGGATAGCACAAGATGCAGTCAAGCTCCACATATGTGCCACCAATGTGGAAACCGGCAAGATTCGGGTTTTCAAAAATGCGGAATTGACGGCCGATGCCATCCTCGCCTCAACCTGTCTACCGTTCCTGTTTCAGGCAGTCGAAATCGGCGGCGAATATTATTGGGACGGCGGCTATATCGGCAACCCGGCGATCTTTCCGCTCATCTATGAAACGCAATCCTGCGATGTGGTCATTATCCATATCGACCCGCTGGTCCGCGAGGGCTGCCCGAAAACCACGCTCGAGATCATGAACAGGCTCAACGAAGTGTCGTTCAATTCGTCGCTCATGCGTGAAATGCGCGCGATTGCTTTCGTCAACCGATTGATTGAAACAGGCAAAGTCAAAGAGGGCGAAATGAAACACATGCTGATGCATGCGATTCGTGCCGACGCTATCATGTCGCAGCTCGGTGCCTTCAGCAAAGCCGACACGGATTGGGAATTCTTGCGCATGTTGTTCGTAGCCGGCCGCAAGGCCACAGCCGAATGGCTCGACCGTAATTATCAATGGATCGGGCAAAAATCGACCGTCGATCTCAAAAGCGACTACCTTTGAGAGTCATGTCCGCCCGCCTATTACATCCCGCGCGAGGGCACGAGAACCGAATTTCTCGCGCGTTCGACCCAGGTGCCGCAGTCGCGAGCCATCTTGCTTTCTACTCGGATCGCGTCGAAATTGAGCGCCGGCCGGGATAGCGCCGAGGTTTCGGCCGTGCTTAGAAGATGGCCGGTTTCGCCGCAAGGCCGGTGACGGGCCGCCGCCGCCCGAAAAGGAGTTTGGCGGTCTTCTAACGCCAGTTTGAAGGAAAACGCGATTTGCCGGAAAAGAACCCTGAAATCCTTCGGTTTTTGGGTATATTGAGAAAATCTTGTGTAGATCAGCCGGGATGATCATTGGATTTGGCGTAGACATCTGCGACATCCGTCGCGTCGAGGACTCGCTTGCAAAGTTCGGCCAGCGTTTCGTCAACCGCTGTTTCACGGAAATCGAGCGCGAGAAGTCCGATCGGCGGGCCGCGCGCGCCGCCTCCTATGCCAAACGTTTTGCGGCGAAAGAGGCCTGCGCCAAGGCGCTCGGCACCGGCATTGCCAGAGGGGTTTTTTGGCGCGACATCGGGGTCGTCAACCTGCCATCAGGCAAGCCGACGCTGCATTTGGCGGGCGGAGCCGCCGCGCAGCTCCTGCGGCTGACGCCGCAGGGCTACCGAGCGATCATCCATCTCACCTTGACCGACGAATTCCCTCTCGCGCAGGCGCAAGTCATCATCGAGGCTGTCGAAATCTCCAGCCTCACCATGGAAACGCCAAGTTTGGAGGAGCAAGTTTGGAGGCGCGGGAATCGATGAATTTCGAAGCCGAGCAGTGATGTGGGGCCATTTTCGGTCTTGTAAACCGCAGCGAGGACGCAAATTTAAGGGGCGGCGGCGCGGATTCCGCAAATCGCTCGTCAGGAGAGCCGCGAGCCAGCCACGCTCGATCGGGTGGGCGCGCTTCCCGAGCCGTTGCTTGCATGCTAGAGCCCTCGCCAGGGTGGCGGCGGACAGCTCGTCCAACATGTCGGGCGAATCCTCCGGAATGATCTTCCGAGACAGGGCGATCGATAAAATTCCGGCGCCGGTCGAGTTTTGAGCAACAGGCCGCCCGAACGTCGCCGTCTGGTTCGACGCAGAGGGTTTGGGTAAACTTAAACGAAGAGTGGATTGATGTCTGAGCCGGTTAGGGTGGAACAAAAGGACGCGCGCTCCATGGGCAAGGCGAAGGAGAGCGGGTTCGTTGCAGAGCTCGTCAAAGTTCTCGTTCAGGCTCTGGTGATCGCATTGATCGTGCGTACCGTCCTGTTCCAGCCCTTCAACATTCCATCGGGATCGATGATCCCGACTCTGCAGGTCGGGGATTATCTGTTCGTCTCCAAATATGCCTATGGCTATTCGAGATATTCGCTGCCGCTGGGCCTGGATCTGTTTTCCGGCCGCATTTTCGCTTCCCCGCCGAAACGCGGCGACGTCATCGTGTTCAAGCTCCCGCGAAACACCGGTGACGACTATATCAAACGGCTGATCGGCCTCCCTGGTGACAAGATCCAGATGAAAGAAGGACGCCTTTACATCAATGGCGAAATCGTGCCGCGCGAGCCGATCGCAAAGGTCACATACCGGGGCACGCGCGATGTGCCCACCTATCGCGAGACTTTGCCCGGCGGCGTGAGCCATACGATCATCCAAATCGAATCCGACCATGGCTTTTACGGCAACACCGGCGTCTATGAAGTTCCGCCGAATCATTATTTCATGATGGGCGACAACCGCGACGATTCGAGTGACAGCCGCGTCTCGCCGGATCAGAGCGGCGTCGGCTACGTTCCTTTCGAAAATCTCGTCGGGCGGGCAGAAGTGATTTTCTTTTCCGTCGATGGTGCGCCGGCTTGGGCGGTTTGGGAATGGCCCTGGACCGTGCGTTGGAACCGTCTGTTCCAGCTTGTGAAATAATGGCGCAGCCGAAACATGACATTTGCGAGCTCGAAACCCGACTCGGCCATGAATTTGCCGATCGCGACCTCCTGATCCTCGCGCTGACGCATGTCAGCGCGGCAAACGGCCGGCGCGAAACCTATCAGAGGCTTGAATTCCTCGGCGACCGCGTGCTCGGTCTCGTCGTCGCCGAGATGCTTTATGCGGCCTTTCCTTCGGCCGAAGAGGGGGAATTGTCGCGCCGGCTCGCGGATTTGGTGCGGCGCGAAAGCTGCGCGGAGGTGGCGCTCGAATGGGGGGCCGAAACGCATGTGCGTCTCGGCGAAGGCGAGCGCCAGGCGGGCACCAGCAAAACCGCGATTTTTTCCGACGTCTGCGAATCGCTGATCGGCGCCGCGTTTCTCGATGCCGGTTATGAGGCGGCAAAATCTGTCGTCGCGCGCGCATTCGAGCCGCGGATGCGCTCGCCGCGGCGGCCATTGCGTGATCCCAAAACGGCTCTGCAAGAATGGGCGCAAGCGCGTGGCCTCGAACCACCTCTCTACAAGGAGAGTGCCCGTGCCGGCCCTGACCACGCGCCGGAATTCACTATGTCGGTCAGCGTCAAAGGCCATGAACCGATAGAAGCCAAGGGGAGTTCGAAGCGCGGTGCCGAACAGGCTGCCGCCGCGCTTTTCATCGCTCGCGAAGGCATCGACACGGCGGGTGAGCGTGGAACTGGCAATGACGGGTATTGAAACGGCCGCGACCACCCAATCGCGGCGCTGCGGCTTCGTCGCGCTGATCGGCGCGCCAAATGCCGGCAAATCCACCTTGCTCAACAAGCTTGTCGGCGCCAAAGTCTCGATCGTCTCACGCAAAGTGCAGACGACCCGCAGCCTGGTGCGCGGCATTGCGATCGAAGGCGACGCGCAAATTATTTTCGTCGACACGCCCGGCATTTTTGCGCCGAAGCGTCGACTCGATCGGGCCATGGTCAGCTCTGCTTGGGGTGGCGCATCGGATGCCGATGCCGTTGCGCTGCTCGTCGATGCGCGCAAAGGGTTCGATGGCGAAGTCGAAGCCATTGTCGCGAAACTGCCCGAAGTCGCGGCGGCGAAAATCCTCATCCTCAACAAGATCGATCTCGTCGAACGACCGAAGCTGCTGGCGCTCGCGTCGCAGCTCAATGCGAGGGTGAGCTTTGCCGAAACCTTTATGATTTCGGCCGAGACGGGCGACGGTGTGGCGGATTTCAAGAGACGGCTTGGCGCCCTCATGCCGGCTGGGCCGTGGCTCTATCCGGAAGACCAGATTTCGGATGCGCCTTTGCGCGCGCTCGCGGCCGAAATCACTCGCGAAAAGATCTTTGAGCGGCTGCACGACGAATTGCCCTATCAATCGACCGTCGAGACCGAACTCTGGAAGGACATGCCGGATGGTTCGGCGCGGGTCGAGCAGACGATCTACGTCATGCGCGAAGGGCACAAGAAGATCGTCATCGGAGAAGGCGGGCGAACCATCAAGGCGATCGGAACGGCGGCGCGCAAGGACATCACTGATGCCGCCGAACAGAAGATCCACCTCTTTCTTTTCGTGAAAGTGCGCGAGAATTGGGCCGACGACCCCGAGCGCTATCGCGAGATGGGGCTGGATTTTCCGAAAGGGTGAGACGAAGGCGACTCCAATGGAGGTCCAATTCCTCGGTTCAGGCGATGCTTTCGGCAGTGGCGGAAGGTTCAACACGTGCATTCATGTGGCCACCGCCGGCGGCGCTTTCCTCGTCGATTGCGGCGCTTCGAGCCTTATCGCCATGCGAAAATTCGGGATTGATCCGAACCGCATCCATACGATTTTCGTGTCGCATCTGCATGGCGACCATTTCGGCGGCTTGCCCTTCCTGCTGCTGGACGCGCAGCTCTACAGCCGGCGGAGCGGTCCGCTGACGCTCGTAGGGCCGCCGGGCTTGCGGGATCGCCTGACCCTGGCGATAGAGGTCTTCTTCCCCGGCTCGGCGAAAACCGAGCGGAAATTCGTGGTCGCGATTCACGAGATTGGCGCTGGCGAGAGCCTCCCGATCAATGGAGTGACGGTGACGGCCTATCGGGTCGAGCATGCCTGCGGCGCACCGCCCTTCGCGCTTCGCTTGTCATGCGAAGGCAAGGTGCTCGCCTATACCGGCGATACGGAATGGACGGAAAGCCTGGTCGATGCCGGCCGCGATGCTGATCTGCTGATTGCCGAGGCGCTTTTTTTCGAGCGCAAGGTGAAACATCACTTGGATTACGCAACCTTGAAAGCAAACCTCGGGCGCATCGGTGCCAAACGGGTCATTCTCACACACATGGGCCCCGACATGCTCGGGCGGCTCGCGCAGGTGCCGGAGGAAGTCGCCGAAGACGGGAAAGTGGTGCGAGTCTGAACGGGCGCAGAGCGAAGGCGGGCGTCTGTTGGTCTCAGCTCCAAAACCGCCAAAGCCTCAAAACACCGACCATCCCGTCAAGGCGACCAAAACGCTCCAGTGCGAGAAAGAGGCCGTCGCTCGCGCGACGTCGGCCGGGGCGGCGCTACGGTTGTGGAGAGTCGCGTTCCGATCAATGATGCTCCCTGATCATCAGCCGATCCATCGCGGCGAGCAACAAAGCGGAGACGACGAAGGTGAGGTGGATGATCGTCATCCAGAGCAGCTTGTCGTCCGGCAGAGTTTGCACTTCCATAAAGCCCCGCAGCAGTTCGATGGCCGATATCGCAACGAGCGATGCCGCGACTTTTAGCTTCAAGGTTCCGGTATCGAGCTTGCCGAGCCAAGAGATGGTTCTCTCAGTTTCGCGGACGTCGAGCCTCGAAACGTAATTCTCGTAACCGGCCAACATGACCATCACGACAAGCCCCGCGACCAGGACGAGGTCGATCAAGCCGAGCGTCGCGAGAATGATTTCGGTCTCGTCAAGCGACAGGGCGCGCCCGAACAGATGCGTGAGTTCGCGGACGAAATGGATCGAGAACAAGATGAGCAGGGCCGCCAGACCCAGGTAAAGCGGGACGAGGAGCCAGCGGCTGGCGAAAAGCACGCGTTCGATGATACGTTCAAGATCCATAACCACCCCTTGGTCTGTGAGGAGAAGGCAGGCCGCTTCGAGCTATCTTCGGGTCGCGCTTCTGTCGAGCACCCGCTGCGTCGACCCGCGCGCCGCCGACGGAATTTTAGGAAAGTCCGCACGCGGCGAAGCTCGATGAAAAGGGCAACACCTCAAGGCCGCGTTGCCGGTTAGGGCCGCATTATAGTCGCTGTCACCCCGAGCGCCACAATTCGCGCAGCTGTCTGTTTGACCGATCTGCCTGCAGTGTGTTTAGTTCCTCCGCAAGCCTGCCGATTGCTGCGATGAGACAGTGGGGCGCTGAAGGGTCTGGCTCTCGCCCCTCAAAACACCGACCATCCCGTCAAAGCGACCAAGCGTTCCAGTGCGAGCGCGCCGACCATCGACGTGCCGGCCCGGTTGAGACCGGGCGACCATACCGCGATCGCGGCGCGGCGCGGGACGATCGCGAGAATTCCGCCGCCGACACCGCTCTTGCCGGGCAGGCCGACGCGGGACGCGAATTCGCCTGAAGCATCATAGTGGCCACAGGTCATCATCAAAGCATTGATGCGCCGGCTTCTGACCGGTGTCGTGATCATTGCGCCAGTGAGAGGATCGGTGCCGCCATGCGCGAGAAAGAGGCCCGCTCGCGCGAGCTGGCAGCAGTTCATCGCAATTGCGCATTGATGGAAATAGACGTCGAGCACATCCTCGACCGGATTTTCGAGATTGTCGTAGGCGCGCAGGAAATTAGCCAGACTGATATTGCGAAAGCCCGTCTGCGCTTCCGACTGCGCCACTTCGGGATCGATCGACACATTTGCGTCATCGGCGAGGCGGCGCAAAAAGTCGACGATCTCGGCGACGGCGAGCGCAGGCTTGCGGCCGGCCAGAAGATGATCGCTGACGACCATCGCGCCGGCGTTGATCAAAGGGTTGCGCGGAATGCCTTTTTCGCTTTCGAGCTGGACGATCGAATTGAACCGCGAGCCGGAAGGTTCGCGCCCGACCCGGTGCCACAGTGCGGCGCCCAGTCTTTCCAGCACGAGCGTGAGCGTGAAGACTTTCGAAATGCTCTGCATCGAGAAAGGGACGTCGGCGGCGCCGGCAGCGGCCGTTTCACCGTCACAGGTTACGACCGCAAGGCCGAATTGGCGACGATCGACGCGGGTGAGGGCGGGGATATAATCGGCGACGCTGCCGCTGCCGAAGTGCGGCACCATTTCGGCATGTACGGCGGCGACAATGTCAGCGAGATTTTCGACGCGCTCCACTTGCTCTCCCACTAGATCACGATGATTTTGGATTGGATCAATCCAAAATCATGAACGTGATCGATTCTAATAAGTTAGAGCGGGATGCGCAGATAAGTTTACGCAATCTGCGTAAACTTGATTGCGCCGGAAAACCGGTGCCCACTTTTCCTCATCCCGCTCTGTCGCAGCAGCGTTGACAGAATCGCAGCTTTTCTCGCTACAGTCGAGTTCGCCTACGCCGTCAGCTCAACAAGGGAGCGCCGCATGACCTATTGCCTTGGACTTCTTCTGCCTTCGGGCCTCGTGCTCGCCTCAGACTCGCGTTCCAGTGCGGGCGTCGATCAGGTCGCGCAAGTGCGAAAGCTCGCATTGTTCGCCGCGCCCAATCAAAGACTGGTCGTAATTCTCTCGGCGGGCAATCTCGCAACGAGTCAGGCGGTCGTCACCAGCCTGCGCGAATCTGTGGGGTCGGGTCGGCTCCAGGACGACCTTCACACCGCGCCCTCCATGTTCGAAGTGGCCTTAATGGTCGGCGCCAAATTGCGCGAGATCATAGCGCGCGACGGCTCATTCGTTCAGCCCTATGGCGATCCGAGCGCGAGTTTTCTCGTCGGCGGCCAAATCGGCGGCGAGGCGCCGCGTCTGTTTCAGATCTACTCGGCCGGCAATTTCATCGAGGCGTCCGACCGCTGTCCATTCCTGCAGATTGGCGAAACAAAATACGGCAAGCCGATCCTCGACCGAGCGCTCAGCACCAATTACACGCTTGGCCAAGCTGCGAAGCTCGCGCTTTTGTCCTTCGATGCGACTTTGCGCAGCAATCTATCGGTCGGCGAGCCGATCGATATTTTGTGTTATGAGGCGAATAGCTTTTCGACCGCCAATCTCGCTACGCTGCATAGCGAGGATGCTTATTGGACGCAATTGCGACAGAGCTATAGCGACGGCCTGACCAATCTCATCGCGAGCCTGCCGCCGCCGCCGGTGTGGGGGTCTTAGGCCTGATCGTGGACTCGGCGCGTTCGGCCGATAATTTGCCGAGTGTAAAAGACAAGACATGGAATGGCGTGACGAAGGCCTCATTATCGGGGTGAAGAAATATGGCGAGACGAGCGTCATCCTCGAAGCGATGACGCGTGCGCACGGCCGCCATGCTGGCCTCGTGAAGGGCGGCCGTTCGAAACGCATGCAACCGCTTTTGCAGCCGGGCAATGAAGTCATACTCGTGTGGCGCGCGCGACTCGAGGATCACCTTGGCCTCTACCAGGTGGAACCGATCAAGCTGCGGGCCGCGCGTCTCATGGCGAGCGCCGCGGCGCTACAGGGCGTCAATCTCCTCGGCGCGCTCTTGCGGCTTCTGGCTGAGCGTGATCCGCATGAGGCGCTTTACGAGGCCGCTTGCGTCATAGTCGAGCATCTCGAGGACAAAGACATCGCGGCCGTTCTCATCCTCCGGTTCGAACTTGTGGTTTTGGCTGAGCTCGGCTTCGGCCTGGATCTCAAGACCTGCGCAGCAACCGGAACGAGCGAGGATCTGGTCTATGTCTCACCCAAAAGCGGCCGCGCCGTTTCGGCTGCGGCCGGCGCCCCTTATCACGACAAAATGCTGCCGCTGCCGGATTTCCTACGGCCGCAAGCGCGGAGCGCCACGCCGTCGCCGGCCGATCTTCGCGCCGGATTCCAGCTGACGGAATATTTTTTGCGGCGAAATCTCTTCGAGCCGCGTGGACTCGCGCTGCCAGATTCGCGCAGCGCGTTTCTAGCTGAATTGAATAAAGCCGCAGCGAGCTGAAAACGGCGCGCCGGAGCAGGCGGCTCAGTCTGCCGTCGTGCAAATGCGGCGCAGCTCCTTGCGGCTGACCCCATAGCCTTCGTCGAGCGGGATCTCTTCAACACGGCAGTTTTCTGTACGGGCGGACGTATCATTTTCATGCGCTTCGACGTCGCCCGATCGCGGTGTTCCGGCCATAGCGATCGCCACAATGGCGCAGCCGACGAAGAGCCCCAGAATGGATACGAGTCTTACCATGGTGATGCTTCTCAAGGTCATGCTACTCAACGTCCTTTTCCTGGATCGCCGGAATTGTGTATTTTATGTGGCGACCGGGCGCGGCAGGCTCGAGAGCCGCCGCATCCGGGCTGATTCGATAGTTGACCCGGCGCGGCGGAAGCGCTGTGTGCGCCAGCAAGAACGAACCGGCCCAGGAATTGGATTCCTTCACCTGAATTAGTCTCAATCGACGCTGGTCTAGATCCGTTGCGGCGGCCGAACTAGTGCTGACCGGCCACACCGAACCGAAAGAAGAAGGCGGAAAATAGCTGCATGGGATGGAGGCCGACCTTGCCGCGACTCGCAGCAGCCATTAAATCACTAACATGTGACGCACCGCGGGTGAAGCGCGCCTGCACAGCGTGGACCTGCCGCAAGCTTATGCTCCAAGTGGTTGATGCAGAGCCGATTTTTCTCATTGCATGGGTCGCAGTCAAAGCGCATCCTTAGACCAAGATGTGACAAAAACATGATTCCACGCGATCTGGACCGGCGCTAACGGTCCGCCTCTTCCGTCAGGATAAGTTCGGCCCGCAATTATCTAAGAGTGAGCGTTACGATTCAACGATCGGATGGGCGGCATCCGTTGGAATCGCAACATTAGCGGCTGCCCGAAAAGCTGCGAAACAAACGGACTTCGATATATGGGGAAAAATATTGTTCCGCCGCAAGGTGGCGTTCCTTCCGGCGGCCATACGGAAAATGTCAGTCTGCGTGATGCGCTCGAAGAGCGCTATCTTGCCTATGCGCTGTCGACCATCATGCACCGTGCCTTGCCGGACGCTCGCGACGGACTCAAACCGGTGCACCGGCGGATCCTTTACGGCATGCACATCCTGCGGCTCGATCCCGGCACCGGCTTCAAGAAATGCGCGAAGATCGTCGGCGACGTGATGGGCTCGTTTCACCCGCATGGCGACCAGGCGATCTATGAGGCCCTCGTCCGCCTCGCCCAGGATTTCTCCTCGCGTTACCCCTTGATCGACGGGCAAGGCAATTTCGGCAATATCGATGGCGACGGCGCCGCCGCCTATCGCTACACCGAAGCCCGGATGACCGAAGTCGCCCGATTGCTCCTCGAAGGCCTCAACGAGGATGCAATCGACTTTCGCGAGAATTATTCCGGGGATGAGAGCGAGCCGATCGTTCTGCCATCGGCTTTGCCGAATTTGCTCGCCAATGGGGCGCAGGGCATTGCGGTCGGCATGGCGACGTCCATTCCGCCCCATAACGTCGCCGAGCTCTGCGATGCGGCGCTCTATCTGATCACGCACAAGACTGCGACGAACGAGCAATTGCTCAACTTCGTGCCCGGCCCCGATTTCCCGACGGGCGGCATCATCGTCGATTCGAAGGAAGCAATCGCCGAGACTTATCGAACCGGGCGCGGCTCGTTTCGCCTGCGCGCCCGCTGGGCCATAGAGGAGGGTGCGCGCGGCGCCGTCACGGCTGTCGTCACCGAAATTCCCTACATGGTGCAGAAGTCACGTCTTATCGAAAAGATCGCCGAGCTTCTGGCCGAAAAGAAATTACCGCTCGTCGCCGACATCCGCGATGAATCGGCCGAGGACGTACGCGTCGTGATCGAACCGCGCGCCAAGACGGTCGATTGCGCCATGATGATGGAGCAGCTATTCCGCACGACCGAACTCGAGACACGTTTTCCCATGAACATGAACGTGCTCGTCGATGGTGTCGTGCCGCGGGTGATCTCGCTGAAAGAGGCCTTGCAGCAATGGCTCGATCATCGCCGCACGGTGCTGCAGAGGCGATCGCGTTTCCGGCTGGGCGAGATTGAGCACAGGCTCGAAGTCGTCTCGGGCATGCTCATCGTCTTCCTCAATCTCGACCAGGTGATCCGCATCATACGCGAAGACGACGAGCCCAAACAGGTCCTGCAGACGACATTTTCGCTCTCCGAAGTCCAGGCCAACTACGTCCTCGATACGCGTCTGCGCAGCCTCCGCCGCCTCGAAGAAATGCAATTGCGCCGCGAGTTCGATTCGCTGACCAAAGAGAAGAAAGATATCGAAAAACTGCTCGGTGACGATGCCCGGCAATGGAAGGTCATCACGGCGCAGATTCGCGAGATCAAGAAGAAATTCTCTCCTGAGTCGAAACTCGGGCAGCGTCGTACGAGCTTCGAAGATTTGCCCGAGGCGGGCGATTTTGATCTGGCGGCTGCACTGATCGAGCGTGAACCGGTCACAATCGTCGTCTCGGAAAAAGGCTGGATAAGGGCCTTGAAAGGACATGTCGCAGATCTTTCCAACCTGCAGTTCAAGGGTGACGATAAGCTCCGATATGCTTTCCTCTCCGATACGACGGCGAAGATCCTGGTGTTGGCAGGCGACGGTCGAATTTTCACGCTCGAAGCTGCGAAACTGCCGGGCGGACGCGGCCAAGGCGAACCCCTGCGGCTCATGGCGGACATCGGCGAAGGCGAGGATATCGTCGCAGTCTTTCCCTACGAGGCAGGCGAGACTATGCTCGTTGCTTCGAGCGACGGTCGCGGCTTCGTGGCGCCGTGTGACGAAATGATCGGCGGCACGCGCAAAGGCAAAATCTTGCTCAACATCGATCCACCGGCGAAGGCGGCTCTCATCGTACCGGCCCGGGGCGATCATGTTGCAGTCATCGGCGAAAATCGCAGGCTGCTTATTTTTACGCTCGAGCAAGTGCCGGAAATGACGCGTGGCAAAGGCGTCCGCCTGCAGAAATATCGCGACGGCGGGATTGCCGACGCGCAGGTCTTCAAGCGTTCCGAAGGTCTCTCTTGGAAAGATGCGGCCGGTCGAAACTTCAATGTGCCTATGCGTGAATTGCGCGACTGGATCGGGATGCGCGCCGACGTCGGCCGCCTGCCGCCGAAGGGTTTTCCAAAGAACAACAAGTTCGGGTGAGGCCTGCGCCGGGCGGTCCTGCAATGAGTGGGGCGAGGGACATCGCCGTCATATTGCGTGGACAGTCTCCAGTTTGCGGTCTGCGCAGCAGATCTGAGATTGGTGCTGCGCGCACGTAACGGATGGCCAGCCGGACATTGCCGTCAATAGATGGCCGAGTCCCGGTGGCTGCGCGCAACGACGCAGCCACCCGCGTTATTTGACCTGCGTGTTCATACGGCAAGCCCTTTCGCATCGAAGATACCCTCGAAGAGAGCCGTACTGAGGTAGCGTTCGCCGGAATCCGGGAGTATGGCGACGATGACTTTGCCGGTGTTTTCGGGTCGTTTGGCGATGCGCACCGCCGCGGCAACGGCGGCGCCGCTCGATATGCCGGAGAGGATCCCTTCCTCGCGCGTGAGACGCCGGGCATATTCGATCGCCTCCTCGTTGGTGACCTGCTCGACCGCGTCAACCAGCGAAAGATCCAGGATTTCCGGCACAAACCCGGCGCCGATTCCTTGGATCTTGTGAGGTCCGGGCTTCAAAGGCTCATTCGCCTTCTTCTGCGTAAGCACGGGGCTCGCCGTTGGCTCTACGGCGACTGAGACGATCGGCTTTCCGCGCGTACGCTTGATGTAACGCGAGACTCCGGTGATGGTGCCACCGGTGCCCACTCCGGATACGAAGATATCGATGGCGCCTTCGGTGTCGTTCCAGATTTCCGGACCCGTGGTCTCTTCGTGAATGGCGGGATTTGCCGGATTCTTGAATTGCTGAAGAAGAACGTAACGGTTGGGGTCGGACGCCGCAATTTCTTCGCTTTTCGCCACGGCTCCTTTCATACCCGCCGCGCCCTCGGTGAGGACCAGCTTGGCGCCAAGAGCGATGAGCAGTTTGCGCCGTTCAATGCTCATGGTTTCCGGCATCGTCAAGGTCAGCGGAATGCCGCGGGCGGCGGCGACGAAGGCGAGTGCAATGCCCGTGTTCCCACTCGTCGGCTCCACAAGCTCCTTGCCCGGACCCAACAGGCCACGGCGTTCGGCGTCCCAGATCATCGATGCGCCGATGCGGCATTTGACGGAATAGGAGGGATTGCGTCCCTCGATCTTCGCCAGGACAGTCGCGCGCGCGCCATCGGTGACTCGGTTGAGTCGGACAAGCGGCGTATGCCCTATGGAAAGGGAATTGTCTTCATACCAATGTGACATCAACGGAACTCCCCTGCGGCCTATCTCGGCGCAATGACATGCTTTCTATAGACAATGTGAAACATATCTGAGGCAGAGATTTTGATCCAGATCAAAATACTATTTTTATAGAATAGTTCAAAAGGCAATTTTTCTTAAGCTTGCTCCATTCGAATGCCGCGCCCTGATCAAAAACTTAAGTTTACGCCGGGAAAGGCTTTACCCACATTTTTCATGCGGGCAGCGGTTGGAGCATTTTCAAGCGAAGTGGACGCCGGTTCGCGTGAAGAAAATGCGTCAAAACAAAGACCTAGAGCCCCGTTTCGATTCTATCGAAACGGAGAAGG
>JBKQHN010000085.1:0-4340 GCA_052148755.1 Beijerinckiaceae bacterium | reverse complement strand
CCGCGGCGGATCTTCGTGACGCGTCTCGGCCTCAGCGACCTCCTGGTGATTCGCGGCATCGAGGTGCTGATCGACGGCCGCATGCAGAAGCGCCAGGTGACACCGGACTTCCGCAACCTCGCTGGTATCGCGGTCGGCCTTGGCCCCGGCTTCCGGGTCGACAGCAATTGCGACGTCGCCGTCGAGACCCGCCCGGCACGTAACGGCACGCTGGTTCGTAGCGGCGCGACCGACGAGCCGGACGGCAAGCCCATGACACTCGGCAGTGCGGGGCGCGAACGTTTCGCCTATTCGCAGGATGCAGGCAGTTGGCGGACCGCTCTCGACATCGGCACGCGCATTTACAAGGGCATGAGTCTCGGTCACCTCGACGGCTGCACGGTTGTGGCCCCGATCGACGGCGCGCTGCGCGGCATCGTGCGCGACGACACATGGGTGCCGGCGGGCGTCAAATTGCTCGAGGTCGATCCGCGCGGGAGAGCGGCTTGCTGGACAGGCATTGACGAACGTGGGCGCGGCATCGCGCAAGCCGTCATCGAAGCGATCGCCACGCAAACAAAACGCCAGATTGCCGAGACAAGCTTGAGGCTCGTCCATTCGAGCTAGCCAAGTTGCGATCTTAAACGCGGGTCAATCCGACGTGATTACGACCTCCGGCATCTCATCCGGCTCGGGTAAATTGAGCCCGTCCTCTTCGGCAAGATCGACGCCTGTCAGGCACACATCTCCGTCGTCGATCACCAGCTTGATGGCCGCCAGGTGTTGGCCCTGACACGGGCCGATGAAGCATTGACCGGTGTCCAGATCGAACTGGGCGCGATGCCGGCCGCAGGTAATGAAATTGCCCTCCTCATCCAGGAACTGTCCGGGAACCGTGTCCAGGCGCGCGCCTTGATGCGGGCAGGCGTTTTCAAATCCGAAAAAATTGTTGCCTTTGCGCGTGATCAGGATCGGCCACGGTTTGGACGATCCTTTCGCTTCTTTCCGCATCAGCACGAAGCCCGCCGCCTGACCATCTTCAATCACATAGGTGGGGCATATTGCAAAAAGCGCGTCCATCGATCGATCCCCGTCCAGTTGAATTGACCACTTCATTTGTAGGGAAGCGGACACGCATCCTCCCGCGCAAACCGCGTGCCAAGCGGCCGGGCGGGGTGCGGTCGAGTGGGTTTAAACCTTCGAAGACTGGGCGCACCTGATACGTTTGCGCATCATCAGGCCCTGCCGAATTTCGCTTTCCAGCTCGTGAGCGCGCCGGAAAAGGCCAAAGGCGTTGCTTCGTAGATGCCGCGCGCGATGGCGCGGGCAAGGCAATCTGCAGCTGTCATGCCGATTTCGGTCAGGTCGCGCACGGAGGGCGATGCGAGCGCGGTTGCGGTGCCCGCCGCGAAGACCGTATCGCCATCCATCGCAGCATGGGCCGGGCGCAACGCATGCGCCAAGCCGTCCTGCGCCATGATCGCCAATCTCTTGGCTTCGGCTTTACTCAGGGCTGCATCGGTTGCGACGATGGCAATCGTGGTATTCTCCGGCGTATCGCCTTTGATCTTCATTTTTGCGGCTTCCGTCGGCCAAGGTTGCGGCCAGCCGAGATTGCCGAACTCGCCGTCACGCTCATATGGGGCGGCCCAAAAATGCGGCCCGTCGCCGATCGTCGCGCGGCCGATAGCATTCACGGCGACGAGCGCGCCGACACGAAAGCCGCGCGACGTCATCGCGCTCGCCGAGCCGATGCCGCCTTTGAGATTCGCGGTGGTCGCACCAAGTCCGGCGCCGACACTGCCCAAAGCGAACTCGCCCCCGGCTGCGGCAGCGGCAGCCTCGAAGCCCAAGTGCCAGTAGATGGGCTCGCGGCCCCATTCCTTGTCGCCGCCGTTCAAAAGATCGAACAGGATGGCACCGGGCACGATCGGGACATTGATGTCGCGGATCTGGAAGCCGCGGCCCTGCTCACGCAAATAGGCCATGACGCCGCCCATGGCATCGAGTCCAAAGGCCGAGCCGCCTGCGAGCACGAGCGCATCGACTTTGTCGACCGTCATTTCGGGGGAAAGCATGGCCGTGTCGCGCAGGCCCGGCGCACCGCCATGAACCGCGATCGAAGCCGTTGTAGGGGCCGCAAAGATAAGCGCGGTGACGCCGGAGGCAATCCGCGCGTCGTCGGCATGGCCGACCAAGATGCCCGGAATATCGGTGATGAGATTGCGCAAACTCATGGCCTTCTCCTCGCATGGCGGGAGCGGCTGTTGTGACACTTGGTCATGGTTGAATCCTCGGCCGAACGCCATAAATCAATTCTGAAACTCATCACTCCTGTAGCCTTGCGCATAAAGCAGCGCTGTGAGATCGGCATGATCGATGCGTGCGTGGGCCGCCGCCGCCACGCTGGGTTTCGCATGGAACGCGACGCCGAGGCCGGCTTCTTCCAGCATTGCGAAATCATTGGCGCCGTCGCCGACCGCGAGCGTCTCTTGGCGCGCAAGGCCATGCTCTTCGCGCAGACGCAAAAGCGCGGCGAGTTTTGCCTCCTTGCCGAGAATGGGCTCATGCACGAGACCGGCAAATCTGCCGTCTTCGATGACAAGTACATTGGCCTGGGTGCTGTCGAACCCGATTCTTTCGGCAATCTCGTTGGTAAAGTGGGTGAAGCCGCCGGAGACGAGCGCGGTGTGAGCGCCGTGGGCACGCATTGTCTGCACGAGGGCCCGCCCGCCCGGCGTCAAGGTGATGCGCTCGTCAATGACTTTCGCGACGATTTGCACGTCGAGACCGCCGAGCAGCGCGACGCGTTGGCGCAGCGCCGGCTCGAAGGCGATCTCGCCGCGCATCGCGCGTTCGGTTATAGCGGCGACATGCGCCTTCATGCCGACGAAATCGGCGAGTTCGTCGATGCATTCCTGGCCGATCATGGTCGAATCCATATCGGCGACCAAGAGTTTCTTGCGCCGGTTCGCCGCCGGCTGAACGATCACATCGATTGGGCTGCCTGCGAGCTCGCTGCGGAGGAGTTCGGCGAAATGGCGGTCTTCGCCGTCGCCTGGCGGCGTAAACGGGATGTCGGCGGCCAGGCCCGCCGCCAGCCATTGCGGCGCCTCGGCTGCGGGCAGCAGCTTCGCAGCGCGCGCGACCACCGTCTCGTCGAGAGCCGGATTGGCCGGATTGGAAACGAGCGTCGCAACATGAGTCATGAGTGTTCCGGTGTCAGAGCGCTTATCTTATAGGTTTGGCTGCTGATAGTCAGGCGCGGGTCGAGGAAGGGAAAGTTTCGGCCATTGACCAATATTTCGGCCATTCTCATCGCAGGACCGACGGCGAGCGGCAAGTCCGCTCTTGCCTTGCGCCTCGCTAAAGCGCTCGGCGGTGTCGTCGTCAACGCCGATTCCATGCAGGTCTATCGCGATCTCGCCATCCTCACGGCGCGGCCGCGCCCCGGCGAGGAGGAGGGCGTTCCGCATCTTCTTTACGGCCATGTGGACGCGGCCATCAACCATTCGGTTGGCGCATGGCTCGAAGATGCCAAGCAAATCCTGGCCCAGGTTCGCCAGCTCGGCCAATTGCCCGTCTTCGTTGGCGGGACGGGCCTTTATTTCAAGGCGATGACGCAAGGACTTTCGGATATTCCGCCGGTGCCGGAGCGGGTCCGCGCCGAAGTCAGGGCGCGAGCGGAAGGGGTTCCCGTTGCCGCTTTGCATGCCGAACTCGCCGCCTGCGATCCCGTAACCGCCGCCAGGCTCAGGCCGAGCGATCCGCAAAGAATATTGCGGGCTCTCGAAGTCTTTGCCGCGACCGGACGCAGCCTGACCTCGTTCCACGGCTCGCCTGAGCCGCCATTGCTCGCGCCGCAAACCTGGCTCGGCGTCTTCCTCGCTCCCGAACGCGAGGCTCTCTTCCAAAACATCGATGCGCGTTTCGGCGCCATGCTGGAACAAGGTGCGCTCGCCGAAGTCGAGGCCCTGGCGAGCCGCCGTCTCGACCCGCTGCTGCCGGCCATGCGCGCGCATGGCGTGCCGCACCTGATCCGCTTCATCACCGGCGACATCAGCCGGCAGGAAGCGGTGACGCGCAGCACGCTCGACACGCGCCATTACGCCAAGCGCCAGTTCACCTTTGCCCGGCATCAACTGCCGGATTTTGCGTGGGTTCGGCCCGAGATGGCCGAGGCGGAGGTTTTGACGGCGATTGCGGAAAGAGCTGCCGGAATCATGCGCCCGTATCAATAGCTCAAGGAGCGCGTTCTTATCATGCGTTACGGGCAGAGAACGTCGGCCAAGGCGCCGAGGTCTGGAGCCGCAATGTCGACGGGAACGTTCGGCTGGCTCTCGCCGCGGCCCGGACCATGT
>JBKQHN010000084.1:0-2995 GCA_052148755.1 Beijerinckiaceae bacterium | reverse complement strand
CTGATGTTCTGGGCCAGCTATCTCCTGGCGATGGACCCTGAAGAACAGGCGAGCGTCCGCAAGGAAATAGCTGCTTCTCCGCCGGAGCGGGTCAGCAGCCTAGACGATCTCCGGAACTGGCCGCAGTTGCGCAATGTGCTATTGGAGGCTTTGCGGCTCTATCCGCCGGTCGCCCATATCGTTCGGGGCGCAAACGGATCCGACGACATTTGCGGCGAGAAGATTGAAGCGAACACGCAGGTGTATATCAGCCCATGGGTCATGCATCGGCATCGGAAATTCTGGGATCGGCCAACCGCGTTTCTTCCTGGCCGCTTTGAGGGAAAAACCGACCCGTGGACCCAGACTCCAGCCTATATTCCGTTTGGCTCTGGGCCGCGCATCTGCATCGGCCTTTGGTTTGCACTGTCGGAGGCCCAGATCGTCATGGCGCAGCTGCTTTCGCGCTTCAGGATTAACCTCCCCGACGCGCGGCCCGTCTTGCCCATCGGCCGCGTCACGATCGAACCGTCCTACGAGCCGTTGTTTCGACTGGACACAGTGTGAAGGTCGAAGCCGCGTCATCCGGGATGCGCTCACGATCCACAGCCCACCGCGTCGGCGACCAAGGTCGCCGCAATCTTCCGGGTCTCTCTCATGGGGAACCTACGCCGCCATGAGCCTAACGCAAAGACCGGGCCGATCCGCTTGTAATCGAGGCGAAACAATTCAGCCGATGAGAGGAGCAGCGATCGTCGTCGATGGACCGCTTTCGGGTCGACTTGAGCTCTCGATCTAGCCGTGGAGGCCCGTTCTTTGCGAATGCAGCCGCTTCGGGTGGTGCCCTCAATTCATCTCTGCGATGCTTCCCGGCGCCCTGACCGATGTCCCCGTTGGGGCGGAGAGCGCGCCTACACCGGTCACCTCGAGAAGGACTGGAGCAAGCTCCAAAGCCGAGGCAGCGAAATATCCGAGGTGAAACCGCTTTCAAACGCACGCTTCAGTGAGTCAAACTGGCCGCCTTGAAGTCCGCGAGTTTGCGGGCCCTCGGGGAAACTTATTCGGGAGGAAATAATGAAAACCAGCTCGAGGAGTTTTCTATTGGCAGCCGCCGCCATTGTGGCGGGGGGCTTGCTGCTGGCCGAGGCATCCGCGGAAAGCGTGAAGATCGGCGTTCTCAACGATCAATCCGGGGTCTATGCCGATTTTGGCGGCATGTGGTCGGTCGAAGCGGCGAAAATGGCGATCGAGGATTTCGGCGGCAGCGTGCTCGACCAGAAGATCGAACTGATCAGCGCCGATCACCAGAACAAGCCCGATCTCGCCTCCGCCATCGCTCGCCGCTGGTACGACGCCGAGGGCGTGGACATGATCACCGATATCAACAATTCTTCGGTCGCGCTGGCCGTGCAGCAGATCGCCGCCGAGAAGAACAAGATCGATATCGTCGTGGGCTCGTCGACGCCGGCGCTGACCGGCTCGGCGTGCGTGCCGTACGGTTTCCAGTGGGCCTTTGACACGCACGGGCTCGCTATGTCGACGGGCGGCGCGCTGGTGAAAACCGGCGCCGACACTTGGTTCTTCGTCACCGTGGACTACGCTTTCGGTCACGCGCTGGAGCAGGACACCAGCGACGTCATCACGGCCAGCGGAGGCAAGGTGCTCGGCCACGTGTTCTACCCGCTCAACACTCCCGACTTCTCGTCCTTCCTCTTGCAGGCGCAAAGCTCCAAGGCGAAGATTGTCGCCGTTGCCAACGCCGGCCAAGACGCCATCAATTCGATCAAGCAGGCGGCTGAGTTCGGCATAGTCGCCGGCGGCCAGCGGCTCGCGGCGCTCCTGATTACGGCGGCGGAAGTCCACGGTCTGGGGCTCGAAGCCGCGCAGGGTCTGGTGCTGAGCGAGAGCTACTATTGGGACCTCAACGACCGGACGCGCGAGTTCGGCGAGCGTTTCTTTAAGCGCACCGGGCGGATGCCGAACATGATCCAGGCCGGCACCTACTCAGCGACCCTGCAATATCTCAAGGCGGTAAAGGCCGCCGGGACCAAGGACTCGGATGCGGTGGCCAAGAAACTGAAGGAGCTGCCGGTCGACGACGCCTTCACGTCGAACGGGCGTGTGCAGGCCAATGGGCGCATGGTGACGGACCTCTATCTGTTCGAAGTGAAGAAGCCATCGGAAAGCAAGCGTGATTGGGATTTCTACAAACTGCTTGCAACCGTGCCCGGCGAGACCGCCTACCTGACCGCCGCCAACAGCGGCTGCCCGTTGACAAAGTGACGGATAGGCGTCGGCCTCTAGGTCGGGTTGGCCTCCACGAAACGTCCGTAATCGCTTTGCCATGCCAAGAAATGCACTGAGCTTGTCTTCATCGATCATCGCCAATCTCCTGATCGGACGCACCGGCGGACCGTCTTCGCGCAAGCCCTTGCTTGAGCCAAAGGCCGCTTTCGCGCTTCTCGCCCGTTTATAAGCTGGATCGTCAGGCGGCAAAACGTTGGCACCGGCCGTCCGCTGTGCGCAAATAGGAGAAACTCCCAGTCGGCCGAACGAACAGGACATAACGGATGCTTTCCGGCCGATCCCGTCGGTCTCAGGACGGAAGGAGGGCGCCAAGGCACGAAGTCGCTCCGCTCCGGCCCCGCTTCGCGGGGTGGCGTGAACCGGGAGGCCGGGTATCAGGCGGATAGAATTCGCGATGGCGCGACGGAGAGCTCCGTCCTGAGAATCGAGGTGTTGTGACCCTCACTCAGGATGGAGCTCTCCATGAGCAAGACCGACACTGTCAGTCCGCTGCGTCAGCGTATGATCGACGACATGGCCGCGCGCAAGCTCGACCCGCATACGCAACGCGGCCACCTCTCCCGTTGCGAGCGGTTCTCCGCTTGGCTCGGGCGTTCGCCGGACACGGCGACGGCCGACGAGGTGCGCCTCTTCCAGCTGCACCTCGTCGAGAGCGGCGCCAGCATCTGCAACCGCAACCGGATCGTGACCGGGGTGCGCTTCCTGTACC
>JBKQHN010000083.1:0-16079 GCA_052148755.1 Beijerinckiaceae bacterium | reverse complement strand
ACACCAGCGCCAGGGTCCAAGCCGATTCTTTGCTCGTCGATGTGCCACCCTTTCAATTTTTGCGGCTGACAGCCATGCGGCGATTTGGCGCGCGCTGTCGCGAGGACGTCATCTAGCCCCGCACGTCGCCGGCGCGGATGAAGTGAACCCCGCCCGCGCGCAGGCGGGCGCTCGAAGCCTCGGTCACCCGGGCATCTATGCCGCGGCAGGCATCCTCGACGAGAAAGGTCTCATAGCCGGCCGCGGCCGCGTCCTCGGCCGAATAATCGGTGCAGTAGCCGCGCGCGAGGCCGACGATGAAGAGCCGGCGGAAGCCGCGTGCCCGCAGATAGCCGTCGAGCCCGGTCGTCGTCACCCGGTCGTTCTCACGAAAAGCCGAATAAGAATCAACCTCGCGCCGGAAGCCCTTGCGGATCACCATCTCGATCTTCGACTGGTCGAGATCGCCACGCAATTGCGCCCCGCCCGACCCCTGGACGCAATGATCCGGCCACAGGGTCTGCTCGCCGTAGGGCAGCTGGATCGTGTCGAACACGCGACTGCCGGGATGCTGGCTCGCAAAGGACGCATGGTCTTTCGGATGCCAGTCCTGCGTGGCAACTGCATGCGCAAAATACTCGGCGAGCACCCGGTTGATCACCGCGATCACCGCGTCCCCCTCGTTTACCGCGAGCGCGCCACCCGGCATGAAATCATGCTGGATGTCGGTGACGAGCAGCACGTCGGTATTGTGCTCGATGGTGACAGGTCGTTCGGTCATCGGACGTCTCCCGAACTGAGAATCGTCAAGCCGCACTTCGAAAGAATCGCAATTCGCCGACGCGACTCCGGCCGCAACAGTCACGCCGCCGGTGCCGGCAGTGCTCGCCAAAGAAGGTCCGGCTCGATGAACAAGCCCCGCCGCTGGTCGAAAGTCGATGGGAGAAAGACGAGCGGAGACACGAGAACTGGAGAGAGAGACGGGACTCGAACCCGCGACCTCCGGCGTGACAGGCCGGCGCTCTAACCAACTGAGCTACTCCCCCGCGACCGCCCGTGGGGATGGGACGAAGATCAGCCGGATAAATGAGCCGGCCTTCCAAGTCAAGCGGTTGCACGCCCTTAGATAGTGTTACGGCCCGCAGGCCGCAATAATTGAAAAGGCGTCATCGGTGCGGTTCACCGAAATAACAACGTGGGGCGATGCGCGGCTACCGGCCCGGCCGGCTTTGTTACCGCTGCACTACGCGGCGGCGCAACTCAATTGACTTCAGCAAACGGCGGGAATTTAATCTCGGCCTGTCCAGCGCGATGGAGGATGCGATGCGCAAGAGTTTTTCCGTCATCGTACTGACAATGCTCTTGATGCTGCCGTTGAGTGTGTCCCCTTCCCAGGCGGGGCCGGCAGACGAAACAATTGCCACCACTCTGGCCAAATGGGCGGATGCCTTCGCGAAAATCGACGCCGACTCGATCGCGGCGCTCTATTCGAAGGACGCGCTGTTCTTTGGCTCGACGCCGCCGCTCTATAGAGGGGTCGATGGGGTTCGTGCCTATTTCAAGGCTCTGCCGCTGAAGACCGCGAAAGTCGAATTCAGCGATGTGACTGTCGTGCCGGTCGGCGCCGATGTCATCAACGTCGCCGCAATCGCGTCTTTTACGCTCAACGACGCTCCAGCACCGCGCGTCTTACGTCTCACTTGGGTTCTGGTGCGCGAAGGCGACAGCTGGAAAATCATCAGTCATCACGCTTCGCCCAAGTGATCGACCAGTGGTCGATCAGTTGAGCGATCGGTCTTCAGCAGCTCCGGCAAGCAGGGTTGAGACGATCGGGACGCCAATCAAGGGTCAGCGCCGCCCAATCGGTTTCGACATGTCGTCAGAACCGCGACGCGGCCAAATTCCAACGGGCAATCTCGGCGCGGGACATGATGTGAAGTCGATCCGGCGTGATGTGCTCGGCCGTAGAGATGAGCTGCGGGCTGATACCCATCATGCCCGAATAGCGCGACAGGACGGCTGCCATTCCGCCATTGTCGAAGCGTCGGCGACGTCCACCCAGTATGCCGTAACCATCCCACGCATATTCATAAGTGAACATGCGATGGATGCCTACCTCGCTCTGTATCGGGATAACCCGCTTCTTGCCGCCCATAAACGCATAGACGCAGGCAGAAAAACATCTGCCCGCGAGCAAGGCGCCGCTCGCGCTGGGTTCGGCGCGCGCCACGATCACGGCGGCACCAAGGCGGCGGAGAATCTTGCCGAACTCCATCGAGGCGACGACTTTGCCGCCAGGCGAGTTCAGCAAAACGACCGCGTGGAGACCCGATCGCAGCGCATTATGCTGGAGAAAATCGACAAAGGCCGTCGGAGTTGCATTGGTGATTTCACCCTCCGCAGTGATGATCGCAGGGCAAGTCCTGCCACAAATCGACGGATCGCCAATAGTCGCAATGCTAAAGCTCATCTCGTCCGCGCGCGCGCCGTGGCCGGCTCCTGCAAAGACGAGGATCAGAGCGCCGAACAGGAATGCAGGCCTTGCCATCTGCCGCGAGCGCAATCGGGCGCGGCAGAGATGAAGGAAGTGCTTCGCCTGTTGTACCAGAGCAGCGGACAGAGCCTGCCGTCTTGATAGGCCGCAGCGCGTGAATTGAAACATGGGATGAGCCCGCTCCTCGAAGTGACCGTCGCAGCCGGTGCTGCACTGCCCACGGTTACGTGGTCCAGCTCGCCAACCGCCGACTCGCTTGGCGGGTGCGAAGAAGAAGCCATATATCCCGTAATCAGCACCCTATAATGCTTCGGTTGAGTGAATGAAGCAAATCGCCGCAACGAAGCAAGGTGAAGAAAAATTTGTCGTTATTTTTCCGTCGTTTGCCATGCTTTCTTGCCTAAGCCGAGACTCCGCTGAGCTGGCGGCTCGAAGGGCACGTTTTGGCGACGGCAAAATCCTGGTTCACGGGTCCCTTGGCTCGCAGTTCGCAAATGGTGAGTTGACCACAAAACCTTGGATCATGGTGGGCGGTGACGGGCTCGAACCGCCGACCCTCTCGGTGTAAACGAGATGCTCTACCAACTGAGCTAACCGCCCGCAGCGCCATTCGTTTGGCCTTACGTGGCGCATGCGCCTATTACCGCGCGGCAGTAGTGAAAAACCCGTGATTCGAGGCGCCTCTCTTCGACGGCCCAAGGCTGCAAACTCGACGTCACTCGCACAAAGGCCACGAGCCGTCAATGCTGTTTGCTTCCCGCAGAGACGGGTGAGCCCGCCTGGGGCCGCGCCAGAGCTCTACGGCAACGCCCTGCGTCGACGAACGCGGAGACAACCACCAAAACTCAGGCGCGGCGGATGCGCTTATTTCTTGTTGATGGCGGCTTTGAGCGCGGTGCCGGCCTTGAAGCGGGCATTCTTGGAGGCGGGAATTCTGATTGCCGCTCCTGTCGCTGGATTGCGGCCTTTGCCGGCCGCGCGCTTTTTCACGGAAAACGTGCCGAAGCCGACGAGTCGCACCTCTTCGCCCTTTTTCAGAGCCTTTGTGATGCCTTCCACTACGGCATCGATTGCCGCTGCGGACGCGGCTTTGGATAGTTCGGTCTCGCCCGCAACGTGTTGCACGAGTTCCATTTTGTTCATCGGTATCTTCCTGTCAATTGGCAGAGCCCTGCCCGGAGACTCAGCGGCAAAGCCGTGGGTCTCGCGTTTTTCCGTTCTCGTTTTCCGAGCTACCGCGATATCATAATTCGCGCGGTTCTACGCTCGAATCGCCTTGATGGGCTGCTCCTGTGTTGGGCTGAAACACCTGGAAATGCAAGGGATGCCGGCGATTCTCACCAGGAAAGACAAGCCGGGAGACCCGACACTGGACGCGCGGCGGGAAGCGCGCGGCGACATGCAAACGGCCGCTGCAACGCCAGCGGCCTTTTCGATTCCCGGGCTCACAGTCGAGCGGCGGGCCTAGTTCGCGCCGGTTGACGCGGACTTGTGTGGGAGCATGTCAAGCATGCTCTCAATGCGCGACCACGCCCGGGGTCTCCTCGTCAGGCGGCAACGGGGCGAGCGCCTTCGTATCCTCTTCCCAGACGATCGGAACCGGCTGGCGCCTGAGCGCATGGCGCAAGACTTCGTCCATGCGCGACACCGGAACGATCTCCAGCCCGTTCTTCACGCTGTCAGGAATTTCCGCCAAGTCTTTGGCGTTTTCTTCGGGAATCAGCACCTTCTTGAGCCCACCGCGCAAAGCGGCGAGCAATTTTTCTTTCAGGCCGCCGATCGGCAGCACACGGCCGCGCAAGGTGATCTCTCCCGTCATGGCAAGATCGCGCTGGATCGGAATGCCGGTCATAACCGACACGATCGCCGTAGCCATGGCCACACCGGCCGAAGGCCCATCCTTCGGCGTCGCCCCTTCGGGTACGTGCACGTGGATGTCGCGCCGGTCGAAGAGCGGCGGCTCGATCCCGAAATCGACCGCGCGTGAGCGCACATAAGATGCCGCCGCCGAGATCGACTCTTTCATCACGTCGCGCAAGTTACCGGTCACGGTCATGCGGCCTTTGCCGGGCATCATGACGCCTTCGATCGTCAGCAGCTCACCGCCGACCTCGGTCCAAGCCAGACCGGTGACGACGCCGATCTGATCCTCGAGTTCCACTTCGCCATAGCGATAACGCGGCACGCCGAGGAAATCGGCGATATTGTCGTCGCTCACCGCCACCGAGGTCACCTTGGCCATCAAGATCTGCTTCACCGCCTTGCGCGCAAGATTGGAGATTTCGCGCTCGAGATTGCGGACGCCAGCCTCGCGCGTGTAGCGCCGGATGATCGTCACCAAACCGCCGTGGTCGATCGACCATTCATTTTGCGCGAGACCATGTTTCTTCAGGGCCGCCGGTATGAGGTGGCGCCGTGCGATCTCGATCTTCTCGTCTTCCGTGTAGCCGGCGATTCTGATGATCTCCATGCGATCCATCAGAGGCGGCGGAATGTTCAAGGTGTTCGCCGTTGTCACGAACATCACGTTCGACAAGTCGTAATCGACTTCGAGGTAATGATCGTTGAAGGCATGGTTCTGTTCGGGATCAAGCACTTCGAGCAGAGCCGAAGACGGATCGCCGCGGAAATCCATGCCCATCTTGTCTATTTCATCGAGCAGGAACAGCGGATTGGAACTTTTGGCTTTGCGCATCGACTGGATGATCTTGCCGGGCATGGAGCCGATGTAGGTTCGCCGATGGCCGCGAATCTCCGCTTCATCGCGCACGCCGCCGAGCGACATCCGAACGAATTCGCGCCCGGTCGCTTTCGCGATCGACTTGCCGAGCGAGGTCTTGCCGACGCCGGGCGGTCCGACGAGGCAGAGAATGGGGCCCGTAAGCTTATTCGCGCGGCTCTGGACGGCGAGATATTCGACGATGCGTTCCTTGACCTTGTCGAGGCCAAAATGCTCGCTGTCGAGAACCTCTTGCGCGATGTTCAAATCCTTCTTCACCTTGGAACGCTTGTTCCAGGGGATGGACAAGAGCCAATCGAGATAGTTGCGGACCACGGTCGCTTCGGCCGACATCGGCGACATCTGCCGCAGTTTCTTCAACTCGCCGGTCGCTTTGCTGCGCGCTTCCTTAGAGAGCTTCGTCGCCTTGATGCGCTCCTCGATCTCGCTCAGATCGTCCTTGCCGTCTTCGTCGCCAAGCTCCTTCTGGATCGCCTTCATCTGCTCGTTGAGATAATACTCGCGCTGCGTCTTCTCCATCTGCCGCTTGACGCGCGTGCGGATACGCTTCTCAACCTGGAGGACGGAGATCTCGCTCTCCATCAAGGACAGAGATTTCTCGAGCCGCTTGGCGACTGAACCGGTTTCCAGGATCGACTGCTTGTCGAGAATCTTGACCGCAAGATGAGAGGCAACCGTGTCGGCCAGTTTGGAGTAATCCTCAATCTGCGTCACAGCGGCGACAACTTCCGGCGAAACCTTCTTGTTGAGCTTCACATAGCTCTCGAATTCGGCCATGACCGAACGTGCCAAGGCTTCGACCTCGACCTTGTCGGCAGCCTCGTCGGCGACAACTTCGGCATTGGCTTCATAGAAATCATCGGTGCGCGTATATCCATGCACGCGCGCCCGAACCTGGCCCTCCACGAGCACTTTCACCGTACCGTCGGGAAGTTTCAGCAACTGCAGTACGGAGGCGAGCGTTCCGGTCTTGAAGATCGCGTCCGTCGCAGGATCGTCGTCAGATGCATTGATCTGTGTAGCCAGCAAAATTAATCTATCGGCCTTCATCACCTCTTCGAGGGCGCGTATCGATTTTTCGCGACCGACGAAGAGCGGCACGATCATGTGCGGAAACACGACGATATCGCGCAACGGCAGGACGGGATAGCTGTCGATCGTTCCGGGAGGAACTGGTTCACGTTTCTGGCTCGTCATCGTTCCGTCCTATCTCGCAACCTTTGCCTGCGACCGAAGCCCGACGCGCCCGCCCGCGCGAATATTCGCCGGATTCGAACTGCTTGCGTCTCGCCGTTCGTCGGGTCGCGTCCGATGCCCTTTGGATCGAGCAATCATTCACGTTCTTGTCATTTCACCTCATGACCAAAAGAACACCACACCGTCGCTTGGACGCAGTTTGCGCTTTTCCGATTCCTCACAGGAACTTGCGAAAGCACGCTCTTTGCATCGACCGCGAAAGCATCTGCACCTCCTTTGGCCGATCCTAGAAATGGCGTGTCCCCTGTTGCCTTTCAAGCGGACCAGACCATTCATATTGCTGCCGCCTGAACGAGAACATGCCCAAGCCCGGAGTTCTCACACTGGACGCGGCCCGTCCGCCCGCAGCACGATCTCACGCGGTCGCGCCAGTCTTCTCGTTGCGTTCCGCATAGATGTAGAGTGGACGCGACTTGCCCTCGACGACATCGACGCCGATCACCACCTGTTCGACGCTCTCGAGCCCAGGCAGCTCGAACATAGTATCGAGAAGAATTCCTTCCATGATCGAGCGCAAACCGCGGGCGCCCGTTTTGCGATCGATCGCCTTCTTGGCAATGATGTTCAAGGCTTCGTCCTGGAACGTCAGCTCTGTATTTTCCATTTCGAACAGGCGCTGATATTGCTTGACCAGCGCGTTCTTCGGCTCGGTGAGGATGCGCTTCAAGGCATCTTCATCGAGGTCTTCCAGCGTCGCAATGACCGGCAGGCGCCCGACGAACTCGGGGATCAAGCCGAATTTCAAGAGATCTTCGGGCTCGACCCTGCGCAGAATTTCGCCGGTGCGGCGTTCGTCGGGCGCACGCACGGTTGCGCCGAAACCGATCGACGTCGACTTGCCGCGGGCCGAAATGATCTTTTCGAGGCCGGCAAAAGCGCCACCGCAGATGAACAGGATGTTGGTCGTATCAACCTGAAGGAATTCCTGCTGCGGATGCTTGCGGCCGCCTTGCGGAGGCACCGAAGCCACGGTGCCTTCCATGATCTTGAGCAGAGCCTGCTGGACACCTTCGCCCGACACGTCGCGCGTGATCGACGGATTATCGGACTTGCGCGAAATCTTGTCGATTTCGTCGATGTAGACAATGCCGCGCTGGGCCCGCTCGACGTTATAGTCCGACGCCTGCAGGAGCTTCAAAATAATGTTTTCGACGTCCTCGCCCACATAACCCGCTTCCGTCAGGGTCGTCGCGTCGGCCATAGTGAAAGGCACGTCGAGAATCCGGGCAAGCGTCTGAGCCAGCAGAGTCTTGCCGGAACCCGTGGGGCCGATCAACAGGATATTCGACTTTGCAAGCTCGACATCATTGTGCTTGGTCGAGTGGTTCAGCCGCTTATAGTGGTTGTGAACCGCAACCGAAAGGACGCGTTTGGCCTGCGACTGACCGATGACATAGTCGTCAAGGACCTTGCAGATTTCGCGCGGTGTCGGAATGCCGTCGCGACTCTTCACCAGAGAGGACTTGTTCTCCTCGCGGATGATGTCCATGCAGAGCTCTACGCATTCGTCGCAAATGAAGACCGTCGGACCGGCAATCAGCTTGCGCACCTCGTGCTGGCTCTTGCCGCAGAAAGAGCAATAGAGCGTGTTTTTCGAGTCGCTGCCGCCGACCTTGGTCATGGCTTATCTCCATCCGGGCAAGAGGCGCACCGCCCCGGCCATTTCTAAACTCTCGTCAGGCGCCATTTTGCTGCCGCCAATTTGCTGTCGCCAAGTCATCAACGCAGCTTGCGAAGAAGCGCCGCAGTGTCCCTGCTTTCGCGCCTTTCAAAACGATCGCGGGAACATATCCCCGACTTCCCCTATCCCGGGACCAGCAGTGCGCCGCCAACCTTGAGCCAACCTCATTTGCTTCGGCCGACCGCGTATCTTTTCGACCTTTATTCCTCAGCCCGTTCCTGACGAATTATCGCTTGTTGAGCCTTTACCAACATTTTTGGCAAGAGCGACACAACTTATCCCGCGGACTTCGGAACCCAATATAGGTCGTCGGTCCTGGAATGGCTCTAAAATTTAAGCCATACCCCGCTGCGACCTCATAGCAAGGCCGGCTTCCCAAACACCCCCCAATTCCTACGCCTCTGCACCAACCGGGCGCAACGGCGAAGGGAAATGCAAACACGCCGCCGGAGAGGGATCAAGTCCCGCAACCGATTTCTCCCGCCATCGAGACAGTTTGCGTCACATCGGCGCAACACTCAGGCGTTACTATGGCAAAAAATAGCGTCGAATCAGTTAAGAAACACAGGCTTCGCCCTGGCAGACTTGGCAACCAGCAACCGAGTAGCAATCGACGTGCCAGCAGTCTTCTGACTGGCGCCGAAACTGGATGCCTTGCGCTCGTGTTGCGAGGCTGACGGGTGGTACCCCAGTTAGTTGAATTGCAACACTCGCTCTTAGATCTAATTCTCCGAGTCTCCTTACGCCTGCCTTAGAAGCGTAAGGCCCGAACCGCCACGGCATCTTCTGGTAAAGCGGATCCGCCTTTCGGACAAAGACATGCTCAAGCTTGTTAAGATGGCACCTGTTCCGACTGACGGTGTATGCTGGCAATCTAACTTTCCGCAAGGCCTGGCGCCGCGAGAGGGCGGTGTGGGCGCTTGCGCGGAAGTCACTCTTACCCTGGTTTGCGACCTTTCTACCCCGGCACGGTTTGGTCTTACCCCTTGATCAGGCAGCCGACTTGACGGCTGACGAGTCGTCTGGCCGCTTCTCGAGCACTTGGTCAACGATCCCGAAGGATTTCGCGTCGTCTGCGGACATGAAGTGATCGCGATCCAGCGTCGTTTCTATCTCGTCATAGGTGCGGCCGGTATGCCGGACATAGATTTCATTCAGCCGCCGCTTGATTTTCATAATATCTTCGGCATGGCGCAGGATGTCGGAGGCTTGGCCTTGGAAGCCCCCGGAAGGCTGATGCACCATGATGCGGGCATTCGGCAAGGCATAGCGGCCGCCCGCCACGCCGCCGGCGAGAAGCAGCGAACCCATCGAGGCTGCCTGCCCGATGCAGAGTGTCTCGACCTTCGGACGGATGAACTGCATCGTATCGTAAATCGCCAGGCCCGAGGTCACGACCCCGCCCGGCGAGTTGATGTACATGAACACTTCCTTCTTCGGATTCTCCGCTTCGAGGAAGAGCAGTTGCGCGACGATGACGGATGCCATGTGATCTTCGACAGGTCCCGTCAAGAAGATGATGCGCTCACGCAGAAGCCGCGAATAAATATCGAATCCGCGCTCCCCCCGGCTGGTGTTCTCAATCACCTGCGGGATGAGGTAATTATCATAAATTTCAATCGGATCGCGATCACGCAGCATAGCAGGTCTTTCCCGTTTTGAGAGTCCGGCGCAGTATCGACTACGGCGAGCAAAAATCGAACCGATTTTGCGTTACGAGGCGCGGCCGGACCGCTTTCAAAGCACGGATGACATCCCGGCCTCGCACCCAGAGGCGCGCGGCTGCAGCATCATCCTCACACAAAACATAATAGCTCGCGGGCGGTTCGCAATGGCAAGCTGCATGTCCCGAAAAAGCAAGCCTTTCTTCCGATCTTGGAGAGGCGGCATAGGCCGGTGTCCCGGTCCTGGACATACGCCAGCTCATTCGTCCCGAACGTGGTCATCGACACGATGCGCAGTCGGGAACGCACCTGGGAGCGCATTTGGACTCCCCGCCGGCCCTCCCGAAAACCGGCAAACTCACGCTGCAGCTTCGGACGCCCGAGACTCGTCCTTCTCGCCGGCTTCGACGGCCAGCAAGAGCTCTTCCTTGGAGACCTGCTTCTCAGTCACCGTAACCTTCGTCATGAGGTGATCGATCACCTTTTCCTCGAAGAGGGGCGCCCGAACCTCCGCCAAGGCCTCGGGATTTTTCCGGTAGAATTCGAGCAATTGCTTTTCCATGCCGGGATAATTGCGGACCCGGTTAAAGAGCTCGCGCCGGACTTCTTCTTCCGAGACTGTTACACTGGCTTTTTCGCCTATTTCCGCCAAAACCAGACCGAGGCGCACACGCCGTTCGGCGATCTGCTGGTAATCGGCGCGAGCCGCCTCTTCCGTCGTCCCCTCGTCGGCGAAGCTGCGACCGGATTGCGTCTGTTCGGCTTCGACGCCTTTCCAGATTTGGTCGAATTCGCGCGAGACGAGCGCTTCCGGCAGCTCAAACGTGTATTTCTTGTCGAGAGCGTCGAGCAGTTCGCGTTTCCATTTGCGGCGCGACAGCTTCGCCTGCTCTTCGGCATAGCTCGCGCGGGCGCCCTCGCGCAGCTTGGCAAGATCCTCATAGCCGAAGCCCTTCGCAAACGCATCGTCGATCGTAATTTCCGCCGGCGCCGCAATGGCCTTCAAAGTGACGTCGAAAGTCACCAGCTGGCCGGCGAGCTTCTCGTTCGTATAGGCTTCGGGGAAGGTCACCGAAATGGTCCGGCTCTCGCCGACCTTCATGCCTTCGATCTGTTCCTCGAATCCGGGGATAAAGGAGCCCGAACCAAGGACGAGATCGGCGTCTTCAGCGCTTCCTCCTTCGAAAGGCTCTTCGCCGAGCTTGCCGAGGAAGTCGAGCGTCACCTTATCGCCCTTGGCCGCCGCGGTGTCCGCGCCTTCCTTCGGCGTATAGGTCCGATTTTGTTCGGCAAGCCTCTGGACGAGCGAATCGATCTCTTCTTCCGGGATTTCGGCGGCGAGCCGCTCGATCGCGATGTCCTCGAAGCTGCCGATTTCGAATTTCGGCAGGATCTCGAGAGCCACTTTGTAAGTAAAATCGGCATTTTGTTCGAAAGCGTGGCGAAGCCCTTCTTCATCCTTCGGCAGGTCGAGAATCTGCGGCGCCCCGGCGAGGCGCAGATCATTCTCCTCGACGATCTTGCGGTTTGCTTCGTTCAGGGCCTCCTGCATCACGTCGGCCATGATCGAACGCCCGTACAGCCGCTTCAAATAGGTGAGCGGCACTTTGCCGGGACGAAAGCCGTTGATGCGCGCCTTGGTTTTCAGATTGTTCAATTCGCTGTCGAGACGCGTCGAGAGATCAGCGGCGGCAAGCACCACGTGAAATTCCCGTTTGAGGCCCTCGGAGAGGGTTTCCGTCACTTGCATCCTCTGCGCCCTTTCGCGTTCTTTTGCTTGTCTGAATCCGCTGCGCTCTCGCCAAACCGAGCCGCTGGCACAAAATGTCCAGAATTTCGGTGCGAGAGCCTGGTGCGGGCGGAGGGACTCGAACCCCCACGATTTTCACCACCGGAACCTAAATCCGGCGCGTCTACCAGTTCCGCCACGCCCGCGGCCGGCAGAAACAAGTTCGGCGTCCCACCGCTACGGGGCGGCTCTATAGCACGCCGCACGCCGCGCGCAGCAAAAAAGTGATGCCCCTTCGATGGGACAGAAGCTTTCGGACGGGATTTTTGCTGGATCAGAACGACCTGTGCAACCGCCTTTTTCGCACAACTTTCAGGGCTCCGCTGCGAAAAGGCCTACCGACTCTCGCTGATCCGGGCTAGAGCAGAGCCCGCTGGAGCAGCATGAAGATAAAGTGGGACGCTGCGCGGCTTTTCTGGCGCTCAAGTTCACGCAGGTTGCGTAAACTTATCTGCCTATCCCGCTCTAAATTATTGGAATCGATCACGATGACTTTGGAACTGCGGAGCCGAACCGGCCCCTCAACGAATTAAGAAGTACCAATGTCCGTCACCCGCCGCCATCTTCTCGGCAGCATTCTCGCCAGCCTCGTCGTGCTCCCGCTTCGCGCCAGGGCGGCCGACGACGGACCGCGCAAGCTCGAAGCGCGCAAAGCTTCACTGCGGCTCTCGCCGGAGCCCGCTGCAGAAACCGAAGTCTGGGGCTTTGACGGCGAGGTGCCGGGGCCTCTGCTGCGCTACAAAAAAGGCGCAGCTATCAATCTGCGCCTCGTCAACAGCCTCGATCAGCCGCTGACTCTGTCGTTTCAGGGGCTGCGGCATGAAAATGCGTTCGACGGCGTTGCCGGCCTGACGCAAAAACCCGTGCTGCCCGGCCAAAGCTTCGATTATCGCTTCACGCCGCCCGACAGCGGGTTTTACTGGTACCGGTCGCATGTCCTGCCCTGCATCCCCGAGCAACTCGGCCGCGGGCTCTATGGCCCGCTGATCATCGACGAAGCAAACCCACCAATTGTCGACCACGATATGCTGCTCGTGCTGGAAGACTGGAAACTCGACGACAAGGCTCAGATTGCCGCGGATTTCGGCGCGCCGGCCGAGACCCTGGGCAGCGGGCGGATCGGCAAGCTGGTGACGGCCGAATCGAAGCCCGTCCCAGTCGCGGAAAAATTTCTTCCAGGTTCCCGTCTGCGGCTGCGC
Source organism: Beijerinckiaceae bacterium (assembly GCA_052148755.1). Taxonomy (GTDB): domain Bacteria; phylum Pseudomonadota; class Alphaproteobacteria; order Rhizobiales; family Beijerinckiaceae; genus Methylovirgula. The sequence continues at coordinate 3,276 of JBKQHN010000083.1, read as the reverse complement.
ATTCTGAGCGTGGCCAATGCGCGCATCATGTTCGTCAGCTTCCTTGGCGTACGCCCTTTCGTTCTTGCCGTCGACGGACAGCCCTGCGAGGCGTTCGAACCGGTCCGCCATACGCTGCCGATCGGCCCAGGCGCGCGTTTCGACGTAATGCTCGACCTGCCGCGCGAAGCCGATGCCGAGGCGAGCCTCGTGCTGCGCGGCTTCAACGAGCCGGATCAGCCGATCTTGACGCTTAAAACCGAAGGCGAGGCGCGCAAGGAGCTGGCGCCGATCGGATCGCTTGAAGACAATCCGCGGCTGCCGAAGGAGATCAAACTGCAAACCTCGCGCCGCGTCGACATCATCCTCGAAGGCGGCAGCAAACCCGAAGCGCAAGCAGCGGGCCAGCCGGCGCAGACGGGAAAGCCGGTGGATGCAGCTAAGCCTGCCGCCCAGCCCTGGACCCTGAATGGCCAGGCATTGAAGGAGTTTGGCCCGACGCCGTTGTTTTCGGTCAAGCGGGGCACCGCCGTTACGCTCGGCTTCGTCAATAAGACCGCGTTCCTGCAGCAAATGCATGTGCACGGCCACAACCTGCGGCTCCTGCATGATCTCGATGACGGCTGGGAGCCCTATTGGCGCGACTGCGTGATCATACCCGAAGGCCGCACCAAGCATGTCGCCTTCATCGCCGACAATCCCGGCAAATGGGTCATAGAGAGCCTCATCGCAGAGCGACAGGCGGCGGGGATGCTGACTTGGTTTGAGGTGACGTGAGCTCATCTCGATTTGATCGCGCAAACCTCGGGTCCCGGTGACTGAGTGCCGGCACCAAATACGTGTCGCAGAGCGGCGTAAGCGCAGCTGGCGGGATGACGGCGAGGAACTGGTCGGTCATGGCAACCGCCTGTGTAAGATGAGAAAGTCGCGGACCGTAATGATCTTGGTCCTCTCATAGCGCTTGAGGGGCAGCAGGTCGCGCTTGTCGCCGGTCACGAGAAAATCCGCTGAACCTGCGGCGGCCATCGCCAACAGGTAGTTGTCATAAGGGTCCGGGGAGACCGTGACCACTGGGAGGTCCTTCACTACAACGGCAATGTCACGGAGTTCGTTGATGAGCCGTCCAGCCAAGGCCGGAGCCAGACGCTCACGTATCTTTGGATAGCGGGTCACGCGCATCAGCTCATCGAGCTGGTCGGCCGAGGTCAGAAGGTCGAACCAACCTTCGCGCCAAAGCACAATGAGATGCGCCGGCAGCGAAGCGCTCGAGAACAGTGCACTGACAAGGATGTTGGTGTCGATGACCAGCCGCACGCATCACCCAGCCTTCGGAGCCTTTGCCTGGCGCGTGGCAGTGACAGCTTCGTCGAGCAGGGACTCCAGCGCCTCGGGGGGCATGTCGGCGAATTTGCCGCGCGCCTCGGCCATCGTCTGATCGAGCACGCGCCATTTGACGGCGTCCTCGATGAATTTCGACAAGTCGCCTTTCTTCATCCCGCGTTGCGCGAGAAAGCTCCGAACCGCGATGTCGGTTTCCTTGGAAACCGACACGGTCCAGCGGATGGTTGTGTCGCTCGGCATAGCGCATTCTCTTAGGCGTTTATCTGTTTATACGTATAACATGTTATCCGGATTTACGCAATTCTTCAGCAGGCCTCGTCGCACTCCACGCATGATGAAGGATGTTATCATGCGCTTGAACACAACAACCCTACTTTTCGCGTTGTTGAATATCACTTCTCAATTGCAATTCGTAATTTAGAATGCCAGAAAGGCGCTTGGAGATCACCATGATAGCCAAGCAACTGGAAACCATCCTCGGCGCTGAGCTGAAAATCGCCGAGGCCGAAATGGTCCAGCGTTTCCAGAAACTGCGCGACATAAGGTTGCTGCCCGTGAGCCGCGGCCGGAACGCGGAAGACATCACCCCCAACGCCATCGTGTCCGGGCTTCTGTCGATCGTCGCGGAAAGACCGGCATTCGCCGGCCAAGTCGCAAATTTGTTGAGGCACCTGCGCCCGGTAGGCGGATCAATCAACGCTTTCGCAAAGGCTGAGACGTTTGGGCAAGCTCTCCTCGCTGCGCTCGATGACGAAAGCTTGCTCAACAGCGTGACAGAGATTCGTGTCAGTGACAGCGAAATCTACAGGAACGCGAATGGGCGCGCGGTGATTTACTACTCGGACGGCGACGATGAGTTCGTCACATTTTATGTTCCCAGCGCGGCGGTGTCGCTGCTTCAGCCAGGCAAGGAAAACGACTACGATCCTCGCGACCTTATTTCTTCGATGATCCGCGAGACGGTCATCCTCCCGCGTGTGCTCCAGAAAATCATGCGACAGGTTCGAGATGACAAACAACACGCTCTCTTGATGGCTCGCCCCCTCGGTCAAAGCAATGAAGTTAGGTGAGCGCCATGCCAAAACTTGTATATTCGAGCGAGACCGTTGGTTGCGGAGCAACGATAGAATTAGACAGCACGGAGATTTGCATAATCTCCGTCGCCCAGTCCGGTGTTTTGGTCCGCTCTCATAAGAAGCAGAGTCAGAAATGGATTCTGGGTCGGCTCCTCGGTTCATTCTATGGCTCAAAAATATATAATCAGACCGATGTATATAAAGCAGCAAAGACGGCGCTGGCATTGGCCGATCTGTATCCAGAACCGAATGCGTCGCTTGTTTTTCAGAATCCAGTATTAAGCGCTTTTGCCAATGCAGTGTGGCATTGTTCTTCGGCCGCTGAGGTTTCTGTGGTGCTCAACGAGGCATATGAATCGCTGGTCACACAAGAGATTAGCGCGCCGGTCGTCGCTCCGCCGCGGTGATTTTTCACACCTGATTTATGCAGCAAAAAAAGCGCTTAGGGATCGAGAACGCACGCCCTCCGGATGCTTATTTCATTCGGCACGGCGACGAGCGCTGCAGCGGCGCCGTTGAGATATTCCTGAAATCTCTCACTCCGCCGCCAATTTCACCGCCTTTGGCCCAGCGCGGAATTGCGCCAGCAGCTCGGCCTCTTCGGCTTTTGCCGCTGCGATGTTGCGCGTTTTGACGTGGCCGAAGCCACGGATCTTTTCCGGCAGCGACAGGAGAGCCACGGCAAGCGCGTGGTTCTCGGGATTGAGCTTCGCCAGGATCTCCTCGATCACAGCCTCATAATCGGCGAGAAGTTTGCGTTCCTGCACGCGCTCTTGCGAGCGGCCGAAAATATAGAACTTCGTGCCGCGCCGTCCTTTCAGCATCGCCAGCAGTTTGAAGCCATGCATCATCCACGGCCCGAATGCGGTCTTCACCGGCT
>JBKQHN010000082.1:0-11766 GCA_052148755.1 Beijerinckiaceae bacterium | reverse complement strand
TATGCTCCAGGACTTTGCGGGGCTGCCGCGTTGCCTGCAGCGTCTGCGACAGGATGACATAATCGAACGCATCGTCCGGATAATCGACAAGATCGGTGTCGGCATCGCCTTGCACGACGGACAGCCCTTTCGCCACGCAATCGTTGACGCCGCGCTGCGAGAGTTCGATGCCGCGCGCGTCGACCCCGCGCTCTTCGGCGAGAAGGCGCAATAAGGTGCCATCGCCGCAGCCGACGTCGAGCACGCGGGTGTTGGGCGCGACCATATTGGCGACAACGACAAGGTCGATGCGGGCCGTCCGGCCTTGCAGTGCCGCAGCCTGCGGATCCACGGCCTTGTCCAATCAGCGGCTCCCGTTTGAACGCGGCGGCAGCCCGCGGGCATGCGCCGCAGCTTCGAGAAAACCGCGCGAGGTCGCGATGAATTCCGGCACATCGAGCAAGAAGGCGTCATGGCCGCGGTCGGTCTCGATTTCGACGAAGGAAACCGAAGCGCCGGCGGCATTCAAGGCATGCACGATCGCGCGGGAGGCAGTCGTCGGATAGAGCCAGTCGGACGTGAAAGAGACGACGCAAAAACGTGCCTTGCTGCCTTTGAAGGCCAAGGCCAATGAGCCGCCGTAATCGCCGGCGAGATCGAAATAATCGCAAGCGCGCGTCACATAAAGGTAGGAATTGGCGTCGAACCGATCGACGAAACTGGTTCCCTGGTAGCGCAAATAATTCTCGATCTGGAACTCGGCATCGAAGGAAAAGGTCGGAGCGTCGCGCTCCTGCAGCTTACGGCCGAATTTGCGCTGCAGAACATCTTCGGAAAGATAGGTGATGTGCGCCGCCATGCGCGCGACGGCGAGGCCTTTCGTCGGGTTGGTGCCGTAATCGAGGTAGCGACCCTCGCGCCATTCCGGGTCGGCCATGATGGCCTGCCGCCCCACCTCATGAAATGCAATGTTCTGCGAGGAATGTTTCGCATCCGTCGCAATCGGCATGGCTGCAAAAACACGCTCGGGATAGCTCGCCACCCATTGCAGAACCTGCATGCCGCCCATCGAGCCGCCGATGGCGCAGAATAAAGTCTCTATTCCCAGGTGGTCGATCAGCATGGCCTGGGCGCGGACCATGTCGCGGATCGTGATTACGGGAAGATCGAGGCCATAGGCGCGCCCCGTCGCCGGGTTGACGGAAGCCGGCCCGGTCGTCCCCATACAGCCGCCGACGACATTCGAGGCGATCACGAAAAACCGGTTCGTATCGATCGGCCGGTCCGGCCCGACCATGACCTGCCACCATCCCGGCTTGCCGGTGACGGGATGCGTATTGGCGACATGCTGATCGCCGGTCAACGCATGGCAGACGAGGACCGCATTCGTTTTTTCGGCATTGAGTTCACCATAAGTCTGGTAGGCTATGGTGAGCGGCTGCAGCGCAACGCCTGCGTCTACCTGGAGCGGTCGATCGGCGGCGAAACGCACAACGAGACTGTGGGGCGCGTCCGCCTCCAGCAGGCTCGCCGCCTTCGGGTGTGAAAGGATCGTCACTGGCTTGCCGGTCATGTTCGATATGGCGAACGCTGTGTCCGTTATGTAGAAGGCCGCATAACCGCCTGTCAAGGACGGGGCACCGGCATCCCAGCCTGCCGACGGCGTGGTCTGTGTACGGCCAAGTCTGCGTTAGCCCGCTTTGATCCCACACGGCCTGTGACTGGTGGCGAACGGCTTTGCCCTCCGCTGCTACGAGTTTTCTTTGCCTTGTCAGGGCAAGGCGGCTATGAAACGAGGCTCCGCACCCCGACATGGCACCGATGCTCGACCGTCCGCCCTTTGAAACCTTGGCCGATCTGCGCGCCGAAATCGATCGCATCGACACGCAGATGCACGAGCTTTTGATGGAGCGCGGTGCAATCATCGACCGTCTCATCGCGGTCAAGGCGCGCGTCGGCGGCGGCTCGGCTTTTCGCCCCGGCCGCGAGGCCGAGATGATGCGACGGCTGGCGTCGCGCCACAAAGGGCTGTTGCCGCTCGATACCGTCGAGAGCATTTGGCGCATCATCATTTCGACGTTCACTTACGTTCAAGCCAATTACAGCGTGCATGCCGATATCTCGGGCGGCGACGCGCAAATGCGCGACTGCTGCCGGTTCCATTTCGGCTTCACCGTGCCTTACCGCGTCCACCAAGGCGCTGGCGGTGTCATCGACGCCGTGGCCCGCTCGAGCGGTGATCTCGGCCTCGCGCGGGTCGAAGGTGGCGCTGCGGCGGGCGCCTGGTGGATGCGGCTCGTTGACAAATCCGCCCCCAAAATCATCGCCCGGCTGCCCTTTGTCGAAAGGCCTGATCATCCGGCCGGCATGCCGCTTTTTGTGATCGCGCAGCCGCTGAACGATGCGGCCGCGCGCGACGTTGTGGTGCATGCCATCTCGCTCGACCGATGGCACGACGGCTTGCCGGCGAGCCTTGCAAGGCTCGGGGCCGAAATCCTCGGCAATGCAGCGGATGGCTACGGTCTTTCACTTCTCGTCGCGGCGCCGGGCTCGGTTGGTGCGGCCGATCTGCGCAGGGCTTTCAGCGACATAGGCGCTGGCGTTCCGCGCCTTGCGGAAGTCGGCAGTCATGCGGCCCGCTTCGACGTCACGCAACCGCGACCCGCCGAGCGGTCGGATCAAAGTGTTAGTCCCGCATGAGTGATGAATTTTCCCTGATCTTCCTGGTCTTTTGGAGTCTACGACGATGAGCGCGAACGAAATCGGCGGACTTCCGCAAGCTCGCCCTGGCGTGCTCGCCATCGAAGCCTACGTGCCCGGCAGAAGCACTGCCGCCACTGCGGCCAAGATCCACAAACTTTCGTCGAACGAGACGCCGCTTGGCCCCTCGCCGCGAGCGAAGGAGGCCTATAAGCGTGTCGCCGATCAACTCAGCGAATACCCCGACGGCTCGGCGATTGCGTTGCGCGAAGCGATCGGGGCGCGCCACGGCCTCAATCCCGAGCGGATCGTCTGCGGCAATGGTTCGGACGAACTTATTTCGCTCCTCGCCCATGCCTATATCGGTCCGGGCGACGAGGCCGTCTACACGACGCATGGCTTTCTCATCTATCGCATCGCGATCCTCGCCTCGGGCGGCACGCCGGTTATTGTGCCGGAGCAGAATTACACCGCCGACGTCGATGCGATCCTCGCTGCGGTAACACCCAGGACGAAGGTCGTCTTTCTCGCCAACCCCAACAACCCGACCGGCACTTATCTGCCTTACGGCGAAGTCAAGCGTCTCGCTCACTCTTTGCCGCGCCAAGTTCTTCTCGTGATCGACGCCGCTTATGCGGAATATGTCACGCGCAATGATTATTCGCCGGCGCTCGAACTCGCATCGACAAATCCGAATGTCGTGATGACGCGGACCTTCTCGAAGATCTATGGGCTCGCCGCTCTGCGGCTTGGCTGGTGTTATGCGCCGGCCGAAATCTGCGACGTGCTCAATCGCATCCGCGGCCCGTTCAATGTCAACAGCGCGGCGCTGGCGGCCGGCATTGCCGCGATTGCTGATCTCGACCATGTCGATCGGGCGGTCGCTCACAACGACACCTGGCTCGGATGGCTGTCGCGAGAAATCGCCGGATTGGATATCGGCGTGACGCCGAGCGTCGGCAATTTCCTGCTGCTTCACTTCACGGATGCGGCGCAAGCGCGCGCCGCCGATGAATTCCTGGTGCAGCGCGGCCTGATCCTGCGCGCGGTCAGGGCCTATGGTTTGCCGCAATGTCTGCGGCTCACCATCGGCGACGAAGACGCCAATCGGCTCGTCGTCGCAGCGCTGGCGGAGTTCAAGAAACTCGAGGGCCGCGCAGGTGCCTGACGGGCTCGGGGCGCCGCTTCCGGCACCTCTCTTCGAACGTTTGACGCTGATCGGCCTCGGCCTCATCGGTTCTTCGATCGCCCATGTCGTGCGCCGCAAAGGCTTGGCGGGCAAGATCGTCGCCGCCGACAGTTTGCCGGAGGTGCGCGAGCGCGTCGCCGCCCTCGGCCTTGCCGACGAAGTCGCCGATACTGCCGAAGCCGCGGTTCGCGGCGCCGATCTCGTTATCTTATGCGTGCCGGTCGGCGCGATGGGCGAAGTCGCGCAGGCAATCGGACCACATCTGCGGCAAGGCGCCATCGTGTCCGACGTCGGCTCGGTGAAGAGTGCCGTCATCGCCGCAGTCGCGCCGCACCTGCCGCCGGGCGTTCATTTCGTGCCCGCGCATCCCGTCGCCGGTACCGAATATTCGGGGCCGGATGCGGGCTTCGCAACACTCTTCCTCAACCGCTGGAACATTCTGACGCCTCCCGAAGGAACCGACCCAGATGCCGTGGCGCGGCTTGCGGCGTTCTGGACGGCGGCGGGAGCCAATGTCGAAATCATGTCGGCGGCGCATCATGATCTCGTGTTGGCGATCACCAGCCATGTGCCGCATCTCGTCGCCTATAATATCGTGGGCACGGCCGCGCATCTCGAACAGGTGACGCAATCCGAAGTCATCAAATTTTCCGCCGGCGGCTTTCGCGACTTCACGCGCATCGCTGCGTCCGATCCGACGATGTGGCGCGACGTCTTCTTGAACAACAAGGAGGCCGTACTCGAAATGCTCGGCCGCTTCAACGAAGACTTGATCGCGCTGCAACGCATGATCCGCTATGGCGACGGCCAAGGCCTCTTCGATCTCTTCACGCGCACCCGCACGATCAGGCGTACGATCATCGAGCAGGGGCAGGAGACTGCTGCCGCAGATTTCGGCCGCAGAACGGCAGAGGAAAAGGAATAATCAGACTCGTTTGCGTCGCTTCGTCATGCCGCGGCCGCAGCGGTCAATAGAGCGCGGGCAGGCGAATGGGTGTTTGCACCGGACCGATGATCACGGCGCCGCCCTCCAAACGCACAGGCAAATGCAGAGCCGCGGGGGCGCTTGGTGGAGCTGCGGCTTGCGTTTTGCTTCCCAAGAGGCCGCTCAACAGAAGGCCGGCCGTCGCGAACGACGGATTTATGCCGTGACTGCGCAAAATGGGTTCGATGCCGAGAGACTCCGTATCGAGCCGGCCCTGCAGGCGATGCGTGGCGTCGAGCTTGAGTGTTCCGCGCGCGGAAACCTGTGTCTCGCCTTGGGAGAACGCGAGATTGCCGAAATCGATCCGTCCATCCTTCGCGCGCCAATGTTCCAGGCTTTCGGCGGGCCGCTCGGAGGGATCGAAAGAAACTTCCGTCACCGTGCCGTCCGCTTTGATTTCCGCAGGTTGCTGCGAGCCGAGAGCCATCGTCATCCAAGGGCTCGCGACATCCTGTGCGGCGATACGGAAATCATAGGATCGGTCTTGCCCGCTTGCCGATTTGCCGATCACGCCGTTGAACCGGCCGGCCTGCATCACCAGGGCTCCGAAACCCTCTGCCAAACCTTGAGTCGCCAGTGCTTCACCACGGAAGGCAATCTGCGCAACATCCTCCGGCACGCCGCCGATGACGAACTGCATCGAGCTCCACGAGAACGACAAATCGGTGTGTCCATCCTCCGAGCGAAGAGCAAAAGGCGCTTCAATCTTTGCCGTTACCTCGTGCGGGTAAAGCACGTGCACTCTGGCGCGGAGAGCTTGCATCCGTGCCACCATCGGCTTGCCGGAGATCCGGCCGCTGAAGCTTGGCTCAAGACAGTTCAGTTCCAGGGCAAAGGGAAAGCCGGAAATTCGCCGCTTGGGACAGGACCAGACTCGGCCGTGAGCTTCCTCGCTCACGATCAATGCATCGAGCGCATTGGCTGCCGCTTGCTCGGCGACATGCCATGCGATGGCGCCTGCAAGACACGCGAACACGCCGAGACCGGCGAGTCCCGCCAGGAGCGGCTGGAGGGGCCGCCGTTTCCCAACGTTTTGACTCTCGTTCCGCGGCATTCTCTTCTCCCGCTCTAGCGAGCACTGTTCAATTGAGAGCATGAAATCTCGGCGAAAGCGAGAATAGGCTCTCGGCAAAGGCCGGCTTGTCGATTCCTCAGGCATCCTTATGATGGGGCAAATAAGCGCGGCCAAGCCGCGACACCGACAGCAAGATCGATCTGCGAGGGACGAGTCGCAAGCATGGCTGCCAGCAAGGATCTTTGGGTATTCGGCTATGGTTCATTGATATGGCGACCGGGATTTCCCCATGACGAACGCCGAATTGCCACCGTCCACGGCTATCATCGCGCTCTTTGTGTCTACTCGCATGTCCATCGCGGCACGCCAGAGAAACCTGGGCTCGTTCTCGGCCTCGACGTCGGCGGTTCCTGTAAGGGTGTCGCTTTCCGTGTGCCGGCGGCGGCGACGAGCACTACGATTGCCTATTTGCGTGACCGCGAACAGGTGACGCACGTCTACCGCGAAGTTTTCCTGCGCGCGCGGCTCGAGGATCGCCGCCTCGTCCCGGCCCTGTGTTATGTGGTTGACCGTGCGCACGATCAATATGCCGGGCGTCTCGACCGGCAAGAGGTCGAACGGCTCGTCGCCCAGGGGCAAGGCCTTTCCGGCGCAAATCCGGACTATGTCCGCAATACCCAAGAGCACCTCCAAGACCTCGGCATTCGCGACGAGACGCTCGAATGGCTCAGCCGGCGACTGGCTGCCTCCTGACTCGACCCGGCGCGGATTTCTCGTATCGGGTTAGGATTACGCAGGCGTCTCGTCGGCAGGGTTTTCATCCGTTTTGAGGCCGTTTGGATGCGGCATAAAGATGATGTTGTAGCCGGCGTCGACGTAGTGAGTTTCTCCCGTCACCCCGCTTGCAAGGTCGCTGAGGAGATAGAGTGCCGAACCGCCGACATCCTCGATTGTCACGGTCCGCCGCAGCGGCGCGTGGTTCCTCTGAAAATTGAACATGGATCGCGCATCACCGATGACGGCACCGGCCAGCGTGCGGATAGGGCCGGCGGAAATGGCGTTGACGCGAATAGCCTGCGGCCCGTAGTCGGCGGCGAGATAACGTACGCTCGCCTCGAGCGCCGCTTTGGCGACACCCATCACATTGTAATTCGGCATGACGCGTGTGGCGCCGCCGAAAGTGAGCGTCAGCAGGGCGCCGCCGTTCGGCATCAAGGCTGCCGCACGTTTCGCCGTCTCGGTGAAGGAAAAAGCCGAAATCAACATGGTGCGCTGAAAGTTTTCGCGCGTCGTGTCGGCATAGCGTCCCTTCAGCTCCGCCTTGTCCGAATAAGCGATGCAATGAACGAGAAAGTCCAGGCTTCCCCAAACCTCTCCGATCGAATCGAAGGCCGCGTCGAGCGAGGCAAGGTCTTCGACGTCGCAGGGAAGCGTGAGCGCGCTTCCGAGACTGCTGGCGAGCGGTTTGACACGTTTCGCGAAAGCCTGGCTCTGATAGGTGAAGGCGAGTTCCGCACCATGTTCGGATAGTCTTTTCGCGATGCCCCAGGCAATCGAGTGACTATTGGCGACGCCCATGATGAGACCGCGCTTGCCGCGCATGAGGCGGCCGTCGGAGGTTTGCACAGGCATTGGATCAAGCATCGACATGTTGAAGCACCAGCGAGGCGTTAGTGCCACCGAACCCGAAGGAATTGGAAAGGACGGCGCGCAAGCTTACGTTGTCCATGCGGCTGCGGACGATGTTCATGTCGGCAAAGGCTGGATCGAGCTCTTCGATATTGGCGCTTTCGCAGATGAAACCGCCTTGCATCATCAATAGACTGTAAATGACTTCGTGGACGCCGGTTGCGCCTTGCGCATGGCCGGTCAGCGACTTGGTCGCAGCGATCGGCGGGCATTTCTCGCCTGCGCCGAAAACGTTGCGAATCGCCTCTATCTCCTTGAGATCGCCGATCGGTGTCGAAGTCGCGTGCGGATTGATATAGTCGATGGGCGTCTTCACAGTTGCCAGCGCCATGCGTATGCAGCGAGCGGCGCCTTCGCCGGAAGGCTGCACCATATCGACGCCATCGGATGTCAGGCCATAGCCGGTAATTTCCGCGTAGATTTTGGCGCCGCGTGCGCGGGCATGTTCCAGTTCCTCGAGAACGACAACACCGGCGCCACCGGAAATCACGAAGCCGTCGCGATTCTTGTCGTAAGCCCGCGAGGCTGTCGCGGGCCGGTCGTTATAGGCGGAGGAGAGAGCGCCCATCGCATCGAACAGGACCGAGAGGCCCCAATCGAGCTCCTCGCAGCCGCCGGCGAACATGATGTCCTGCTTGCTGTATTGGATCATCTCGTAGGCATTGCCGATGCAATGGTTCGACGTCGCGCAGGCCGAGGAAATGGAATAATTGACGCCCTTGATCTTGAACCAGGTGGAAAGTGTCGCCGAGGCGGTCGAACACATGCATTTAGGCACGGCAAAGGGACCGACCTTCTTTGGTCCTTTGCTGCGGGTAATGTCTGCCGCCTCGATCAGCGCGTGCACGGACGGGCCGCCGGAGCCCATGATGATGCCGGTCCGCTCGTTCGAAACTTCGGCGGCTTCGAGGCCGGAGTCCCGAATCGCCTGATCCATGGCGACATGGTTCCAAGCGGTGCCGCCGCCATGGAAGCGCAATGCCCGCCGGTCGATCATGGTTTCCGGATCGAGGGTTGGTGCGCCGTACACTTGGCTGCGGAAGCCGAGTTCCGCATATTTCTCGGCGCGCACGATTCCCGACTTCGCCTCGCGCAGCGAGGCCAGTACCTCTTGCGAATTGTTGCCGATCGAGGAAACGATGCCAACGCCTGTTATGACGACCCGTCTCATGCCCGTCTCCTATAGCGGCCCGCCCTTGACGCCTGATCGGCAAAGCCGACACTGGGCTCTTCATCAGCCGATTCAAACCGTCAAATTCCGCTTCTTGCTGTCCCGTTTCCTTGCCGCGACGCGGGATCATCTCATCAAGTCTTCAGGATTGGCTCAATCGTCTAATTTACAATGTCTTATGAGCCTGTCCTGGCAGCGCGTTTGGTTGGACGTCTCGCCGGAGCCCTCATGTCGGCTGAGGCATCGCCCGACCGACCAAGGGCTTCTATCATAGGCGCAACTGCCCCGAAAGCGACGGGAAACCGGCGTCCGCCTTGCTTTGAATGCCCTGAATCAAGCAGCCGTCGGCGTGAATAGAGCCACCTTCAAATCCTTGGCCTCATAAACGCGCGCTCCGTCGGCCTCGAGCCAGCCATCGGCGATCCCCATTACGAGCTTACTTTTGAAAACACGCTTCAAGTCGACGCCGTAGATGATGCGCCTGACGGTCGGCAGCACCTGACCGGTGAGCTTCACTTCGCCGACACCAAGTGCGCGGCCGCGTCCAGGCAGGTCGAGCCAGCCGAGATAAAATCCGAGAAGTTGCCAAAGCGCATCGAGACCCAAACATCCCGGCATGACAGGATCGCCCTTGAAATGGCAGCCGAAAAACCAAAGATCCGGCTTGACGGCGAATTCTGCGCGGATCGTACCCTTTCCGTTTGCGCCGCCGGCCTCGGAAATATCGGCGATCTTGTCGAACATGAGCATGGGAGGCAGAGGCAACTGCGCGTTGCCGGGACCGAAAAGTTCACCGCGGCCGCAGGCGATAAGGTCTTCGTAGTCATAATGGGAGCGACGCTTGCTCATTTCGGTTCCACTCTTCGGATGCGCTTTTGGTTGAATCTCGAGGGCTCGTCTGCTGGGAGGGAGGCCGAGCAGGCCAAGTGCGCCAAGGGCAGTAAGTGCACCAAGGGCACCAACGGCGCCTTCTAGCATAGCCGTCTTCCGCTCGAAAGCGCCTCTATGTGCTGCATTATTCGGTCGCAGTCCAGCTTAACTCATGCCATGTGGGTCTGCTGGCCGCGCGGTGAAGTCGCCGGTTGTCAGTCTCGCAAAGGTGCCAGACTTTTCCGACTTGTCAGCATCGGCTATCTTGCTGCACTTTTGCGGACATTTTTCAACTCATTGATGTTAAAAGCATTATCGTAGTCCACTAGGGCCGTGCTCGGAGCATGCGCCGGCGCTGCGCTGCGGTTTCGACCTGCGAGCTGGTTCACGCGCGTCCAGGTTGCAGGCGTTGCGCAGACAAAGGGTTTGGTTTTGCCGCACCTCCGCCGCCTTGAAATGCCCCGCGGCGACGGCAAAATCCTTGTCTATTCGAGGTGTTGCCGTATCTTTGGCAAAACTATATAGTGATGCACTTGGTCTGCGAACCTGTTCGACATCAAAGCATTCTTCCGCCGGTCGCGGGTTTTTGCCGAGGTTCGCGGCGGACACGCTGGAAAGGCAAGGGAATGGTTCCGACCAAACGCAAGCCTAAATTGCGCAAGAGCGAGCTTGCGCGGCGAAACGCAATAGGCGCCCTGCTGGCAGGGTGCCCGGTGCATGAACTACGCTCGAAGTTGCGCGCCGCGGGCTTGCGGCCGACGCGGCAGCGCATCGCATTGGGATGGCTTTTGTTCGCCAAGGGCGATCGGCATTTGACCGCTGAGAAGGTTCAGGAAGAGGCGCAGGTCGCCCGCGTGCCTATTTCTCTTGCGACGATTTATAACAGTTTGCACCAATTCACCGGCGCGGGATTGCTGCGCGAGATCGCGGTCGATGGATCGAAAACCTATTTCGACACGAATGTCGCGCGCCACGACCATTTCTTGATCGAGGGCAGCAATATGCTGATCGATATCCCGCAGGTGGCGATCGATGCGCTCGACTTGCCCGAGCCACCGCAAGGAACACAGATTGCCAGAGTGGAAGTGGTCGTCCGGCTGCGTGCGGACGCTTGATGCGCTTGGGCTTGATGCTCTTGGGCCAGCCGCGAGTTTTTGTCGCAGCCGCCGTCGCCTGCCAAGAATTGCTCGGCTAGAGCGGGATGCGGATAAACGGGACGCTGCGCGGCTTTTCCGGCGCAATCAAGTTCACGCAGATTGCGTGGACTTATCTGCATATCCCGCTTTAATTTATTGGAATCGATCACGTTCATGATTTTGGGCTGATTCAATCCAAAATCATCGTGATCTAGGGGTCACTCGATCTGTTCGTTCGGGTAGACGCCCCACAGATTCGTCTGCTCGATATAGCCATCAAAACCCTCCCCGGACACGCGGCACCAGGCGCCATCGCATGTCCTGACATTGGCGATGACGCCCGGCTGCAAACGCGCGGCCGGCGGCGATGCTGTGTTGGGCCTGTTGAACAGGGCGAAAATCTCGTTTTTTTTCCAGGGCGCAATGAGCGCGGTGCGCCGGCCAGACAGCAGTGAATGCAGCACCCAGCCTTCCGTCCCCTCCGAATCGCGGACCTTGCGCCAAGTATCGAATTCCGCAGTGACTTCGACGGGCAGTCCCGCCCGCTCGAAGACCCAGGTCGTGCGGTTGTCCTTGGAGGGGCCTTCGCGGAGATTGACGCGATCGGATTTCAAGCTGACGAACCGCGGCAGTGGAAGGCCGCTCACTTTGCCCATTTGCTGCGCATGCGCAGCAAATGCCGTAATGGCCAAGAAGATTGAGAAGCATAGGGCGGGCGAAGCGGAATATCTATGCATTGGCCGCCGCATTAGGCCCGCGGGGCGACCCCGATCTGGCATTGAAGGCACGTTATTTTCCTTGCTGACATCGTGTTGAACGGCGCAGTGCGGGGAAGGCCGAAGCAATCGGCGCAAGCCGATATGTTTATCTCCAGCCCGAGCGGGTCGATGGTGCGGTCTTCAGTCGTTCTGGTGCGACGTTCCGAAAGGTATGACGACGGCCGGGGGCTAGCGCGTATTCCGATCGGGTGGAATCACCCGATCGATCAAGAATACGCGCTAATTCAAAAAGTTGGAGCATGTCCCGGAAAAG
>JBKQHN010000081.1:0-4951 GCA_052148755.1 Beijerinckiaceae bacterium | reverse complement strand
CTCGCGGCCAGGCACGGCATCGCCGGCCTGACCAAGACCGTCGCGCTCGAGGGCGCGACCTTCGGCATCACCGCCAACGCGATCTGCCCGGGCTACGTCTGGACGCCGCTGGTCGAGCATCAGATCCCCGAGACCATGGAAGCGCGCCACATGACCCGCGAGCAGGTGATCAACGACGTGCTGCTGACGGCGCAGCCGACCAAGCAGTTCGTCACCGTCGAGGAGGTGGCGGCCTACGCCGTGTTCCTGGCCTCGGACGCGGCCAAGTCGATCACCGGCGCGATCCTCGCCATCGACGGCGGCTGGCCCGCGGAATAGGCGCGATGACACCGCAGGCCATCCTGTCGCTGCCGTCGATGCCGATGGCGAGCCCGAGCTATCCGGCCGGGCCCTACCGATTCGTCGACCGCGAATACATGGTCATCACCTACGAGACCGATCCGGAGATCATCCGTGAGCAATTGCCGGAACCGCTGGAGCCGATGGAACAGCCGCTCATTCACTATGAATGGATCAAAATGCCGGACAGCTCCGGCTTCGGCGCCTATACCGAGTCCGGCATGGTGATCCCGTGCCGCTTCCGCGGCAGCGACGTCAACTTCGTTGCGCAAATGTATCTCGACGACGATCCGCCGATTGCCGCCGGGCGCGAGATCTGGGGCTTCCCGAAAAAATATGCCCATCCCAAACTGGAAATCGTCAAGGACACGCTGACCGGGACGCTGGAGTATGGTGGCCAGCTCGTCGCCATGGGCACGATGGGCTACAAGCACGAGAGCATGGCGGGCAATGGCGTCATGACGACAGCTATGCTCAGCAAGACGCAAGTCAATTTGAAGCTCATTCCGGGTGTCGACGGCAATCCCGGCATTTGCCAGCTCGTCGCGTATAATGTGATAGATATTACCGTCAAAGGCTCCTGGATCGGCCCCGGCCGGCTACATCTTATCCCGCATGTCAATGCACCGGTGGCCGACATTCCGGTCCGCAAGATCGTCGCCGCGCATCACTGTATCGCCGATTTGACGCTTCCCTACGGCCGCGTGCTCTACGATTACCTAGCCAGGTAAGGAGCGACGTCGGCCCGAAATCTTGCCAAGCCGTTCGCTGCGGCGCATTTTAGAAAACGGGCAAATTTTCGGGAAATAGGGATGCGACATAGTTTTGTCGGCCAGCTCGCGATCGCGGGCCTCGTCACGATTGCTTTTTTTGGGGCCGGTGCGCGCCCGAGCCAGGCAGAGGATTTGGCGGCGCATTGCACCGCCAATGTCTATGGGCGGCTGCAGACTCCGGGCGAACGGGCGGCAATAATTTCCGCCTGCACGTCGCTCGTCGAAGCGCCGGATGAGGCGGCGGATCTCAAGGCGCGGGCCCTTTACTTTCGCGGCCTCAATCTTTTCCTCGCCGAGACCATGAAGAAAATCGGCGACGCTGCCTATGCGATCAACGGCGATGCGGCGCTCGCCGATCTCGCCGCCGCTATTGCCACCGATCCGGCGCATGCCGCGCTAGCCTTTGAATTGCGCGGTACGATCGAGGCAATTGTTGACCGGGAAGACGCGGCCTTGGCCGATTACACGGCCGCAATCGCGCAAGATGCAAAATCGTCCTCTGCGCGGGTCGGCCGCGCCTTGCTCCTCGCGCGACGCGACCGGTTCGACGATGCCATGGCCGATCTTGATGCAGCGGTCGCCATCGACCCGCACAACCAGAATGCCTATGTCAATCGCGCCAGATTATGGGAGCGCTTCGGCGATTACGCCAAGGCCATTGCCGATTACGACGCGGCTGAAGTTTTGGGCGGCATGCAATCCTGGGCCGCCTTGCAAGCGCGTGCCGCACTCCGCCTGCGCACGGGCGATGTCCAGCGTGCCGCCAATGATCTCGAAGCGGCGACGCGCGGGGCGGACGCAACGCACCAACCCCATCTCATTGCGCAGATCCTGTTGAAACGTGCGGAACTCGCGCGCGAACATCAAGGCGATGCGGCAGCGGCCATCGCGCTCGCCGGCAAAGCGATCGAGCTTCTACCAGGTTCGGCCGAGGCCTTGATCGAACGTGGCCGCGCCTATGAGGCGGCAGGAAACCGCGCCGCAGCGCTCGCAGACTACGAAAAAGCCGTCGGTCATGCGCTGGTGCGCAGCGATTCGCATGCTCATGCGATTTATTCCTGGGCTCTGTTCCGACTAAACCTTCTGCAACAGGGCTTCGACAAGCGCGGCGATGCGAGCGAGGCGCCGCGCGCGCGCTTCGTCACATTGACGCCGGAGATCATTCAGGCGTCCAAAATCCCTGCGGCGCCAAAACCCGAAAGCGCAGACAAGAGCCGTAGAATAGCGCTGGTCATCGGCAATTCGCGCTATGCGAACGTCGGCTCACTGCCCAATGCCGAACGCGATGCCTCGACAATCGCCATCGCGTTGACCGGCGCGGGCTTCGAATCGGTCACGATCGGCTTCGATCTCGACAAGAGCACTTTTGAGAAAACTCTCGAAGATTTCGGCACGCGCGCTGCCGCTGCCGATTGGGCTTTCGTCTATTATGCCGGCCACGGCATCGAGATCGCGGATAGGAATTATCTCGTGCCGATCGATGCCGACTTGTCGACCTTGCGCAATGCAAACGCTCATGCCGTGCCGCTGCAGACGATCGTCGATCGCGTAAAACCCGCGCATGCGTTGCGTATCGTCATGCTCGACGCCTGCCGCGACAATCCCTTCGTGCAAGCAGCACATCGCGCGCAAGCCGAGAACCGTTCGATCGAGCTCAGCGCGGACGATCTCGCGGCCTTCCACGCGATCGGCGGCGGTCTCGCGCCGGCAAAAGTGCAGGATGCCGGGACCTTCATCGCCTTTGCGACGCGGCACGGCGAGGCGGCGCTCGACGGCGACGAACTCGATAGCCCCTTCGCCGAAGCTTTCGTGCGCGAGGTTTCAGCACCGGGTCTCGAGATTCGGACGCTCTTCGAAAAAATCCGCAGCGATGTTCTCAGCGCGACGCAGCAGCAGCAGCACCCGACGGTCTATTACAAGTTGCCGGAGGAGAGCAGATTCGTGTTTGTCGCGAGGTGAGGGTGAGGCTGTTGGGTGGCGCGCAAGAAAGACCGAATTGATTGGAACCATCCGGCAATTACCAGATTTCCTTCCATGGTCGAGAAACACTGACAGTGCCGCTCGAACTTTCTCCCTGAGGGAGAAGGTGGTCGGCCATAGGGCGTTGCGAAGCGACGCCCGTCGCATGCGACGGGCTATGGCCGACCGGATGAGGGGTTACAATCGAATTCGGATTGGAGCATTGTAACCCCTCACCCGCCGCCTCCGGCGGCACCCTCTCACAATGGGAGAGGGTGTGCAGCAGCTGCGGGATGGAGCGCATATTCGTGTGCGTCGTCTTAATCTCCCGAACCACCGAGAGTCCATGAAATCTAGTATTCTTGTTGTCCCCGGCCGGACGCTCTCGACGATCACCGGAACATTCCTTTTCCGAGAGCGCGCCGACGTGTCAACGGCCCGATTTACTCAGCGCTGCCGCTGCAGGAACGCGCGGATCAATGCCGCCAGTTCCTTGGGTTTATCTTCCTGAATATTATGCCCGGCTTCAGCGACGACGGCCCACTGGCCCTGCTGAAATAAAGCCGCAAACCGCGCTGCTTTGTCGTCAGTCAAGACACGACTTCTGCCGCCGCGAACAATCAGCGCCCGGCATCGCATGGCTGGTGCGAGGGTCGCGAGTTCATCCAGCTTTGCCAGGATGTGCGGGAAGTCAAGTGGCGTTCGATCATCGCGACACCACGCAAGCGAGCCGTCCGCCAGGGTGTGAGTCATGTGCATGTAGCGATACAGAATCTTATCGCGCCCGCCACTCGCGCTCGCCTTGAGCGCTCCGTCAACGAGCTGCTGCAAGCTGAGATGCCCAATCGGCTGGCTCATAAAATCGCGCATGCTCAGAGTCGAGTCGAAATCTATCCAAGGGCCGACATCGACCATGGTCAATGTCTTTGCACGAGAAGCGGGTAAAGCTGCGTAATGCGCGGCAACATTGCCGCCGAGCGACATGCCGACAATATGGAGGCTCTCGACGCCGAGATGCTCAACAAGCGCTTCGACATCTCGCACACCCGCATCAATTGAATAGTCCGCGGACCAGCCGCTGAGACCGTGACCGCGCAGATCAAGGGCGATGCATCGAAATGCATCGCTAAGCGCGAGGGCGACAAGGTCCCACGTATGCGCCGTTAGCGCTCCACCGTGGAGGAAGAGAATTGTGTCGCTCCTGCCGGCCCACTCAAGATAGTGAAGTGCAATGCCATCCCGCGCATGAAAGTATTCGGATCGCGGCAACATGTTCGGGTCAAATGAAATCCCGTTAGTTATTGCGAGCCGCGATAGAACGTCGTGCGCCTGATCCAACATTTGTTGAGCCACTATTGAGCTAAATCGATTGGGGATTACCCTCATCCCTGGAGACGCTTGCTTCGCAAGCTCCTTTGGATGAGGGTGAAGTGGCCTACTTCAAATCAACCCTTCCTGGTCAACGCGAAGACGGCCTGGTCGGCGAGCAGATTCCAGACCCACCAGGGCGCCTCGAAGGGCATTGGTGCGCCGAGCCGGTTGAGCGCTATTCCCTGCTCGATCCTGGCGCCGATTTCCTGCACGAGCGCGATAAAATCGCGGATCGTGCAAAAATGAATATTGGGCGTTTCGTACCAGGCGAAGGCCAGATTCTCGGTGATCGGCATGCGGCCTTGCAAGGCGATCTGGCCGCGAATGCGCCAATGTCCGAAATTCGGGAACGAGACGATGGCGTGGCGTCCGATCCGTAACATATGCTCCAGGACTTTGCGGGGCTGCCGCGTTGCCTGCAGCGTCTGCGACAGGATGACATAATCGAACGCATCGTCCGGATAATCGACAAGATCGGTGTCGGCATCGCCTTGCACGACGGACAGCCC
>JBKQHN010000080.1:0-34366 GCA_052148755.1 Beijerinckiaceae bacterium | reverse complement strand
CCCGCACTCTTACCCTCTGGACTCCACTTTGCTTTCGTTGATGCCATCAGCCGCACCTAAAGCTCTGCTGCGTGCGCAGGTGCTGGCGCAACGCAGCTTGATCGAAGCCGCCGCTGCCGAGGCCTTTGCCCAACGCATTGCCGAAGTCGGCGCCATTGAGGCTGCGCGAAGATCCGCCCGGATTGTCGCAGCCTACTGGCCGATCAAAGGGGAAGCCTCGCCCGTGCACCTCTTCGAGAAGCTTGCGATGCTGCCTGTCGTGACGGCTTTGCCGGTCATGACCGGGCGCAACCGCCCGCTCGTGTTTCGCCGCTGGCGGCCTGGAGAGCCTCTGATCGAGGTCGAATTCGGGGTCAAAGAGCCAGCCGCGGATGCAACCGAGATGCAGCCCGATCTTATTTTCGTGCCACTTGTCGCTTTCGATCGCCGCGGTCATCGCCTCGGTTATGGTGCGGGCTTCTATGATCGGACGCTCGCCGATTTGCGCGCCAAGGGTCGGACGACGGCGGTCGGGATCGCCTATGCGGTCCAGGAATTGCCTGAAATCACCGCCGAGGATCACGATCAAAGGCTCGATTACGTGCTCACCGATCGCGAATGGATCAACTGCCAACCGGGGCCAGCGGATGCGACTTCTGTTCATAGGTGACATCGTCGGCCGCGCCGGACGCAGCGTCGTTTTGCAAGAACTGCCAAAATTACGTGTGGCCTGGGATCTCGATTGCGTCATCATCAATGGCGAGAATGCCGCCGGCGGGTTCGGCATCACCGAAGCGATTTTCACCGACTTCCTCTCCGCCGGGGCCGATTGCGTGACGCTCGGCAATCATGCTTTCGATCAGCGCGAAGCACTGAATTTCATCGCGCATCAACCGCTTTTGATCCGGCCGCTCAATTATCCGCAAGGAACTCCTGGAGCCGGCGCCAATCTGCTGGAGACGAAAAAGGGCGATCGCGTTCTCGTCATCAATGCCATGGGCCGGCTCTTCATGGACGCCATGGACGATCCTTTCGCAGCCGTCGCGCAGGAAATCGCGGCCTGTCCGCTGGGTGAAGGCTGCGACGCGGCGATTGTCGATTTCCATGCCGAGACTACGAGCGAAAAGCAGGCTTTCGCGCATTTCATAGATGGCCGCGTCTCGCTCGTCGTCGGCACCCATACGCATGTGCCAACTGCGGATCATCAAATCCTGCATCAGGGGACGGCCTTTGTGACCGATGCCGGCATGACCGGCGATTATGATTCGGTGATCGGCATGGAGAAGGAAGAACCAATCCGCCGTTTCACCCGCAAAGTGCCGGGCGATCGGCTGGAACCCGCGGCGGGCGCGGCAACGCTCTGCGGCGTCGCCGTCGAAACCAATGCGAAAGGTCTCGCCACCAGAATCGCGGCGGTCAGGATCGGCGGAAGATTGTCGCAGGCGCGGCCGGATTTTTGGGACTGACGGCAACGCTGCCTGCCGGCAAGAACGAGCGATATCGCGCCGTTGATCGAGACAACATCACGGCGTCGGCGCGATCACTTCATAGGCGGCTTTATAGGGCTCGATGCGCACGACTCCGGCGGCAAAGACCGAGACCTTTCCCGTAGGTGCAAAGACCAGCTGCCCCTGTTCGCCGTGCTTCACGCCATATTGCCAAAACGTCATTTGGCCCTCGGCGGCGATTTTCTTTGCCAACACCTCGACCGGCGCACCCGCGCCGAGCTTCTCGAACTCTTCGGCAGTGATGCCAACGAACATGTCATCCTTCGGCGTGACGATCTTGAAGAGTGTGACACCGCCTGCTGCGTGAGCAGGTATGGACAGGGCTGCTGCAGTCACAGCCACCCCCATTGCGAGCGCCGTGCGGCGGTTTGGGCGAAAATTCTCGGGCATTCAAACTCTCCTGTCGTGGCAAGTGCGTCGTGATGCTGGCTTCGCGCTGGAACGCACGGACTTCATTTATCGGCGAAGGAACGCGGCCTGCGTGCGTTTGCGCACATCCGGCCGGCAGATCAAGTGTCGCAGCGGCTTGAAGGACGCGTTCGTACAAGATTTACCTCTAAAATTTGTGATCGCTATGTTCTCTATATAGACTTTATTTGTTCTCAAAATATGACTAATCTACGTATGATCTCCTCTCCGTTCCAGAGGTTGAAAATGCGCCCTTTCAATGAATTGAAAAAGCGATGGGACGATGACGTCGGCCATCGTCCCTATCGTTTTGCAATCGTGATGACCGATGCCAGGCTCGTCCTCGGCGCAGATACGATTTTGGCGCGGATGGGAGTGACGCGGTCCGGCGCGAAATCTCTTGCGATCGACGCCGATCGAGAGCGGTTGTTTGCGCTGCTCAGTGTCGCTTATTGGTGCCGGATACCGCGCGATATCATCAAGAATTTCGAAAACGCCGCCGAGCAATGGCAGCGCGGCGAAAAAGTTCTGGCGCAGATCCATTTGTCCTTTGCGCGGCTGCCGCGGCTCGAAAATGCAATCGACGTCTATCGTCTCTATTTGGCCGGATCGCTATTGGACGACGGCTTGCCGCCCGGCAAAATGTTGAAGGAACTCGGCCTTGATAGGACGGCCCGCAAACTCGTCAAGTTCGATCCCAACCAGCCGCGCGTGCCGGCGGGCAGCGGCCGGCAAAGCGGGCAATGGACGAAGGGGGAGGAGGCAGCCTCAAGCTCGGGTGCATCGGCCTCAACCTCCGGTGCAGACGACCATAAAATAGAGTTGGCCGGCGACGTTATTCACGTCGGTAGCTTGATCGGCAAATCGGTCGTTCGCATCCCTGGCGAATTTCCGAAGACGATTTGCACCTACTCTTCGCTCATCGGAGATTTTGAGTGGAGCTTTCTCGGTACGGGGACTTGTCCGCCTACTCGGCGGCACCCTTGACGAGCCTTCGAACGCCGGCTCTGCCAAGCGGCGATGCTTTCGCAGGACATCCGGATCGACAATTTGTTTTTGGTTGTGCCTCCCAGACGGAGCTTCCTCATGCAAAACGAGCGAAAGATCGACATTTCCTTCTCTGCCCGAGCCGAAGATTATATTCGGAGGTTTATGGACGCGGTAAAAGCCACCGGCCCCGAAGCAGCAGACTATATTGCGACTGTCGATTGGGGACAATGCGTCTTTACCGCAAGGGATACAGGTGAAACGATACACCTCGGCCCGCACTTCGGGGTGGGAGCGACCGGCCCAAAAAGCCTGACGGACGAACCCATCGCACATTTGAGCGATGGACTCGCAGTCGCGCTTCGCCTGCCCGAAGACCTCAAGTCAGTGGATCGTCTCTCCTTCGATTTCGTCGATGGCTATTTCGTCCTGCCGGATCAACCTGGCTATCAGTCTCTGCCGCAGCCCTATGATCCCCATTGGGGTAGGAAACTCGGCGCGTAGAAAGGCAAATCTTTATCGCTTCTTCGCAGCGATCGAAAGCCGACTTCCGGCTGCCGACTGCTCTCGCATCAGAGCTTCCGCCATGCGAAATCAACAAGCGGCGGCCTATTCGATTTCGTCGATGGCTATTTCGTCATACCGGATCAACCTGGCTATGAGTCTTTGCCGAGGCCTTATATTCCCGATTGAGCTGAGAAAATCGCTGCCCAGCCGAGTGCCTCTCCAGCGATTTTAGCGCGGTGGTCATTGCGCCGGGTGTTGTCCATGCCGTCTGGAAGCAGTCGAGGCGACCATCCCAGGTGACGGGCTCGTTCGATCGCTAAGAATTCTTGCCAAATCAATAAGTTGGACGTGTCTTGCGCGGCAACGGCAAATAATTTCTCGATAAACAGGTCGCGGCGACACTGCAACGCCTCGCTCCCGGTTGTTCCGGCCCGCGCGGCGTATTAGAGGGAGGGTTGCGGAGCCCGCCAACGACCGGCCCCCGCATCGGCGAAGCTTCGCGCGAGGGTTTAGAGGACGAGAATGGCAGGCCATAGTCAGTTCAAGAACATCATGCACAAGAAGGGCAAGCAGGATGCGATCCGCTCCAAGCTCTTCTCGAAACTCGCCCGCGAAATCACCGTCGCCGCCAAGATGGGCCTGCCGGACCCGGCCATGAACGCACGCCTGCGCGCCGCGGTGATCGCGGCGCGTGCGGAAAACATGCCGAAGGACAATATCGAACGGGCGATCAAGAAAGCCTCCGGCGCCGATGCCGAGAATTATGACGAGGTCCGCTACGAAGGCTATGCGCCGGGCGGCGTCGCGGTCATCATCGAGGCCTTGACGGACAATCGCAATCGGACGGCCGGCGAAGTTCGTTCCTATTTCACCAAGGCCGGCGGCGCGCTGGCCGAGACGGGTGCCGTCTCCTTCATGTTCGATCGTGTCGGCGAGATCGACTATGACGCCAAGGTCGCGTCCGAAGATGCGATGCTGGACGCGGCGATCGAGGCCGGCGCCGACGACGTGGTCTCGAGCCCCGAAGGTCATGAAATCACGACGTCTCTCGAAGGCTTGCGTGACGTCGCGCAAGCCCTCGAAGCGAAATTCGGCGAACCGCGCAAGGTCGGCCTCGTCTGGAGGCCGCAGAACACGATCGCCGTGGACGACGACGCAGGCGAAAAGATCCTGCGCCTCGTCGGCGCGCTCGAAGACAATGACGACGTGCAAAACGTCTATGCCAATTTCGAGATTTCCGACGCGCTCGTCGCCAAAATGGGCGGCTGATCTTGTGCCGCTGGCAGGCGACTTTCGGCTCTGTGTCGCAAAGATGCCAAGGCGCCGCGCAGCCGCGCGAACTCGACCGGTTTCGTCAAAAATTCGTCGATGCCGGCCGCATTCGCCGCCGCGCAATCGGCATCATAGGTATCGGCCGAAAGTGCTATGAGCCGGCAGGGCGCTTGTCCGGCCCGCAGTTCGGCAAGGCGCACTTGCCGCGCCACTTCGAGGCCATCGAGACCCGGCATTCTGATATCGAGGATGATGGCGTCGAAGGCGGGGCTTCTGCCCGCGATCGCATCCTGGGCCGACCCGAGGGCTGCGATTCCATCGGCGACGCGTAGGACCTTTGCGCCGAGTTTTTCAAGATGGCGCGTCACGATCAGGGCATTGATGTCATTGTCTTCGGCGAGCAGAATTCGACAATCCTGCAAATCGCCGCCGGATTCCTCGATAGGACCGGCAGCTGCATGTGCGGCTTGATCTTGTGACGCGCCCAGTCGGGCAAACAGCGAGCGAGCGCGTAAAGGTTTGACGAGCCATCCGTCATAGCTGCGGAACGCGGTTTGATCGAAAGCGCGCCGTTCGAATGGCGAAAACAGCGCAAGCCTCGTCGTGACGCCTGCTGCCGCGGCGGCTTCACCGAGGCTTTTCGTTGCACGCTCGCCAAGCGCGCAATCGACGATCATAATATCGGGGAGAGGTGCGGCAGCGGGCCGGAGAAAGGCGAGGCCCTGAGGTTCGCTCGTCGCACGGCAAACCGCAGCGCCCGCTTCTTCCAGTTTTTCGCTGAGATAGGCCGCACCGAAGGGCGTTGCCGCAGCGACGAGCGCGCGTCTGCCGGCAAGTTCGTGGGGGTGCGGCGAAGTTTCTCCGCGCACCTCGGCTGGCAAGGCAAGACCGACAGAGAAGATCGAGCCTTGCGAAGAACTTTCGATGAGCCGCAGACTCCCGCCCATCGCTTCGGCGAGCCTTTGCGAAATTGCCAGGCCGAGACCGGTTCCGTCGTGGCGCCGCGTGGTCGAAGCATCGCCTTGTTCGAATTCGGCGAAGATCGCCTGCCGGCCTGGTTCGGGTATGCCCGGCCCCGTATCGATCACGGCGAATTCCACAATGTCTTGGCGTTTCGTCACGCGCAGACCGACACCACCCAAAGCCGTGAACTTGACTGAATTGCCGGCGAGGTTGAGCAAGACTTGCCGGAGCCGCGCGGCATCGCCAACGACCCTGGTCGGCAGGTCTGCCGCGATGAAACTCGCGATATCGAGCCCTTTGCCCTGCGCCCGCGGCGCAAGAAGCTCGACGACGCCTTCAACGAGACCGGCAAGATCGAAAGGCTCCCGCGCCAATTCGAGTTTACCGGCTTCGATCTTAGAGAAATCGAGTATTTCGTCGATGAGCGAGGCGAGCGCCGTGCCCGATGAGCGGATCGCTTCGACATAAGCGCCCTGCTCGGCATTGAGACCCGTGCTCGTCAAGAGTTCGGCCATGCCGAGAATGCCGTTGAGAGGCGTGCGGATCTCATGGCTGACGGTCGCAATGAAACGGGATTTCGCTTCGCTCGCGGCTTCCGCCCGCTCGCGGGCCGCTTCGGCGGCCTGCAATTCCCACACTTCATCGCGCAAGCTATCGAGGACGCGGCGATGGGCTTCGTCTTGCCCGTTGCGCCGATTGAGAGCCCGCCGAACAAGAACGACGATGAGAACGACCGCGGCGAGCCCAACGAACCCCGCCGCAGCAAAGAGTGCCAGGCTCGCAGCAGGCAAATTAAGGTAAACAGTTTCTGTGCTTGCTTGCATTGCCGGGCACCCGCAAGGCCATTTTTGTCGCGCGGACAAAGGAACAGGCTCAATTCAACGCGTTGGAACCTGACCTTTGCGAAAATACCTGTCGGCTCTCTCAAGCTAAGTTGTAAAGGCCAGCCCTTGCGATTTCCTTGCACGAATTGTCGAAATCACCGGCGGCGAAAAATTCTGCGTCATCGAAGCCGTTCAAGGTCGCGGCATCCGACCTCTGTCATGCGGCACGCGACTGCCGCGCCGTGTCGATGCGGTAAGACAAGGCTTCAGCTATATGCAAGCGGGCGACCGTATCGCTGCCGTCGAGATCGGCGATCGTGCGCGCGAGTTTCAAAACGCGATGGAACCCACGCGCCGAAAGGTTCATGCGCTCGGAAGCATCACGCAGGAGCGCAACGCCGCCCTCCGTCGGCCGCGCGACTTGCTCGATGACATGGCCGGGCGCTGCCGCATTCGAGCCGACACTCGGCAAGCCGATCGCCGCGTAGCGGCGCACCTGGATTTCACGCGCGGCGGCGACGCGGGCCGCGACTTCGGCCGAGCCTTCCGCCGGCGGGGGCAAGAGCAAATCGGCGGCGCTGACGGCCGGCACCTCGATAGTGAGGTCGATGCGATCGAGCAGCGGTCCCGACATGCGGGCCTGATACTGCGCCATGCAGCGCGCATTTTGCTGGCGGTGGCAGGTGAAGCCCGGATCGAGCGCGTGCCCGCAGCGGCACGGATTCATCGCCGCAACGAGTTGAAAACGCGCCGGATAGACGGTTCGGTGATTGGCCCGTGCGATGGCGACTTCACCTGCCTCGAGCGGCTGGCGCAGGCTGTCGAGAACCTGCGCCTGAAATTCCGGCAATTCGTCCAAGAACAAGACGCCGTTGTGAGCGAGCGATATCTCGCCCGGCCGCGCATGCGTTCCGCCGCCAACGAGCGCGGCCATGGACGCCGAATGATGCGGCGCGCGAAACGGCCGGCGGTCGGTCAATTGCCCGCCCGCGAGATGGCCGGCAACCGAATGGATGAGAGAAACTTCGAGAAGCTCGCCTGGCGAGAGCGGCGGCAGGATTCCGGGCAGACGTGCCGCCAGCATGGATTTGCCGGCGCCGGGCGGACCGTTCATCAGCAAATTATGGCCCCCGGCTGCGGCAATTTCGAGCGCCCTTTTGCCGCTCTCCTGGCCTTTGATGTCGCGCAGGTCGGGCAGCAGGCCTGTCGACGCGCGTATCGCCGGCTGCGGCCGGGCTAAAACCTGCGTGCCTTTAAAATGATTGGCGAGCTGAATGAGCGAGGCCGGCGCGAGCACGTCCATGTCCTGCGACGCCCAGGCTGCTTCGCTGCCGCTTTCATAGGGACAAATGAGGCCATGGCCGCGCGCATTGGCAGTGATCGCCGCGGGCAAGACCCCGGCCACCGACGCGATCGACCCGTCGAGCGCGAGCTCGCCGAGGATCGTATAGTTGTGGAGGGCGTCGGCCGGCACCGCGCCGATCGCCGCCATGATGCCGAGCGCGATCGGCAGATCGTAATGGCTGCCCTCTTTCGGCAAATCCGCCGGCGCGAGATTGACCGTGATGCGCCTCGCAGGCAGCGCAAGCCCTGCCGCATTGAGCGCTGCCCGCACGCGCTCACGCGACTCGGCAACCGCTTTGTCGCCGAGCCCCACCAGAGTGAACACCACATTGCCCTTGGCGATTTGGACCTGGACATCGACCGGCCGCGCCTCGACGCCTTCGAAAGCGACCGTCGCAACTCTGACCACCATCACGTTCCCCACACGTCCGCCGCTGGTTAGGAGGAGCTTAGCCGTGTCGCCTCGCCTTGGCAAGAACAGTTAGAGAACAAAAAAAGCGATTTGCCGGTCCGGCGCGATGGCCGCACGCGCTTTGCTACAGGCAAATGCATAGAAAAGCTCCTTTCGGCTTTGTGATCTATACGTCACACGCCGCACATAACGGCGATAATGGGCGAAGCATTGTTGCAGCAGCAGAAGTCTTCGGCGATGGGTAGAAATTAAAAGGCCAGGGTCGCTTAAATGTTCTTGGGCTCTCGTCCCGTCGTAGATCCGGCCGCAGATGCTGGGCGTTTCCTTTGCCGGCTCGCACTCATCATATTGATGGTCGTGGTGCCTTGCGCGGAGGTCGGTTCGCGGCTCGCCATCTACAGCCTGCTTCCCGTCGGTGCGGCAGTGCTGATCATCGCCGGCCGGCTCGCCAGCGTCGGCAATATACGAGAGCGTCTCGTCGGACTGTTCGTCTCGCCGCTCGGCGTTGCAGCGCTCTTGCTGACCTTTTGGGCAGGCCTCTCATTGCTCTGGACGCCGCTGCCGGGAGAGGCAAGTGTGCGTTTCGCCAAAGCCTTGGGCACCGAAGTCGCCGTTCTTTTCGCAATCCTTTTTCTGCCAGCGCGGACCCGGGCCCCGAACCTCTATCTCCTGCCGATCGGGCTGACTTTGGCCGCCGTGGCGACGATCTCGCTCAGCTTGTTCGGACCGTTTGCCTTCAAGAGTGGCGCCATCGCCGACACAACATTGGCGCAACGTAGCATCATGTCTATGGTCATGCTGGTGTTTCCGGCGCTCGGCGCTTTGTCTTTGCGGGAGCGCTGGGGGCTTGCGGCGGCCCTCGCGGCGCTCGTTGCGGCAGCCGCATTCGTGGCCTTCGTTGAAATCGCTCTCGCCGCCTTTGTGGCGGGCACCCTCGTTTATGCCGCCGCCGTCGCCAACCCATCGCGCTCCGGCAGGATCTGCGCTTATGGTTTCGGGGGCCTCTTTCTTCTGGCTCCCGCGCTCGCCCTCATCTTCGCCCCCGCCGCTTCTCTTCTGCCGCACGCCGAGTTTGCCGAGCCTCTGCGGACCTCGGCCGAGCTTGCGCTTCGCGAATGGCCGCGTCTGTTCACAGGCCATGGCGTCGACATGGCCGAACAGGCCATGGACACAGGCTTTTTGCCGGAGGCGACGCCTCGCAGCATCCTGTTTCTCATCTGGTATGACCTCGGCATCCTCGGCGCGCTCGCCTTTGCTTACCTGACTGCCGGCTTATTTTTTGCCATCGGCCGATTATCGCCGACCTATGCGCCGCCGCTTCTCGGTGGCCTCGTCGCGGGCCTGGTGATCGCGATCTGCGGTGCCGAAACGACGCAGATCTGGTGGATTACCCTGAACGGCCTGGACGCGATCGCTTTCGCGCTTTTCGTCAAGGCGCATATGCGGCGGAAAAGACTGACGGCCGCATTATTCGACGACGCGGTTCAAGAACGCGAGGCCTGAATTTCCTCCGCCGGCGTGCGAGCCCCACGCGTCTGCTCGAATTGTTTTTGGAAAAATGCGCAATATTTGCCGCTACAGGCGATCAATTCCGCATGGGTTCCGCTCTCGACCACGCGGCCATCCTCGATCAAATGGATCTGGTCGGCCCCAACCACGGTCTGCAGGCGATGCGCAACAACGATCGTCGTGCGACCTTTGCGCAGGTCTCGCATGGCCATTGCTATGGCATGTTCGGATTCAGAATCGAGCGCTGCCGTCGGCTCATCGAGCAGCAGGATCGGCGCGTCCTTCAGAATTGCCCGCGCAATGGAGATCCGCTGCCTCTGCCCTGCCGACAAATGGAGCCCCCGCTCGCCAACCGAGGTCGCATAGCCGGCAGCGAAGGATAGAATGAAATCATGCGCATGGGCCTTGCGCGCCGCGGCGATGATCTCGGCCTGCGTCGCTCCCGGCCGGCCCAGAGCGATGTTTTCGGAAATCGAGGTGCAGAACAGAAAAACATCCTGGCTGACGAATGCGATGTGGGCTCGCAGAGAGGCGAGATCGACGCCGGCAATGTCGCAGCCGTCGATTGTAATGCGGCCCTCGCAAGGATCGTAGAACCGCTGCAGCAGGGCCAAGACCGTCGACTTGCCGCCGCCCGAAGGGCCGACGAGCGCCGTCGTCCGGTCCGCCTCGCCGACCAAACAAAGATCCTTCAAGACGGGTTCGCCGTCGCGATAGGCGAACGAAACGTGTTCGAAAGAGATGCGCCCGAATCCCACTTGAAGACGCGGCCCGGCACCGACAAGAGGTTCCGCCTCCGGCCTATCAAGGATCTCGTAGACGAGTTTTGCTGCGGCGAGCCCGTTTTGAATTTCGAGGTTCAGCCGAGCGAGACGCTTGGCCGGCTCATAGGCCATTAGGAGCGCAGCGACAAACGAGAAGAATGAGCCGGCATCGGCATGCGCGATCGAAACCCGCCAGCTGCCGTAGAAAATCACCACGGCGATGGCCACGCCGCCCAGCAGGTCGGCGAGCGGGCTCGCGATCGCCATGCTCGCCGACATATGGTTGGCAACCTGTTCCACCTCGTCCACGGCAGCCCGCATGCGCCGCCGCATTTCGGGTTCCAGATTGAAGCTCTTGACGATGCGTAGGCCTTGCATGGCCTCCTGCATGATTTCCAGGATTTGCGCCGAGCCGTCGAAAGAGCGTCGCGCCAAGAGACGCACGCTCTTGATGAGGCTTGCGAGGCCATAGCCGCCAATCGGCATGAGCGACAGCGCAATCAGCGACATCAGCGGGTCTTGGACGATCATCACCCCGACAAGCCCAAGCAGAGTCAAGAGATCGCGTCCCGCGCTCGTAATCAGGAGCTGCAGCGTGTCGCGAATACTCGTCGCGGCGATTGCCAGCCGCGACATGAATTCGGCCGAATGGCGATCCTGAAAGAACGCCATGTTTTGCACGAGAAGATGATCGAAAAGTCGCGTTTGGACATTCGCGACGATCCGGTTTCCGGTGCGTGCAAGCAGCACTAGGTAACCGTAAGTCGCCGCACCTCGCACGACGAACAGACCGGCAATAATAAGCGACAGATATTTCAGCGTCGCAAAGCCATCGGCTTCGACCATGTGGTTGAGGACCGGCTTCAGCAAATAGGCTGAGAGGGCCGTCGCCAGCGCGGTGAGCGCCATTAAGGCCAGCGCCGTCAAATAAGCGCCGAGATGGATGCGGCCATGGTCGACGAAAAGCCGCCAAGTCATGCTGAGCGAATCGCCCCTGAATGCCGAGATGTGACGCAAAGCGGTCATCATGACTTTCTAATCGAGTTCACTTACGTCTCAACCGATCATTCCAAGCAGCCGACCGTCAGCGTAGCTTCGTCAACAACCGAGGCGGTTCAAAGGCGAATTTGCAACACCGCCGGGCCCATAGTTGGCGCGCCAGCCAGTTTGTATCTTGGTCGGGCAACTGCGTCAGGCGGCGCGCCCCCTGGGGCGAGGAACCCAAACTTCGTTATCCAAGGCACGACAAGTGTCGCGATGCAAACGGATGGTTCCCGTCGCTCAAACGATATAATTTTGGTGGCCAAGGCGCAACGAACGCCCTGCTGAACCCGGAATTCTCGTACTGGACATGGTCTGCGCCCAGTGTGAGAATTCCGGGTCAAACAGCAACGCGGGCGGCCTCCTGTGCAGGAAATCCGGGCGGCCTGTGCAGGCGATGCGAGCCGCGGACAAAGGGCTAAGGACTTCATTTAGTTAGCCGAACCTGCCGCGAACCGGACCGCGTCGGGCCGATTCGCAAGCGCAACGATAAATTTTCCGCCCCTCGGGCGCAAATCGGCGAGCGAACCCGACGAAATGGGATTTCATAGCGGCTTCGACGAATCTATTATGGCAAATTCCGGCGATGCTGCGGCTCAGCAAAAGCGCCGCGAGCCGAAGACAAGTCGAGGACCTGCAAGTTGAGAACCTTCAAGTTGAGGACCTGGGAGTCGCAATGGTATTGACCCTCACGATCGAAAACGCGACGAGCCTTCCCAATGGCGCCCCTTTGAGCATCCGGCTGACGGAGGGGTGCAATTTGGACATTGGTCGCGGCGCAAATCTCGACTGGTCGCTGCCCGATGCATCACGGTTCGTTTCGACCAAGCATTGCGAAGTGAGATATCGGGACAACGGCTATTGGCTTTATGATGTTTCGACAAACGGAACATTCATTAATGACGACGCCCGCCGCATGCAGGCGCCGCACCGCCTGCGTCACGGTGACCGTGTCACGATCGGTCCATATGTGATTTTCGTGACTGCCGAAGGCGAGGAGGCCGAGGAGGCAGCGCCGCCAATTTGGCCCGAAACGGCCGAACGGGCACCGCCCCCTCCTGTAATAACCGAAGTCGCTCCACGCGCCAGCGCATCGGCATTCGGCCTGGAACTCGATCGACAGATCAATTTCGCCGCGCCGAATTCCGCTCTGGCGCCGGACGAAAAGTATGTCGCGCCGCCGCTCGTAGCGCCAGTCCAAGATGCTTCCGGCGGACGTGAAAGCATGGTTGACGCCGCGCCGGAGCGCGCCCGACCCCAGGCGCTCGTCTTTCGGAGGAGGAATGACGGCGCTCGCCCGCCCTTGGCGGTTTCTCCGCCCGACTGGGAGGACGAGCGTCCGCGCTACCACGCGCCCCTGCCCGCTTCCACGCCTGCGTCTGTTTCGGCGCCTCCACCCGCTTCCCCGCAAAACCCCGATGCTTACCCGGCTGGCGAGCCTGCGGCGCGGGCGGCACTCACGCCTCCGCTTCCTGCAGCCGTGGAACAGCCGCGCGCCGCGCCCATGCAAGCGCACGCCGACGTGGTGGGTGCTGAGGCATTCATCCGCCGATTTGCGCAGGGCGCCGGCATCCCCGAGCAGGTTCTCGCGCGCCGCGATCCGCTCGAACTTGCGGAAGAACTCGGCATATTGATTAATCTTATCGCCGAAAACCTGAAGCAGCTTCTGAGCGCACGCTCCGAGGCCAAGCGTTTCACGCGTGCCGGCAATCAGACGATGATTCAGGCGCTCGACAATAATCCGTTGAAATTCGCGCCGACGACCGAGGACGCACTCAAAATCATGCTCGGGCCGCGCACCCGCGGCTATCTCGATGCACAGCGAACGCTGGAGGCTGCTTTTCGGGACCTGCAAACGCATCAGATCAAGACGTTTTCCGCCATGCAGGGCGCCGTCAAAATGCTCGTCGAAGATCTCGATCCGGAAGAGATCGACGCCGGCATTGGTCCTGACGAACGCGTCAGCGGTTGGCTCGGCAATCGCAAAGCCCGCCTCTGGGATGTTTTTCTCGCCCGCTGGCAGGCCAAGACAGAGCACCAATCGGATGGTGTCCTCAGTGCCTTCATGCAGTATTTTGCCGAGTGCTATGATCAGCTGGACGATTAGCCCGGCCTGAGAACTGCGGGCTTGCGCAGATCCGTTCGACTTGCAGCCGGGAGTCGTCCTCTTATTTGAGGCGATGCTGCCGCGGCCGGGCCGGTTCCATCGACGCCGCCGACATGCTACGACGGTATCGGTGCTGCCCCGCCAGAAATAGGGTTCGGAACCACGTCGATGGGTGACAAAGACAAAGCTGCGGGCTCAGAAACACCACGCGAAAGCGAAGGGGCCGTGTCTGGCTCGGCTCGAGGAGCCCCTCCGCGCGGCTACCCGCCCGCTGACGGGAGCGACGACCGCACGATATTTCAACCCATGCCGGTCCGGCGCATGCCCCTGCGCCGTGCGGCTGGCCCCAGCGCCGACGCTACGACGCAAACAAGTCCCAGTCCGGGAGCGCCGCGGCGGGCGAGGCAGGAAGCGACAGAGGTCAGCGTTGCAAACAACAACCCGCTCATACGGGCGGCAGGACCGTTGCTTCTGCTCCTCGGTCGTTTGCGGACGTCGCTCGTCAGAGCCTCGGTGCCGACGCTCGTCCCGCAGATCATCCAGTCGATCGAACGGGTCGATACCAAACTGCTTGCCGAAGGCGTGAGCGTCGCGACGGCCGAACGCGTCAAGTATTGTCTCTGCGTTACAGCCGACGAGGTCTTGACCAATCTGCCGGGCAGCGAGGACCGCGTCGCGGCGGAGGGCGGCATCGCACGACAATTCTTCGGCGACAGCGCCCGAAGCGACCGTTTTTTGGCGGCCGTCAAGGCCGCAGAAAGCGAGGACCCGGAGCTGCTCGAGTTCCAACATGCCTGTCTCTCCCTCGCCTTCGTTGGAAACTCGCGCCTGCTCGGAGTAAATGCGGCGACGTTGCAGACATCGCGCCGCGATCTCTTGGAGCGCATGAAAAAGCTGGGCGCTTCAAGGCACAAGGCTCTGTCGCCGCATTGGCAAGGGCTCGCGCTTCCAGCGCCCGGCGTGCGCTTGCAAATTCCTTTCTGGGCCATCACCGGCATCGTCGGCATGGCGCTCTTTGCGCTATACTTGATGTTGCGGACCGTGCTCGGTCTGCAAGCCGAATCGGTCGCGCAGACGATGCGACAGCTTGCCCCTCCAATCTCCATCACGGCGCGTAACGATATCCTTCCGCCGGCGCCATTGCCGCCGACACCCACCCAAGCGTCGCAACTCGCACGTATCCGCACCGCCCTCGCGGCCAACATTGCAGCGGAGACTCTCAGCGTCGAAGCCACGCCCAACCAGGTCTTCATCCGAATCCCCACCCGGATGATTTTTCCGCCGGAACGCGCGACGATCCGCGATGATTTCCGTCTGATTGCACTGCATATCGCGACCGCGCTCGACGGCGAGAGGGGGCCGATCAAGGTTATCGGCCACACGGATGATACGCCAATCATCAACAGCCGCTATACGTCGAACTTCGCATTGTCTCTCGACCAGGCCAAATCCGTTGCGGCGCTCATCAGGCGGTCGCTCACGCAGCCCGATCGCATCGATGCGGAAGGCAAAGGAGCCGAAGCGCCGCTGGAGGATAACAATACGCCAGAGGGCCGCGCGATGAATCGCAGAATCGAAATTGTTATTCCGCGCAGCGACTGATTTGAGGACGGAACGGCATTCGTCATGAATTTGGACGTCTTTCACTCGCAACTCGAGAGCTGGCGCAGGCTGATGCGCACGCCAAGCGGCCGGCGCTGGTTTCGCATCGTTGTCCGCGGTATTGGCACTGCAGCCTTCGCTGGCTTGATCTGGGTCGCGACCCCGTTTATCGGGTTCGGCGATTTTCACCCGTTTGAGGATGCGACGCCAAGGCTCGCCGCCATTTTTGTCGAGCTGGTCGTCATCGGCGCATTGATTGCCATCGACTCACAGCGCCGCAAATCGAGCGCCGATCGCTTAGCGGCGGCACTGGGTGCCGAGGACAGCGACGCACCGGTTCTCGCTCAACGAATGAATCGGGCGCTTTCGGTGCTGCGTTCCCGCGCCGGAGGGCGTGCAAATTATCTTTATGATCTCCCCTGGTATGTGTTGATTGGGCCGCCGGGTTCGGGCAAGACGACGGCGCTCGTCAATTCCGGGCTCAAGTTTCCGCTGCACCGCACCGGCAGTCCGGATGCGATCGCCGGCGTCGGCGGCACGCGCTATTGCGATTGGTGGTTCACCGAAGACGCTGTTCTCATCGATACCGCAGGCCGCTACACGACGCAGGATTCCGACGCGGAAGCCGACCAAGCGAGCTGGCTTGGATTTCTCGACTTGCTCAAACATCACCGGCCGCAGCAGCCAATCAACGGTGTCCTCGTCGCAATCAGTCTCGAAGATCTTCTCACGCTGTCTCCGAAAGAAATCGCCGCCCATGCTGAAGCCATAAGAGCGCGGATACTCGAACTGCATCAGCAGCTCGAAATCGATTTCCCCGTCTATGCGCTGTTTACCAAAGCCGATCTCGTGATTGGGTTCATGGAATTTTTCCATGAACTCGATGAGCGCAGCCGAGCTCAGGTCTGGGGCGCGACGTTCCGGACCAAACAAAGGAAAGCGAACCCCGTCGGCGCCATCAAAAAGGAGTTCGACGCTCTCGTCGCGCGGGTCAACGAGACCGTTCCGGAAAAACTCGAAGCGGAGAAGGATGCGGCAGCCCGTGTGCTGCTGTTCGGTTTTCCGGCGCAATTGGCCGCGCTGCAACAGCAGATTATCGAATTCTTGACGCAGATTTTCGACCCGGCGCATTATGATGTGCCCGCCCCCTTGCGCGGCTTTTACTTTACCTCCGGCACACAGCAAGGCACCCCCATCGACAAATTGCTCGGCGCATTGTCGAAGAGCTTCGCGGCCGAAGGTGTCGCAGCGCCCGTCTTTTCCGGCCGCGGAAAGAGTTTTTTCCTAACCGATCTCATCAAGAAAGTGATCATCGGCGAGGCGGGTTTCGTCGCCGATCGCACGAGCAGCAGAATCGGCGCCGCCGCCAGTTTCATGGTCGTGTTCATCGTCGCGCCGCTCATTGCGGGCATTTTCTGGGTCAGCTACGCGCGCAACGGCGACTTGATCCAACTGAGCAAGAACGCCGCCGCCAGATACAATGTGCTGTTTACCAATCTCATCACGGCGGACCGCACTCACGATCTGCTCCAGATCTTACCGCCGCTCGAGGCACTGCGTAGCCTGCCGGGGGGCTATGGCAGCCGCAAGCCGAATAACGACTCGAGCGGGCTCGGATTGGACCAGGGCGAGCGGTTACATTCTTCAGCAGAATCTGCCTATGACAACGGCCTCGAACGGCTGCTTCGCCCGCGTCTCATCTATCGGGTCGAAGAACGGCTCGCAGCGAATGCAACTGATCCAACCTATCTTTACGATGCGCTCAAAGTCTATTTGATGCTGGGCGGATTCAAGACCGTCGACCGCAAGTTGATGGTCGGCTGGATGGAAAGTGACTGGGCGGGAAGTCTTTACCCCGACGCGAAATATGCCGCCAATCGAAGTGAGCTCGAGAGGCACCTCTTGGCGATGCTCGACCTCGATACGGGCCACCACCCTCTCGGCTCGCTCAATGGTTCGCTTGTCGCAAGATGTCAAGCGACACTCGCGCGGGTTAATATCGCGCAACGCACCTTCGACATTCTGCGGACGAAAGCCAAAACCGACCTGGGCAAGGACTGGCACGCCACGGACAAGGCGGGCGCCGGCGCGCTGAATGTCTTCGACGACACGCTGCCCAAAGTGGATGTGCCTTATTTCTTCACGAAGGCTGGATTTGAGAAAGCCTTCCTTGGCCGCGTCGCACTTGTGACGGACGAGGCGAAGCGCGATCGCTGGGTGCTTGGACCGAGCGGCGATCAACCCGCCGTCTCAGTCCAATTCGACACGTTGTCGCAAAATCTTGCCGCGCTCTATGCACGTGCGTCCATTGCCGCGTGGCACAGCGCGCTCGACAAGCTGCAAATGCGCAATTTGCTCGTCGATCGTCCGACCTATCCGCTCCTTAAAACGGCGGGACTGGTGACCTCCCCCATCAGCAGGCTTCTCGATTCGATCTACGAAGAAACCGATCTCGTCCGCTTGCCACAAATTCGGGACTCGGCGGCGGGCGAGCCAGCCGCTGAGGCGATCAGCGCCAGCTTACGTGTTTACCACAGTTTGGTGACTGGAACGCCCGGCAGCCGGCCTGTCGACACGATCCTTTTCGATCTCAGCGAAATCCAAACGAACTTGAAACCGAATGATGATCAAGCGGCGAGGCGATTGACCAGCGCCATTGACAGGCTCGCGAGCGATGCGATTCGGCTGCCGCAGCCTTTCCAGCGTCTGCTGCAGACTGTCGCGGACAATGCAAGACAGGAGAGTAAGGCGATTGACCAGCGCCATTGACAAGCTCGCGAGCGGTGCGGCTCGGCTGTCGCGGCCAGTCCAGCGTCTGTTGAAGACTGTCGCGAACGATGGAACCGCGGTCTTCACACTCGGCGACCGTGAGCTCCGCTGCCGTTTCGAGTTCGACAACGGTTTGAATGCACTCAGTCTGAATAAACGACGCGGCTTGCGCTGCCCGAATGGGACGTAATGCAGCATGCGATGCGGCTTATACGGAAAACTCCCGTCGAAACGCGATTTCATCTCCATCGCGACGCCGCGGCATTTTCTGTTCGTGTGGGAACCGTGGATCGCGAACTGCCTCGCGCAAAGTCGCACCACGCTCGGCCAACCGAATTGGGAGCGAGCCTTCAGCGAGGCGCCCATCTGGCGGTTCTTTCTTGGCGCTGAACTTTGTGGCAGCAGTCTAGTCGGTGCCCTGATGCCCTCGATGGATGCGATCGGCCGCTATTTTCCCTTGACTCTGGTGGCCCAGACGGAGCTCGATCCGGCTGTCTCGATGCCGGACAGCGACCCCCGCCAAACCTGGTTCGATGCGGCGGAAGACTTCCTTCTGTCACTGTTGGATGCCGACCTGCCATGGGAGGCGATCGATATGGGACTGAAGAACTTGGGCGCTTTGAACGGGCAATCCGTGCCGCAAAATGCATCCGCGAACGCGGCGGTGGAGGCAAAACTCGAATTCGCCGGATTGGACGAAGCAGGCGCGGGCACCCGGCCGCTCGGAGAGATCTTCGCAACGGTGCGACAGCACAATGACGCGCCTGTCACCGCTTTGAATTGTTGGTGGACGCTTGGCAGTGAGAATTACAGGCCGCGGGCCTTTGTGCAAAGATCCATGCCTGATCCTTTGCAATTTGCGGCAATGCTGACGGAGCAGTTTGCATGTCGACCGCCGGAAACATCGCAATCGGGATGACAGGATGATGAGCGATCCATTGCGACTGTTCGAGAGCGGCGCGGCAACCGACGTCGGAAAAGTGCGCCACCACAACGAGGATGCATTTCTCGTAAGTCCCGAATCCGGCGTTTGGGCGGTCGCCGACGGGATGGGCGGTCATGACGCCGGCCGCCTCGCGAGCACGACGGTCGTCGGTGCGCTGCGCAGGATCGCTGGGCCTGCGCCTATCGAGCAACTCTTGGCTCAATGCAGCGAACAACTCGCCTCTGCCAATCAGACCCTCCTCGATGTGGCGACCGAAAAGGGCGGAATGATCATTGGCACGACGGTTGCGATTCTGCTCGCCCACGATGGGGCCTATGCTTGCGCCTGGTCGGGCGATAGTCGCATCTATCTCGTCCGCGGCGCGACTATTGTGCAATTGTCGCGCGATCACACGGAAGTCGCCGAACTCGTCGCGGAAGGTGTCTTGAGCGAAGAGGAGGCACAAACTTGGCCGCGTCGCAACGTCGTGACGCGGGCGATTGGC
This sequence comes from Beijerinckiaceae bacterium, assembly GCA_052148755.1. GTDB lineage: Bacteria > Pseudomonadota > Alphaproteobacteria > Rhizobiales > Beijerinckiaceae > Methylovirgula. The sequence continues at coordinate 14,940 of JBKQHN010000080.1, read as the reverse complement.
GTTCATGCGGAGGCGGAGATCGAAGTCACCTCGGGCAACCTCGCGCGCGGCGACGTCTTCGTGATTTGCAGCGATGGTCTCACCACGCATGTGAGCGATGCGGAGATTTTAGCGCATGTGCGCGCCAATGGCGCACAGAGTGCCTGCGATGCGCTCGTCGCCTTGACGATCCAGCGCGGCGCCGTGGACAATGTCACGGTCGTGGCGGTGCGTTATGGGCCGGGCAGCGGAACGGTTCTGTTGCCGGAGGCGGCTTCGCAGCAGTCCGATAGAGGCTCCGATGTCTGACAAGCCCAGGCCCGACCAGGCGCGGCCGATCATATCCACCGGCACGCAACTCAACAGCATCTACGAGATCGATGAGCTGATTGCGGTCGGCGGCATGGGCGAAGTCTATCGCGGCCATGCCATTCAAACCGGAGACCCGGTCGCGATCAAGCTTATCCGCTCGGATTTGAGCGAGGCGGAAGCCGCCTTTGCGCTGTTTCGGAAGGAAGCTGCAGCTCTCCACAACCTCTATCACGAAGCCATCGTCCGCTATTATGTGTTCACGACGGACCCGGTTCTCGGGCGTCCTTACCTCGCGATGGAATTTGTCAACGGAGAGTCTTTGTCTGCGATTTTGCGCAAAGGCCCGCTCCCTTGCGAAGACGTGTATCGATTGATGGTACGAATCGCCGCCGGCTTTCAGGCGGCGCATGAGCAAGGCATCATCCACCGCGATGTCTCGCCCGACAATATCATTATTCCGGGCAGCGACATGAAACGGGCGAAAATCATCGACTTCGGGATTGCCCGCTCGAACCGGCTCGACAGTGGCGGCACGATCATCGGCAGCGGCTTCGCTGGAAAATACAATTATGTTTCACCGGAACAACTCGGCTTGTTCGGCGGCGACGTGACTCCAAAATCGGACATCTACAGCCTCGGGCTGGTGCTTACGGAGGCGCTGCGACAAAAGCCCATCAATATGGGCGGAAACCACGTCGACGTCATCGAAAAGCGCCGCAAGGTGCCGGATCTGAGCGGAGTGGACACGCGGTTGCGCCCCCTCATCGAAACTATGTTGCGGCCCGACCCCAATGACCGCCCGGCATCGATGGCCGAAGTCGCGGCTTGGCCCTTCGATGCAAAGCCAAGATCAGCCTCGCCGAAGCCGCTGGCGCGTGCCAATACAGTCACCGCCAAGACAATCACCGCCAAGACAATCACTGCCAAGACAATCACCGGCAAGGCAGGTGCTGACAAGACGCCTGCCACCAAGACCGCCGCTAGCAGGACGGGCGCTGCGAAGACAAGGGCTGATCTGCAGCAACGTAAGTGGAAAGACGAACCGCTTCCTCGAATAAACTCCTTCGCGGTGGGTGCTGTGATCTCGCTGGTGATCGCGGCAGCCTTTGGCGCCTATGTTATCTGGCGTCCACATCCCGTTATTGACGAACTGAAACGCAACCAGGTCACCCTGAAGGTCGAAAATAGCATCGTTGGAATGACGAACTTCGTCTCCGAATATGACGGCGGTCCCTGTTTCTTCGTCAAGCCGCTGCAAATCACCGAGCAATCTGCGCTTCTCGAAGGCTATGGGGTGAGGCGCGCGGCGTTCGACAGACTTGACGTTGCATTTCGCGACAAGACTGGTTTCGAGGCCGAGATTGGCGCGCACGAGGTCGCACCCGCCCAATGCCCCGCCCTCGACCTCCTCGGCCGGTTGCGAATCGCAAGGACCGCAGCGCCGAAAATCGCTCTGTCGCAGACAGCTCTCAAGCTCGGGCAAAATCTAAGTGGAATGATCGACGGCATAGGGGGGCGCCAAATCGAACTCCTGCTCGTCGCCGATGACGGCTCCGTACGCCGTCTTACGGCAATGCCTTATCCGCCGACGGACGAAAAAATGCCGTTCAGCGCAAGACTTGGCCCCGATATTGCCAATGGCAAGCTGCAGCTTCTCGTTGCGATCGCAAGCCCGAAGCCGCTGCCCATCATCCAGAATGCGGCTCTTGCGACAGCCCAGGACCTCTTCCCACGCCTGTATGATGAAGCCCATCGCGGCAATTTCGGTCTTGGCGCCAGTCTACGCTCTTTCAAACTGGACAAGTGACAAGCCACAAACCAATCCTGAAACCGGTCCCCATTCTGCACGCACTTTATTGTAATTACTTCAAATAGCTCATGTTGGAACAGCATTTTTAGAATCGCTGTAAAGTTCATTGCCATGCTTGCTTGGGTGACTGTCCAGCCTTAGAATTAGGCACCAGTCGGGAACGCTTCGAGCGCCTTGCAACTCGGTTCAGCTGAAACCGATGCTGCGTTTTCCAGCTTTTTTGGCTCAACAATTGCAGCTTGCCCCAGGAATTTGCCCAGGAATGTTCGTCGGATGATCGTCTGCTCTTGCAATGTCATTTCAGAGTCCGAGATCAAGGCGTCGCTGCAAGACGAGGCTTGTCCGCGTACGCCGGCCGCCATCTATCGCTGCCTCGGCTGCAGCCCGCATTGCGGCCGCTGCTTTGCCACTGTGCGGATGATCATCTCCGAAGCTCTTGCCGAAAGCGTGCGGCCCGCGAAGACTTCCAATGCCACCTGCATCGTCGGCGCCGCTGCGCTCGTTTGAGTCTTCATTCGCAGGAACTTGCCCGGAGTTCTCACACTGGGCGCGGTCTGCGCCAGTACAGCAAAACTTGACGGTGTGACCGGGCGCCGCTCGCGGCGGCCAAGCGATACGAAATTGCCGAGCAGCTCCAGCTTTCTTGCAGAATCTGGGTGCCGGCCTTACACTTGTGGTTGGCTTATCCGCCACACGCCGGGAGACAGCGATAATGAAGGGTGACGAACGGGTCATCGAATATTTGAACCGCAGCCTCAGAAGCGAACTGACGGCAATCAATCAATATTGGCTGCATTATCGGATCCTGGAAAATTGGGGATACAAGGATCTCGCAAAAAAATGGCGCGCCGAATCAATCGAGGAAATGCAGCACGCCGATCGCTTCGTCCAACGTATTCTGTTTCTCGAAGGCTTCCCAAATATGCAACTGCTCGATCCGCTGCGCATCGGGCAGACGGTCGAAGAAATCCTGGCGAGCGACCTTGCCGCCGAACTCGATGCGCGGGCGCTGTATACCGAGGCTGCCGCCTATTGTTTCTCGGCGCAGGATTTCGTCACCAAGGAGCTTTACGACGGTCTCCTGAAGGACGAAGAACATCACATCGACTTCCTCGAGACGCAGCAGGAGCTCGTTCGCCAGCTCGGCGTGCAGCTCTATGCGCAAAAGCACGTGGGTGGTCTCGACGATTGATGCTGACGTGCTGCGGGCCATGACCCTCGCTGAAGATCATGGCCCGGCACGAAAAGTCTATTCTCCCACTTCGGCCTGGCGCTCGGCTTTTTCTTTGGCCTCGAGATCCTCGCCGGTCTGCTGATCGACGATCCGCATCGACAGCCGCACTTTGCCGCGATCGTCAAAGCCCAATAGTTTCACCTTCACCTTGTCGCCTTCCTTGACGACATCGCTCGTTTTCGCGACTCGGCCCTTGGCGAGCTGTGAAATATGCACGAGACCATCGCGCGAGCCGAAGAAATTCACAAACGCGCCGAAGTCCACGACCTTGACCACAGTGCCTTCGTAGATTTGGCCGACTTCCGGATCGGTGGCGATCGATTTGATCCAATTGATTGCAGCGCGAATCGAATTGGCGTCCGACGAGGCGACCTTCACCGTGCCATCGTCTTCGACATTGATCTTGGCGCCGGTCTTTTCGACGATTTCGCGGATCACTTTGCCGCCCGTGCCGATCACTTCGCGAATCTTGTCGGTCGGGATTTTCAGGGTTTCGATCCGCGGTGCGAATTCGCCGAGTTCGGCCCGTGCACCTGTCAATGCCTTGGCCATTTCGCCGAGGATATGAAGCCGTCCGTCCCTGGCCTGAGCCAGAGCCACCCGCATGATCTCTTCGTTGATGCCGGTGATCTTTATGTCCATCTGCAGAGAGGTGACACCTTCTTCCGTGCCGGCCACTTTGAAGTCCATATCGCCCAAATGGTCTTCGTCACCGAGAATATCGGAGAGAACGGCGTAGCGCTCGCCTTCGAGGATGAGGCCCATCGCTATGCCTGCCGTCGGCCGTTTCAGCGGCACGCCGGCATCCATCAAGGCGAGCGAAGAGCCGCAGACGGTCGCCATGGAGGAGGAGCCGTTCGATTCGGTTATCTCCGAGACGATTCGGATCGTGTAGGGAAATTCCGCCGCCGTCGGCAGCATCGGGCGGATGGCACGCCAAGCGAGCTTGCCGTGACCGATTTCGCGGCGGCCGGGCGAACCCATGCGGCCGGTCTCGCCGACCGAGTAGGGCGGGAAATTATAATGGAGCAGGAAACGCTCCTTATAGGTTCCTTCTAAGCTGTCGACGTATTGTTCGTCCTCGCCGGTGCCGAGAGTCGCGACGACGAGGGCCTGGGTTTCGCCGCGCGTGAAGAGGGCGGAGCCGTGGGTGCGCGGCAAGACGCCCGCTTGCGCAAGGATCGGCCGGACGGTCCTGACGTCGCGCCCGTCGATTCTTATTTGCGTGTCGAGAATATTCCAGCGCACGACCTTGGCTTGCAGATCATGGAACTCCTGGGCCACGTGTTCGCGCGAGAAGCGCGGTTCGGCCCCTTCCGGAAACAGCCGCTGCGTGACTTTGGCGCGCACCGCGTCGACGGCCGCATAGCGCTCGTGTTTGGCTATGATCTTATAGGCCTCACGCAACTCCGCTTCGGCAATCTCGCGGACCGCGGCTTCGACCGCGGTCTTGTCCGGCACGACGAGTTCGCGTGGATCTTTGGCCGCGCGTTCGGCGAGCCTGATGATCGCATCGATGACCGGCTGAAAGCCGCGATGACCCGTCATGACGGCTTCCAGCATCACCGCCTCGGAGAGTTCCTTAGCTTCCGACTCGACCATGAGCACGGCATCGCCGGTGCCGGCAACGACGAGGTCGAGCGCCGAGTCCTTCATCTCCTCGAGCGTCGGATTGACTTTCAACTGGCCATTGAAATATCCGACCCGCGCAGCACCGACAGGGCCCATGAAGGGAATGCCGGAAAGCGTCAAGGCGGCGGAAGCCGCGACCAGCGCAAGGATGTCGGAATCGTTTTCGAGGTCATAGGACAACACGGTGACGATGACTTGCGTGTCGTTTCGATAGCCATCCGGAAACAACGGCCGGATCGGCCGGTCGATCAGGCGGGACACCAAGGTCTCGCGCTCGGTCGGGCGGCCTTCGCGTTTGAAATAGCCGCCGGGGATGCGGCCCGCAGCAAAGGCCTTTTCCTGATAATTGACTGTGAGCGGAAAAAAATCGATGCCGGGTTTCGGGGTTTTCGCCGAAACGACAGTCGCCAGCAGGGTCGTCTCGCCGTAGGAGGCAAACACGGCGGCGTCTGCCTGACGCGCAATCCGCCCGGTTTCGAGCACGAGCTTGCGCCCGGCCCACTGCACTTCTTCACGATGGATATCAAACATTGAGCATGGTCTTTCCTACAAAGCAGCAAAGACGCAAAGCTGAAGACATAATCCCAGGGGCCGCGAAGGCGACCCTTGGGTCCTGTCTCGAACAGACCTACCGAAGTGTGAATCCGAGACGGGAACAGCGGCCACGCTTCCGGCCGCCGCTTACGGCCATGTGCAAGATTGCGGGAGGCTGAAGGGAGCATTACCCCCTCAGCATCCGGCGATCCTGCCATAGCCTGCCTTTGCCTGCGTCTTTGCCTCGATCATGCGCCGGCACGATGCCGCCGCACTCGAAAGCTGACGTATTTCCAATTTGCCTGCGACATTAGCGCGGATTCGGATCGGAGGGAATCCTTGCGTCGATGAAACTCTGCGCTAAATCACCAAGCTAGAGCATGTCCTTATTGGCTCAAGGGCGCCGCGTTCTGCGACATGCGAGCCATTCCGGGCGACGCGTGAATCACTTCGCAGTCGGAATTGCAGCGATGCAGAAAAAAGCCCAAATGCCGCCTGACCCGCTTCGCGCAAGGCTTAAAACTAGCGCCGAATCCCAAGCCGCTCGATCAAAACCTTGTAGCGCGACTCGTCCTGCGCCTTCACATAGTCGAGCAATTGCCGGCGCAGCGAGACGAGCTTGAGCAGGCCGCGGCGCGAGTGATTGTCCTTCACATGGGTCTTGAAATGTTCAGTCAGATTGGCGATTCGCTCGGTCAGGATGGCAACCTGGACTTCGGGCGAGCCCGTGTCGCCGGGCTTGTTGGCATAGTCCTTGATGACCGCTTGTTTGCGTTCGGCCGTGATCGACATCGGATTTCCTTTCAATTTCAATGAGCTTCCGCCCGCGGCCAGGCCGGGATGTCGTCCAGCAGGGTTTTGGAGGAAGCCGCGGATTTTTCCGCGCGAGGCGGGTCTTATACAGGAAATTGTGGCGGGGGGAAGGGGGCGGGCATTTTCAAGCCCGGCAGAGCCGGACCAGGACAAGTGCCAAGCCGACATTGGCAGTCGCGATCATAGTCAGCACGGCGAACGTCTGAGCCGCGCCGCCATATTCGATCAAGGGCGCACCGGCGGCCGGAGCTAGCGCCATCGCCAGCAGGATCGGCAGCCCCAGCTTGCCCATCAGCTCGGGATAGCGGGCCGGCCCGAACAGGACCAACGGAACTGTGCCCCGCACGATCGAGCTGATACCATTCCCCATGCCATAAGCTACCAACGCGAGCGCCGGCAGCGGCCAGCCGCTCCACAACAGCGCCATGCCGATTGCCAGCAGCACGGTGCCGGCGAGCATGGCCCAGACCGGATGATGGCCGTGGCCAAAGCTCATTTCCAGAATTCGCGCCGCGACCTGCGAAGGGCCGACCAAAGCGCCGAGAGCGACCGCCGCAGCCAGCCCCAGTCCACCCGCCTGAAGCAGGCTCAACAGATGCGTCGACATCAGCGACAGCATGCCGGCACCGAGGGTCAACATCGTGCCGAGCAGGAAGAGAGCAAGGCGCTGTTTGTGCGGCGGCAGTTCCGGCGACGCATCTTTCGCTGAAGCAGCTGACGTCCTTGCGGCCTTCGATTGCCTTGGCAGCAGCAGCAAGTAGGCGGGAACGCCGAGGCCGAGTTCAAGCGCGGCATAAGTGGCGCAGGTTGCTCGCCATCCCGCGTGATCGAGCAGAAATGCCGTAGCCGGCCATGCGAGCGTGCTCGAAAAGCCGCCGAACAAAGTCACTGCAGTGATGAGGCGCCGGGCGTCGCGGCCGTAGAGCTCGCCGAGCGTGGAAAACGCCGGATCATAAAGGCCCGCACCCATGCCGCAGCCGACGACGGCCCAGGCGAAGAGGTAGGCCGGCAGGTTGGGCGACAGGGCCACCCCTGCCAAACCAAGCGCCAGCAGCGCGGCGCCGGCAGCGAGCACAGGCCTTCCGCCGCGCGCCGCGATCGTCCGGCCGACGAAGGGCGACACAAGACCGGCGATGAGCAATGCGAGCGAGACTCCGCCGATCACCCCTGCGAAGGGCCAGCCGGTATCGGCGGCGATCGGCCGGCCGAGGACGGCGAGAAGATAGAAGGTCGAACCCCAAGCGAGGATTTGCAGCAGGCCGAGAGTTGCGACGATCCCGCGCGTGCCAAGACCTGAAGGCGAGACGTCTTTCATATGGCTCTGTTGCATCCCGCTCTAAATCATTAGAATCGATCACGCTCATGATTTTGGTTTGATTCAATCCAAAATCATCGTGATCTAGAGGTGGGTTGTGAGATCGGCGGCGCTTCGTCGAACTGCCCGCCATGTCCGGTTTCAAAGAACGGAATGAGGCAGAGGCAGGAGAAACGCCGTCCGGTGACCCGGTTCAGGAGGAAGTTTCCCGGCCGGATGGCGCGTTGATTGCGATCCACACCATCATGTCCCAAGCGTTGCGGATGCCGGCCAGAAGCAAAATCATCAGGGCGGCGGCGATTACATTGGCGCTCGCCGCCGATTCCATGAACAGCAGCACCGCTGCACAGAGCGACAGCAGATATCCCAGCACCGGGATCAGCGCGTAGAATGTCCGGTCGCTGAAGTCGACTTTGAAGATTTGCTGGATGATGATCTGCACCAATATTCTGCCGCTATAGGCCAGGCCCGCTAGCCCGCCAACTCCCAGCAAGCCGCCAAGAATGCGCCAGCTGAGGGTCGGGATTACCATCAGGAGAGATGCAACCAGCACTGCGGTGAAGTGCGCGACCGTTGGGGAGAGGAAGGCGTTCAGCGGGGCGCTGTGCTTTTCGTTGAAAATGCTCGAGCCGATCGAAGCGGCGACAAACATCAGGCCGACCAGCGTGGCCGACGCCGTGCCGATGAGCAGATAGAAATCGCGCCAGTCGTGCAGCATTGCGGCGAATGAGGAGGGCATATCCCGATAAACTCCAGATTTACGCGGATTTACAATGACAGTTTAGTGAGTTCCTTAACTCGGCCTATTTTTTTAATCCCTTCCAAGACTTCCGACCGATGCCGGCACCCTTGATCCATAAGCGCATTTTTGGTGCACAAATCAGCTGCTAAACGTCATTGCCATGGATTGACGACCGGAGCACGGGCGCGCTCGAAATCACCTGTGTCGCGAGACAGGATTGTCAGGCCGTAGCACAGCGCAGTTGCCGCGATGATGAGATCAGGCTGCGAGAAAGTGTGCCCGGCCTTGCGGCCTTCCTCGACCAGCAGCCGCCACTTGAACATGACATCTTCGCTGACGGGTAAGATGCGGCCTTCGAACATTGGCCGCACCTTGTGCGTCAGCCAGTCATTGAGTTCGGCGCGGCGGCTTGCATCGGCGACACGCTCGATACCGAAGCGGATTTCGGCGAAGGTGACGGCGCTGACGTAAAGCTGTTCGAGCGGCTGCGCGGCGATGAAAGCACGTACTTTGGGTTCGGGCTTCTGGCGGCGCAGCTCGGAGAGGATATTCGTGTCGAGCAGCCAACCCGTCACAGATCGACCCCGCGCACCGGCATCCGGTCGCGCCTCGGTTCGATGTCGATGTCGCGGTAGGGTGAGGCTTGCATGGCGGCAATGAGCGCTTCGCCTGTCCGATCGCCTTTGAGCCGACGAAACTCTTCGGCCGAGATGACGACGACTTCGTCGCGGCCGTGCACGGTCACATGCTGCGGGCCTTCGCTGCGGACGCGTCGCACCAGCTCGCTGAAGCGGGCCTTGGCGTCTTGCAGCAGCCAGCGGCCGGGCGGGCGCGGGGGTTTCGAAGGAGTTTTAGCGGTTCTAGTCATGCTGACTAGATTATCATGCCGGCGCCCCTAAGAGCAAGATTCTTGAGCCGTAATCTTGCGTGCGCCCTCAAAACGGCAGGTTGAACACACGCCCCGGCACCAATTCGCCATGCTCGACGGTGCCGATCGCGACCCCACGCCGCCGCAGGACGCGAAGGCTTGCCCTTTCACCGGCGCATCGCGGCCGCGCAATAATATCGATTGGCCGCGCCGCTTTTTTCATCCCGCTCTCGCTCATGCGTGCTTCCGCGCGTTCTTCGTCCCACTGACGCGGCCGGCGGGTCTTATGGAGCGGGCTGCTTTCTTCGCAGCCGTCTTCTTGACTGGAGCCTTCTTGGTCGCTGCCTTTTTCGGCGCCGCGCGCCCCTTATGGACGAGGGCGAGCAAGGCCTCGTCGATCCGTGTCTGCCAGCCAGCACCGCCGGCCTTGAAATGTTCGACGACTTCCGACGAGAGACGGATGGAATGCAATTGCTTCGTCGTCTCGGCCTTCGGACGGCCGCGCTTTTTTTCTAGAAGTCTTTGGAAGGCAATCAGCTCCGGCGCAACCTCGCGGACCGGGCGCATACGAGCGATGAATTCCGAACTCAGTTCCGGCGAGTCGACGGCATCCCAATCCGCTTGGCTGATATGGTCAGGCTTTCTTGGCGTTCGCGGCATAATCGTTCCCTTCGCGGTGATTGGCCTTACGCAAGCTGATCACATGGATCGCCGGCGCGCGGCGGGCGAAGACAAGGACGTAGAGACGGCTACCGATAAAGCCGATGCCGATCTCCCGCAGTTCGCCGTAATCGAAGCGATTGTCGATCCGGATGACGGCGGTTTCGAAATCGAAAGTCGCCGCGACAGAGAAATCGACGCCATGTTTCAAAACATTGGCTTCACGCTTGCGCTCATCCCAAGAAAAGCTTTCAAACGGGGGAAATCTCGGCGCCTCCGCCATGCAATTAATGTAGCTACAATAAATCGCAGAGTCAAGTATTATTGCCGCTGGTTCAAAATCCATGCAAGCGTTTATGGAGACCCCGCCCTCAAAACGGCAGGTTGAACACGCGCCCCGGCACCAATTCGCCATGCTCGATCGTGCCGACGGCGACCACCACGCCGCCGCAGGACGCGAAGGCTTGCCCTTCTGCCGGCGCATCGCGGCCGCGCAACAGAATCGATTGGCCGCGCCGCAAGCGCGCCGCCGCTTCGCGATCGACGATGATTTGAGTCACTTCCATAAGCCCGGCCTCGACCGGGCGCAGGCACGCGAAGGGCGGCGCTTCCATCAAACGCTCAAGCGACACCGCATCCGTCTCGGTGAACGGCCCGACGCGGGTTCGCCGCAGCGCGGTCACATGGCCAAAGCAGCCGAGCATGCGGCCGAGATCGCGCGCCAGAGCGCGCACGTAAGTGCCTTTGCCGCAGCGCGCTTCGAGTGTCGCTTCATCGCGCTCGGCACTGACGAGCCAGAGGTCATGAATCGTGACGGGTCGCGGCGCAAGATCGACGGGCGCGCCGTCTCTTGCCAGATCATAGGCGCGTTCGCCCGCCACCTTGATCGCAGAATATGCCGGCGGCTGTTGCAAAATCGTGCCGATGAATTGCGGCAGCGCCGCCTGAATCTGCGCAAGCTCCGGCCTTGCATCGGAGTGCCTCACGACTTTGCCGTCGGAATCATCAGTATCGGTTTCCGCGCCCCAGCCAATCGTGAAGCGATAGGCTTTTTCGCCATCCTGCACGAAGGGGACCGTCTTCGTCGCCTCGCCGAAAGCAATCGGCAGAAGGCCCGACGCCAAAGGATCGAGCGTGCCCGCGTGGCCGGCTTTCTTGGCGTGGAAGATGCGCTTCAGGCGGGAAACGGCATGGGTCGACGTCATGCCGACGGGTTTGTCGAGCACGACCCAGCCATTGATCTCGACGCGGTCCGAACGGGGCGCGTTCATGAAGACTTGTCCGCGGCCTTCTGTAGATCTTGCTGCAAATCCTGCGTGACCTTCGGCTCGTTGAACAAAGCATCGATCTTTGTGCCAAATTCGAAGCTCCGATCGGCCTTGAAACGAATGTCGGGCGCAAATTTCAGATTGATGCGCTTGGCGATCTCGCCGCGTAAAAATTTTCTATGTTGATCGAGTGCCGCCACGACCTCTTTCATGTCCTTGCCGCCGAGCGGCAAGACATAGATCGTGGCGAGTTTCAGATCCGGACTCATCCGCACATCGGGCACGCTGATGACGCGACCTTCGAGCAGCGGATCATTGATCGTCCCGCGGGTGAGGAGATCGGACATGGTGTGGCGAATGAGTTCCGCAATGCGCAACATGCGCTGCGACGGCTCTCCGCCTTGCTGATGGGCTCTGGACATGGGATTCTCTCTGGCGCCATTCTCCTTTGGCGCTCTTCGCAGCGCCCCTTCTCCCGCAAGCGGGAGAAGGTGACCCTTGCATCAGCAAGGGTCGGATGAGGGCTGGTCGGCCTCACTAATCTCGACTGCAAATAATCTATTCATGGAGCGACGTGTTTCCCGCCCGAGCTGCTTCCTGAGGACGGTGAAAGCAGCCCTGCTTCGACCGCCCTCATCCGCCTCGCATTCGCTCGGCACCTTCTCCCGCAAGCGGGAGAAGGATGCACTCGCGTCTAGAGCGAGCGCTTGATCTCATGCACGATATAGCATTCGATCACGTCGCCGACGCGCATGTCCTGATAATTCTCGAAAGCCATGCCGCATTCCTGACCGGATACGACCTCCTTGACTTCGTCCTTGAAGCGCTTGAGCGTCGAGAGCTTGCCTTCGTGGACCACGACGTTGTCGCGGATCAGGCGGACATTGGCGCCGCGTTGGACGATGCCGTCGGTGACGCGGCAGCCCGCCACTTTGCCGACCTTCGAAATGTTGAACACTTCGAGGATCTGCGCGTTGCCGAGCATTTCTTCACGCAAGGTCGGCGCGAGAAGGCCGGACATTGCGGCTTTCACATCATCGACGAGATTGTAGATGATGTTGTAGTAGCGGATTTCCATCCCACCCTGTTCGGCGAGCGCCCGCGCTTCCTTGTGGGCGCGCACGTTGAAGCCGATCACGACGGCATGCGAGGCTTCCGCCAGAGTTATATCGGTTTCGGTGATCCCGCCGACGCCGGCATGGATCACGCGGGCCACCACTTCCTCGGTATTGAGCTTTTCCAGGCTTGCCAAAATGGCTTCCAGCGAGCCCTGCACATCGGCTTTGATGACGAGCGAAAATTCCTTACGGCCCGCCGTCTTGAGCTGACTCATCATATCGGCGAGCGAACCGCGCACGACACCGCGGGCAGCGGCTTTATCGCGCCTCTGCCGATCGCGATATTCGGTGATCTCGCGAGCCCGCGCTTCGCTCTCCACCACGGCGACGCGGTCGCCGGCTTCCGGCGAACCCGAGAAACCTAAGACCTCGACCGGCATCGAAGGGCCGGCGTCCTGACGGATGTGGCCCTGGTCGTCGATCAATGCCCGGACCCGGCCCCATTGCGAACCGGCGACAACGAGATCGCCGGTATGCAAAGTGCCTCTTTGCACGAGAACGGTCGCGACCGGACCGCGGCCGCGATCGAGGCGGGCTTCGATCACGGTACCTTCCGCCGAACGATCCGGATTGGCACGAAGATCGAGAACTTCCGCCTGCAGCGCAATCGCATCGAGCAACTTATCGAGGTTGAGCTTCTGCGTCGCCGAGACCTCGACTTCGAGCGTGTCGCCGCCGAGCGATTCGACTTGCACCTCATATTGCAGCAATTCGCTGCGGACGCGTTCGGGCTTCGCACCGGGCTTGTCGATCTTGTTGATCGCCACGATCATCGGCACCTGCGCGGCGCGGGCATGCGCAATCGCTTCAGCCGTCTGCGGCATGACGCCGTCGTCGGCCGCGACGACCAGAACGACGATATCGGTGACCTTGGCGCCGCGTGCGCGCATGGCGGTGAAAGCGGCATGGCCAGGCGTGTCGATGAACGTCACCGGCAAACCGTTGGGCGCCACGATCTGATAGGCGCCGATATGCTGAGTGATGCCGCCAGCCTCGCCGGAGACCACATTGGCATGGCGAACCGCATCGAGCAGCGACGTCTTGCCGTGATCGACATGGCCCATGATGGTGACGACCGGCGGACGCGGGACGAGATGCTCGCCTGTAACCAGCGTATCGAACAGGCCTTCTTCGACATCGGATTCGGCGACGCGCTTGACCGAGTGCCCGAGCTCCTGGGCGACGAGCTCGGCGGTGTCCGCATCGATGACGTCGGTGATCTTCACCATCTGGCCTTGCTTCATCAAGAGCTTGATCACGTCGACCGCCCTTTCGGACATGCGGTTGGCGAGTTCTTGGACGGTGATCGATTCCGGCAGAACGACTTCGCGGGAGAGCTTTTCCTTCGGTTCGTTGAGATGGCCCTTGAGCCTCTGCGTGCGGCGCCGGAAGGCGGCGATCGAACGCGTGCGCTCATCTTCTTCGCCGGTTGCACTGGCGACGGTGAGGCGGCCGCGGCTCTTCGGCTCCGCGCCGCGGGTCGGGCGGGGCAGAACGACTTTCGTCGGCACTCCCGGACGCCGGATCACGCGCTTGGTGTCTTCTTCCTCTGGGACCGCCTGCCGCGCTGCAAGAGATGGGACTGCGGCGACTCCCGCCGTATGCCCGGCCGCGGATCTCCGCGGCGCCGACGGCGGCGCTGAGGCGAGGCTCGGCGCGGGTGCGCCGCCGCTCTCGAGCCGGCGCTTGGCCTCATCTTCCGCCCGCCGTTTCGATTCCGCCTCCTGCACGCGGCGCGCGTCTTCTTCACGCTTGCGCGCCTCGGCTGCCAAGCGCTCGGCTTTTTCGCTCGCCTCCCGCTCTTCGCGGGCGCGGGCTTCGATGGTGGCGAGGCGCCGTTCTTCTTCTTCGCGTTCGCGGGCGCCGGTCAAAGCGCGCGCCCGCGCCTCACGTTCTTCCTCGGACAGCGAGCGCAAAACGACGCCTGCGGGCGCACGTGGCGCAGCCGGCCGGTCGCGCAGGGCTGCCGGCTGTGGCCGCGCCGGAGCTGCAGCGGCAGGCGCCGGGGCTGGTGCAGCCGGCGCCGACTCGCGCGGCGGATGGGCTTCGCCTGGCGCAATCGTGCGGCGCTTGACCTTTTCGACCACGACCGCCTTCGAACGGCCGTGGGAAAAGCTCTGGCGCACGATCCCCGCCTCGACCGGTCGTTTCAGCGACAAGGTCTTGGTCGGGGCGACGCTCAAAGTAGTGTCGCCGGAATTCTTCGACTCGCTCATGCGTTCCAAATCCTGGGGCAGTGCCCGTTCTTGTCCGTGGTGCCGGACAAATAGGCCCGGCGTCTAAATCTGTTTGCTCCTGCCGCCCTCAAACAACCACCTTGTTGAAGGCAAGCCATGCTTTTTTCGTCTTCGCTGCCCGCTGAGGCCTCGGCTCGGTCGAGCCGCATCGGGCAGCCAAGAGCCAATCCCGATTGCGTGGCATCGCATGTTTGCTACATCGGGTATACCCGACGTGCTTGGACTGCGATTCCGCAACGGGAAAAATCAGCTCTGCATCAATAAGTTGGAGCATGTCCCGGAAAAATCCATCAACTTTTCCCGGACATGCTCTAGCGCGTATTCCGATCGGGTGGAATCACCCGATCGATCAAGAATACGCGCCAATTCAAAAAGTTGGAGCATGTCCTTGTCGGAAAAGTGGGGCCACTTTTCCGGG
>JBKQHN010000079.1:0-3052 GCA_052148755.1 Beijerinckiaceae bacterium | reverse complement strand
TTGTGCTAGACGAGAGCGGGTCAAGGCCGGGGCGTGTGGTCTCATCGATCAGGTCTGTCCGATCAGACTATGCGAATCGGCACGCGCCTCGAGCGGCAAATGGAGTTCCGGAATGCGGCGCCGCATCGTATTGGTTGTTGGGCTAGTCCTGGGATCCTTGATCCTGGCCGGCTGCGACAATTGCGGCGGTTGGCAAAAGTTCAACACGCCAAGCCTGACGCCGAGCCCGACGCCGGGCCAGCCGAAGTCGTGCCACGCGGAGCCGCCGCCAGGCTGATCTTTCCGATTTAGTGTGCATGCCGATCGGCCGGCCCGGCCTATTCGATAGAACTACTTGTTAATTCAATAAGTTAGACCAAGTCACATATGACCAACCGATAGATCCGGCCTAGTATTGGAAAGGCGGACCAGATTTTTCCGATTTAGGCCGAACGCACACGCTTCACGCGTTTGACGAGAAATTGCTGTTCGAAGGCTTCCGCGGGCATGGGTTTGCCGAAAAGGAAGCCTTGCGCTTCCAGGCAGCCATTGGCGGATAAAAAGGCCTGTTGCTCTGCGGTTTCGACGCCTTCGGCAATCACACCGAGACCGAAGCTTTGGCCGAGATAGAGAATGGCTTTTACGATCGCGGCGTCTTCGGGGTCCGTGCACACGTCACGGACGAAGCTGCGGTCGACCTTGAGACGGCTCAAAGGGAAGCGCTTCAGGAGGCTCAACGACGCATAGCCGGTCCCATAATCGTCGAAGGCGATGCCGACGCCGAAATGATGCAGATTGCGCATCGGGCGGATCATAGCTTCGTCGTGGCGCAGAATGATATTTTCGGTAATTTCGAGTTCGAGCGCTTCGGCCGACAGTTGATGCCTGGCAAGCGTCTCCCGGACTGTCGATTCGATGTCGCCCGTCTTGAATTGCACGCCGAAAAGATTCACGCTGATGCGAAAATCCGGCATGGCCGAGCGCCGCCACATTGCTGTTTGGGCGCAGGCCGTCTCGAGGGCCCAGTCGCCGATCACTGCGGCAAGGAGGCTCGTTTCCAGGACAGAGAAAAAGGCTCCGGGAGACAAGATTCCGCGCTGGGGATGCCGCCACCGCATCAAAGCTTCGGCGCCGATCAGGGCGCCGTCGGAAATGTGGACCACAGGCTGGTAGTGTAGCTCGAATTGTTTTTCTGCGGCGGCCATGCGCAGTTCAATCTCGTAGGTTCGTCGGTTCAGCGCGGCATGCCGAAGGGCGGGCATGAAAAAGCGTCTGCAATGGCGGCCTTCGGCTTTGGCCTGGTAGAGGGCGAGGTCCGCGTTGGCGAGAAGATCTTCCGCCATGCGCCCGTGGGCCGGACAAAGGGCGATCCCTATGCTGGCGCCGATGATGACGGGCTGTCCATCGATCGTGAAGGGTTCTGCTATGGCCTTGATCAGGGCATCGCTGATCGCGGCAACCCTGAGGGGATCATCGAGGCCAGGCAAAAGCGCTGCAAATTCATCGCCGCCGAGCCGCGCAACCGTGTCGTTCCCGCCGACCAGGGCGAGGATGCGTGCGGCGACCATTTTCAACAGCATGTCGCCTGCCGAATGGCCGAGTGTGTCGTTGACGTCCTTGAAACCGTCAAGATCGATCAGGAGAACGCAAGCCGGCGCCTCGTTTGCAACGGCTTCATCGATGCGGTTGCGCAACACCATGCGATTGGGCAATTCGGTCAGCGAATCGAGATGTGCGAGACGGAACAGCCACTCTTCGCTCGCCAGACGTTGCGTGACGTCGCGAATGATGGCGCCGAAACTCGCCTCGCCATCCTGCCGCCATTGCGACAGGGACAGCTCGATTGGAAATTCGCTGCCGTTGCGGCGGCGGGCAATGAGCGAGATGGTCGAGCCGATCACGTTCGACGATCCCATCAGGTTCGACGATCCGGCGCCGGCGATCTCGGTGACTTCGCTCGTCTGGTTGCGAAAGCGCTCCGGCACGATGATCTGCAGATTCTGGCCGATCGTTTCCGTGGCCGAATAGCCGAAGAGGTTCTCTGCGGCCTTGTTCCAAAAAGTGATCGTGCCCGCCCGATCGGTGCAGATGATTCCGTCGGGCGACGTCGAGGCTATATTTTCAAATCGACTCTCGCTCGCGCGCTCGGCGATGGCAAGGCGCCGCCGCTCGATATGATCCACCGTGATTGCCGCAAAGTCGAGGAGCGTCCGGCGGTCACGATCGCTGAATTTTCGGCGCGGCGCGTGATCAAAGATGCAGAATTCGCCGAGGCTCTGGCCGGATGTGGATTGCAGCCGCGCGCCCGCGAAAAACCCGATTTGGGGCGCTCCGGCCGCGTCCGGGCGCGCCGCTAATTGCGGATAGGGGGTCGCATCGAGAGTGATGAACACGCCGTCGCCGCTGCCGGCGGAACTCGAAAAAAAGCTGGAAAGATCGATGGCGAGGGCATCGATGCCAAAGCGCGCCTTGATGAATTTCCGGTCCCAGCCATTGATGGAAATTGCCGCAATTGGAACGCCGAATACCCGTGCGGCGAGCTCGACCAGCCGGTCGAAATCCGGCTCTTGCGCCGGCATTGGACGGGAATTTGCAGACCATGCCTCTCGGTGATCTTCGTTCGGCAAAGCAATGTCCATTGATCTCCCCGCGACCTGCCCGACGGTAAAGCTAATTCCTCGACGTTAACAAAAGCATAGGGCGGTGTTCGTTCGGTATGAGAAAGCCCTTTACCAACAGGAATGTCGCGGACCGGGATGTCCCAGCGTTTCGGCCGCAGGGCGGACGTGAGCCGCCTAGTTCGAATAAACTGCCGTTTTGAAGGAACAGACGGTGCGGCTCCGGCGAATCCCCCCTGCACGCAAGTCGCCTGTTGGCGACCTGCGCATTCAAATGCCCACCAAGGCTAAGCTCGAGTTGAGTCGGGAGGCGGCCGCAAAAGGGCGTTCCGAAGGGACGCCCGTCGCAAGCGACGGGCCAAAGGGCGTTCCGAAGGGACGCCCGTCGCAAGCGACGGGCCAAAGGGCGTTCCGAAGGGACGCCCGTCGCAAGCGACGGGCCAAAGGGCGTTCCG
>JBKQHN010000078.1:0-32274 GCA_052148755.1 Beijerinckiaceae bacterium | reverse complement strand
GTGAGATAAGGAAAGCGGCGCTGCCCGACAAATAGGCGCTCGACGCGCTTTCAAACAAGTGGTTCCTGCCGGATATTCTGATTTCGCTAATGGCTATTATGCACGCCAGAGCGGGATGAGGAAAAGTGGGAACCGGTTTTCCGGCGCAATCAAGTTTACGCAGATTGCGCAAGCTTATCTGCATATCCCGCTCTAAATATTTAGAATCGATCACGTTCATGATTTTGGATTGAATCAATCCAAAATCATCGTGATCTAACGTGGACGGATCCGGTTCCCGGCGTGTAGAACAAGCTGTAGCCGCCGTGAACTCTTTGATCAAGATCCGCCATGTCCTCTTCCGACCTCTCCGTCGCGCTCTATGAGCTCGAATGCCTTCATGACGATCTTCATGAGACGCGCATTGCCGATCTTTTTGCCAACGATGCCGAACGCTTCGCCAAATTCCATGTCGAACTCGACGATATTCTGTTTGATTTCTCCAAGCATAAAGTGACCGCGCAGACGCTGGCGCTGCTCTGCGATTTGGCGCGCACCGCAGGCGTCGAGGAGCGCCGCGCGGCGCTTTTTTCAGGCGCGATCGTCAATAAGACCGAGGCCCGGCCGGCATTGCACATGGCCTTGCGCAACTTCTCGGATACGCCGCTCTATGTCGAAGGCCTCGATGTCATGGCTGCCGTTCGCAGTGAACGCCAGCGCGTCGCCGCTTTCGCCGAAGCCGTGCGCAACGGCGACATCAAAGCCTCCAGCGGCAGGCGCTTCTCGCACATCGTCAACATCGGCATCGGCGGTTCCGATCTCGGGCCCGCCATGGCCGCACGAGCCCTTGCACCCTGCGTCGCCGACCATCTGACCCTGCACTTCGTCGCCAATGTCGACGGTGCCGACCTCGGCGATCTCATCGCCAAATTGCCGCTCGACGAAACGCTCTTCATCATCTGTTCGAAGACCTTCACGACAATCGAGACCATGGCGAATGCCGCCAGCGCGCGCCAATATGTCGTCACGCAATTGGGCGATGCGGCGGTGGCCGACCATTTCTGCGCGGTGTCGACGAAGCTCGACCTCGTTGCCCAATTCGGCATAAGAGCCGACCGCATCTTCGGCTTCTGGGATTGGGTCGGCGGCAGATATTCGCTCTGGTCTTCGATCGGACTTTCGCTCGTCATTGGAATTGGCGCGCAAAAGTTTGAAGAACTTTTGCGCGGTGGCGCAGCAATCGACAGGCATTTCCAAGCGGCGCGCTTAGAAGCGAATGTGCCGGTGCTGATGGCGCTTCTGGGGATCTGGAATCGCAATATCTGCGGATATGCGACGCAGGCTGTCATCCCTTATGACCAGCGGCTCGCCCGTTTTCCAGCCTATCTCCAGCAGCTCGAAATGGAGTCCAACGGCAAATCCGTGACGCTTGCCGGCACTGCCGCGTCGCTTGCGACGGCCCCCGTTATATTCGGCGAGCCGGGAACCAATGCCCAGCATGCCTTCTTCCAATTGCTGCATCAGGGCACCGAGATCGTGCCGGTCGACTTCCTCGTTGCGGCCGAGCCCAATCACGCCGATCCCGAGCAGCATCGCCTCCTCGTCGCCAATTGCCTGGCCCAGAGCGAAGCTTTGATGCGCGGGCGCTCGCAGGCCGAAGCGGCAGCGCAATTGCACCGCCAAGGCATGAGCGACGAAGCGATCGAAGCTCTCGCACCGCACAAGACCTTCACCGGAAGCCGCCCTTCGAGCACGTTTCTCTACAAAAAATTGTCGCCGCGCGTGCTCGGCCAGTTGATCGCCCTCTACGAACACAAGGTCTTCGTGCAATCGGTGATCTGGGACATAGATCCGTTCGATCAATGGGGTGTCGAACTGGGTAAGGAACTCGCAATGCGGCTGGTGCCGGTCGTGACGGACGAGGATGCGTCTGTGGACGGATTCGATTCGTCCACCGCCGGGCTCGTGGCGCATATCCGCAAGCTGAAGAGTGAATGAGCAGCGCGGGTTCGATAAAGAGAGGTTCTCGCCGATCGCCTGCGCGCCTTATGCGCCGATGATATGCAAGACGATGTCGCGCTGATGCGGACGCCGGCGATGTTCGAAGAGATAAATGCCCTGCCAGGTGCCGAGCACCATGTGTCCCGATGCGATTGGGATCGACAAGCTGACCTGCGTCAGCGCGGCACGGATATGCGCCGGCATGTCGTCCAAACCTTCGGTCGTGTGGACGTAAAGCTCTTTGCCTTCGGGCACCAGCCGCGCGAAAAAATCTGCAAGGTCGCTTTGGACGTCGGGATCGGCATTTTCCTGGATGAGGAGCGATGCCGACGTATGTCGGCAAAAAACATTGAGCAGGCCGGTGGCCATGTTTTGCGCAGCGACGAAATCTCGCACCAGCCCGGTAATTTCGACGAGTCCTTTGCCTTGCGTCTTGATGCTGAGGTGATGAAGGGCTTGACGCATATTCGGTCGCCGGTCGGCCTTCAGTCTTCCTCGCCGAATCGCGTCCCAACGAGCGCTTCGATGGCGGCGAGAGCCTGCGCTGCGGCGGGACCCTTGGCGGAGACCATGATTGTCGATCCTTGCCCGGCACCGAGCGTCAAAATGCCCATGATCGACGTGCCGCCGACGGTATCGCCGCAGCGGCTGACCGTCACTTCGGCGTCGAAAGCTTCGATACATTGCACCAATTTGGCGGTGGCCCGCGCATGCAAGCCCTTTTTGTTGATGATCTTCAATTCGCGCTGAAGCACGCCTTCTTGCGCTTGCGCGCTGGCGTTCGTCTTGCCGACGAGGAAATCACCCGTTGTCATTTTCCGCTGAGGACCCGGCTAGCAATATAGATATACTTACGGCCGGCATCTTGCGCCTGGATTGCCGCTTGTTCGAGGCTGGCGGCATCGCGGACCGAGGCAAGCTTGATCAACATCGGCAGATTGATTCCGGCAACGACTTCCACGTGCCCGCCATTCATGACGGAAATTGCGAGGTTGGAGGGCGTGCCGCCAAACATATCCGTCAAGATGACGACACCGCTGCCGGAATCGACACGATTAACCGCATTGAGAATATCCTTGCGGCGTTGTTCCATATCGTCCTCGGGCCCGATCGAGACGGTCGCGAGCTGTTTTTGCGGTCCCACGACATGCTCCAGCGCCGCGCGAAATTCCGTCGCGAGATGCCCGTGGGTCACGAGGACCATTCCAATCATCGAAGACATCCGCTCAATCGCCAACCGCCGCCATAATCCATGCTGACGGAAGTATGTGCACCAGGACGGAAAATTGCTGTTAACGGCGAAAGCTTAGCCGACGGTTGCCGAACGTCCAGTCGCCGCATCGCGTCGATCTGCCGACGCCAGGAGCGGTATGCCGACGAAGCCTGCAAATTATCGCGGCTAACTGAATTTGCGGCCGAACTGTCATGAAAACGGGGCAGGGACAGAGCGGGCGCCGATTTGGCTGCCGCGAAGGACGCGGGGGCCTTTCCCGCCCCATATTTCCCGACGCGGCGGCCAGTCCTCGGAGCCCGGCGCATCTCTCGCGCCGGGGCTCGACCATCAGGCAGCATCTCGTGAGGAGTCAGCACAGCAGCTTGCTTCGTTTTTCTGCCAAAGGGATCTCTGCCAAAAGAACCTTCGATCTTTCAGCCCGTCCAATTCGAGCCGCTATTTTGTGCGTCGCGGCGCACTTGGCAAGTAAAATGACGCGATGCCATGTCAGATCGTCCCGGCCCGCTCAAGGTAAGCGAGGATGGAGACGGCACCGTCATAGGGCGCCGTCCCTCTCAGCAAGACTAGAATTGGGATTTGGACCCCGCAGAGTACGACGTAACCACGTTCGGGGTCGGGCGAGCGGATCGCCTCTTGCGGCGCGACGATGTCGACGACGAGGCGCACGACGACGGCCGGTTCGTGCGGAATATGCAATATGCCCAGGCCACGTTTTTCAACCAGCCCGCGAACCAGAGGATGGCCTCGCGCAATCAGGCGCCCGCCGCAATTGTCGAGATCTATCCGATCATCGCCAACCAATGACGCGAAGCGGCGCGTGCGCCCGGCTGCATAGATGAGGTCCAAGGCCAAACTGCTTTTGCCATAGCCGGAAGGACCGCAAATAATGATTCCGGCTTCTCCGACCGCGACGCCACTGGCATGAATGGAGAAGGTTGCGGCGCTTGGTGCCTCAGGCGCGCTGATGGCCGAGTTCGCACTCATTTCAAGGCCGGCAGCCAGACGAGGAAGCGGGCGCCGAGAACCTTGGGTTCTTCTCCGGCCGGCGCTTGCCCATAACGATTCATCGCATAAATGCGCCCGGCATGCGCTTCAATGATCTGCCGCGATATCGACAGGCCAAGCCCCGAGTTCTGGCCGAAGCCCTGGTTCGGCCGATCCGTGTAGAAACGTTCAAAAATGCGCTCGATGGCGTCCGCCGGAATGCCGGGA
This sequence comes from Beijerinckiaceae bacterium, assembly GCA_052148755.1. GTDB lineage: Bacteria > Pseudomonadota > Alphaproteobacteria > Rhizobiales > Beijerinckiaceae > Methylovirgula. The sequence continues at coordinate 27,848 of JBKQHN010000078.1, read as the reverse complement.
CCATCATCATCGACGATGAGTTCGAAACCATCCCGTTGCACGCCGGTCTTGGCAGAGGCTTTGGCCGGGCGCAGGACGACCCGGACGAGGCTCGCCGGTTGTGAAAAGGAACGGGCATTGTCGATCAAGTTGTTGAAAACTTGGCCCAGGCGCGAATCATGGCCAAGCACCTTGAAGGTTTTTTTGCGGCCATCATCATCCTGTCCGCAAGGCATAATATTGAGCACCACCCGAACGCCATCATTCTGGATCTGATTGGCCATGGCGACGACCGTCGTGAGAATCCGCGACAGGTCGATCGGCTCCATATCGGCGCGCGCAAGCTCGGCATCGAGCCGCGATGCATCGGAAATGTCGCTGATCAAGCGATCGAGCCGGCGAACGTCGTGCTGGATGACCGAAAGCAGTCGCTTGCGCGATTCCTCCGAACGGGCGATCGGCAGTGTTTCGACGGCGCTGCGCAACGACGTTAGCGGGTTCTTGAGCTCGTGCGCGACATCGGCGGCGAAACTTTCGATGGCCTCGATGCGGTTGTAGAGCGCCCTGGTCATATCGCGGAGGGCACCCGAAAGATGCCCGATTTCGTCGCAGCGAGCGGTGAAATCGGGAATTTCCTGTCGCGACTTTATGCCGCGCCGGACTCGCTCCGCGGCCTCGGCGAGCCGATGCATCGGTTCGGCAATGGTTCCCGCAAGGAAAAGCGACAGCAGCAGCATGATCGCTGCCGAGACCAAGAACACGCGAATGATCGCCCAGCGCTCCGCCGCAATGATCTTGTCGATGTCGCCGCCCTGGGTCGACAGGAGCAAGGCGCCGCGCACCGCCCGAAAGCGCTGAATTGGCACGGCCACGGAGACGATCGTCTCACCCTTGGCGTTGACCCGCACGATTGATTTGGCGCCACCGCCGAGCGCCCGCGCCACTTCCGGATAGACTTTGCCGTTGCCGACACCAACGTCACTATAAAGCGGCAAATCGGTACGACCGAAAACGCGTTTCACCGCATTCCAAGCCCGCTCGACGAGCGGTAGGGCATCTTCACCCTGCGAAGCCGACAAGTCATTGCGAAAAATGTTCGAACGGTTGGTCAGCGACTGCGAATCGAGCAGGAGATAGCCGTCGCGGTCATAAATGCGCGCGCGCGTCCGGGTTGGCGATACGAGACGGCGCAAAACCGGGCCAATCCGCTCCGGATTGATCGAAAACTCGAGCGAAGGCTGGCTCTCGTCGGTCACTCCATAGCTTTGGCCGGGAGCGAGTTGCAGGAGTTTTTCCGGGTCGATCGTGATCGTATCGGTCTCGACCGTCGCCGAGGCGGCGACCGCGGCCGCGATGATCTCGCCTTGCGTCTGCAGACTTTCGACGCGCGCGTCGATCAAACCTTCACGGAACTGGTTGAGATAGAGGAAACCAACGAGGAGTGCGACAAGACCGCCGAGATTGAGAACGACGATGCGCCGCGTCAGTGAAGAGGAAAAACGCGAACCGATCGCTCGCGCGACGGCGCGGCTGCGGAAAAACAGCCGCAGCGCCCAGCTGCGCCGAAGCCGCAACGTTCGCCGAGAAGAAACGATCGCTCTGTCGAGTTCGCCGCTGTCACGCGCTTCGACGCTCATCGGCCAAGATCCTTCGCCGTCGTCGCTTGCACCAAATCACTCTTTGAAACGATAACCGACTCCGTAAAGCGTTTCGATCATTTCGAATTCGTCATCGACAGCTTTGAACTTCTTGCGCAGGCGCTTGATGTGGCTGTCGATGGTGCGGTCGTCAACATAGACTTGGTCGTCATAGGCGGCGTCCATCAATGCATTGCGGCTTTTAACCACACCCGGGCGGGTTGCGAGCGCCTGAAGGATCAAAAACTCGGTGACCGTAAGCGTCACCGGCTCATTCTTCCAAGTACACGTGTGGCGCTCGGGATCCATTTTCAAAAGGCCCCGTTCGAGGATCTTGGCCTCAGATTCCTTTTGGGTCGCGGCTTCTTTCGGATTGGCGCGCCGTAGAATGGCTTTCACCCGCTCGACCAGGAGGCGCTGCGAGAAAGGTTTGCGGATAAAATCGTCGGCGCCCATCTTGAGGCCGAACAATTCGTCGATTTCCTCGTCCTTTGAGGTGAGGAAAATCACCGGCAGGTCGGACTTCTGCCGCAGGCGGCGGAGCAATTCCATGCCGTCCATGCGCGGCATTTTTATATCGAAGATCGCAAGATCCGGCGGGTTGATCTTCAAACCGTCGAGCGCAGAAGAACCGTCGGTATAGGTCTGCACGCGATAGCCTTCACCTTCAAGCGCGATCGAAACAGATGTGAGGATATTGCGGTCGTCATCGACTAGAGCGATCGTCGGCATGAAAATTCCTTGCGTGCTGCCAAGACCCTCAATGCGGGGCCTAGGGCTGTCGGGTTAGGTTCATATCCGAGTCATGCGGGGGGTGTTTGGCGCATCGCGACGGAGAGGTCTCCGCGCCGTTCGGATATCACGAGTACGCATTTTCGCGTTCGGTCGTAGATACTGCGAAAATCCACCATTCGAAGGAGGCTGCCAACAAGCAGCCTATACACCGCCGTGCCATTTGATGCCAGCGGTATATGCACCCACCGGCGCATCGGTCTCGAATTCCCACCGCTGTTTCAAAAAGGAAAATTCGAGCAAAGACTCGCAAGTCGAATACGATGCTGTGACAAGCATACAACAGTCAATAGGCTTGAAGGCCGAAATGTGACCGAATGCAGCTTTTGTCGCACAAATCACTCTAAATTTAAGTGAAAAAGTGGGAATCAGCGCCTAAATTCGTCGCTGCGCCGCTGACGACTGATCTATAGGCGTGAACAATCGAGCATTTGCAGTTATGATTATTATTGCCTCGCCAGGGGGCGCCGGCTCGGACTGATTCATCAAGTTACCAAGCAAAATTCAGGACTGCGTCGCTAAATAGCTGCGCGCAAAGGATTTCCGCCAATGGACGACACAAAATCCGAGACATCCGGCACGGCCGAACCTAGCTTCGACGCGCTGGGCGAGGCCAAACGCCTGCTGCGCACGGTCCGATCGGCGGCTTTGGCGACTCTAACGGAGGGATATCCGTTTGCCTCGCTGGTCAATATCGCCACGTATTACGACGGAAGTCCGATCCTGCTCATTTCCCAGTTGGCGGGGCATACGCGGCACCTTTCTGCCGATCCACGGATTTCCTTATTGCTCTGCCAAGGCGGCCGCGGCGACCCTTTGGCGCATCCGCGTCTGACGCTCCTCGGCCGCGCAGAAAGAGTTGATGATCCCGACCACCGGGCTGTGGTGAGGACGCGCTTCCTCAACCGCCACCCGAAATCGGCGCTCTATGCCGACTTTGGCGATTTCGCCTTTCATCAGGTCAGACTCGAAGAGGCTCATCTCAACGGCGGCTTTGGCCGGGCCGCGGCGTTTCCTGGGGAGCAACTGCTCACTCCGCTCGCCGGCGCTGCGGAGCTGATTGACACGGAAGCCGGCGCCGTCGAGCACATAAATACGGATCATCCCGCGGTGCCTGCGCTTCTCGCGCAGGCCTTCGGCCGGCGTAGCGCGGGCAACTGGCGGGTGACCGGCCTCGACCCGGAGGGTCTTGACCTTAGCAAGGACGACGAGACATGCCGCGTGACGTTCCCGAGTCGCGTGACGACGGGTGCCGAGCTTCGGCCGATTCTCATGGATCTTGCATCGGAGGCACGACGTTATCTCGAGAGTGCCGATACGACAGGCAAATCCAGCCTTTGAACGATCTGAGACGATCAGGGGTCTTGTGGCGGCGGACGGCGTCCGACGGTCCGTCCGAAACCGCTGCGAAAATCTGTTAAATTCTGCAATAAGCGCGCAGTCAATTGTGCGAAAAATGGCGGCAATGGGAGGAATTATGCAGGAAATCGGTGTTTTCAATCCGCGATTCCGGGCGCAGACTTTTGGTTTCGAGAGACAAGGCACCGTTTTTTACAATTTGGATGCGCCGCATCTTTACCATGAGTCGCTGAAGCGCGACGAGGCAATGATCGCCAAGGGTGGAGCTCTGGTTGCCGAGACCGGCATTCACACCGGCCGGTCCCCCAAGGACAAATTCATCGTCCGCGACGCCGACACCGAAGCCGCCGTGTGGTGGGACAACTCGAATGCCATGAGCCGGGCGCAGTTCGAACGCCTGCATACCGACTTCCTTGCGCACGCGCGCGGCAAGGGGCTTTTCGTTCAGGACCTTTACGGCGGCGCCGATCCGGCGCATCGGGTCAACGTCCGGGTCTTCACCGAATATGCCTGGCACTCGCTTTTCATTCGCACCTTGCTCATTCGCCCGCCGGCGGAAGAACTCGCCGCCTTCGAAGCGGAGTTGACGATTGTCAATTTGCCATCGTTCAAAGCCGATCCTCAGCGGCACGGCTGCCGCAGCGAGACAATCATAGCCGTCGATTTGACCCGCAAGATCGTTCTCATCGGCGGCACGAGCTATGCCGGCGAAATGAAAAAATCGGTGTTCAGCTTCCTGAACTATGTCCTGCCACCAAAGGGCGTCATGCCCATGCATTGCTCGGCCAATACTGGACCGAACGGCGATACGGCCGTGTTCTTCGGCCTTTCGGGAACCGGCAAGACCACGCTTTCGGCGGATGCCACGCGCATTCTCATCGGCGACGACGAACATGGCTGGAGTCCCAACGGAATCTTCAATTTCGAAGGCGGCTGCTATGCCAAAGCCATCAAGCTGTCGCGCGAGGCGGAGCCTGAAATCTTCGCGACTTCGGAACGTTTCGGCTCAATCATGGAAAATGTCGTGCTCGACCCGCTGACACGCGTGGCGAATTTCGACGACGAATCGAAAACCGAGAACACGCGGATCGCCTATCCGCTCGATTTCATCCCCAATGCTTCGCCGACCGGCCTTGGCGGCCATCCGAAGAACATCGTGATGCTGACTTGCGATGCTTTCGGCGTCTTGCCGCCGATTGCCAAGCTCGACGCGTCACAGGCCATGTACCACTTTCTCTCGGGCTACACGGCCAAGGTCGCCGGCACGGAGAAAGGCGTGACCGAGCCGCAAGCAACCTTCTCGACCTGTTTTGGTGCGCCCTTCATGCCGCGCCACCCTTCAGAATACGGCAATCTCTTGCGCGATCTCATCGCCCACCACGGGGTCGATTGCTGGCTCGTCAACACCGGCTGGACCGGCGGCAAGTACGGCGTTGGGCAGCGCATGCCGATTCGCGTGACGCGGCGGCTTCTCGCCGCAGCTCTCGACGGCTCGCTCAGGAGCGCCGATTTCCGCACCGATCCGTATTTCGGGCTGGCAGTTCCAACCTCGGTCCCCGGCATCCAACCGCATATACTAAACCCAATAAAAACCTGGGGCTCGAAGAGCGATTTTGCGGCAACTGCGCAACGGCTCGTCAACATGTTTCGCGAGAATTTCGTCAAGTTCGAGCCGCACGTCGACGCCGAGGTGCGCGACGCCCAGCCAACCGTCAGGATCGCAGCGGAATAGATTCGCGCGGGGACTGGGCGAATGGCTCGGAAGCCGACCATAGGGCGACACGCGGAAACGGACGCTTGATCGTGCAGCTGCTTATCCTTCCGCTGCAGGGCAGGTGTCCATTGCCTGTCGCTTGCGACGGGCGTCCCTTCGAAGCGTCCGTTGGCAGCCATGCTTGCCTTTGAAACGGTGAGGGATTCGGTGCCAGCTAATCGAAATCCTCAGCCAGGCTGGCGCGGACCGCCTCGGGCAGGACAGCCATGTGGCTGTAGGCCTTATGCGACAGGCCGAGGATGATTTCGCTGTTTTGCACGCGAAATGCAGCGATTTGTTCCTCTGTAAAGGGAAAATGGACGAATTGGACCGAGGAGGCTTTGCCCTCCGGCGTGGTGCGGTCCTGATCCGCCTCGGCAATACCGTTCACTCTTGTGCCGCCGACCGAGAGGAAAGCGGTGTTTTCGACGCCGCCGAGTTCGTCCAGGACACGCTTGCGGCGCACAGGATCGTCGATCTCGATCATGAACGTGGCGATGAGTTCGCGGCCTTTGGGGATCAGCGGATTATAGGCGCCGATTTCATCGGCCGCTTGTTCGGGCGGCGCTTTCTCGATGAACAGCATCTCGTGCACCTGTCCCCACATCGTCTCGTAGGATTCGAAGTAGAAGGTGACGTAAGGCCCGACTTCGACGCGCCGAAAGCGTTTGAGTTCAGAGAGTTCGCGCCGTTTGTCCGCGCGGATTTTGCCATATTCGGCCATCGGCAGAATATCGCCGAGTTCGAGATCATGTTGCTTGGTCATGCCCGCCCAATCCTTCAGGGTTCGAGGCCGTAAGCGCGGGCGACGAGGCTGATCGGATGGCTCACGAATGCGGGCTTTTCCGCCTCGCCTTCAAGCCTTTCTATGCCTTGCGCAATATGCAGACCGGCGAGCGGGCATTCGGACGTGACGCAGGCTTTCTTGCCGTCGCGAGCCTGTTGCGCGACGGGGCGCCCCACTTTCAGGCCGATTTCGAAATTTTCCTTGCGATAGCCCCAGGCGCCGCCATGGCCGGAACAGCGTTCGATCACCTGCACATTGGCCTGCGGCAGAAGGCGCAGCATTTCCGCTGCTTTCTGACCCATGTTCTGCGCCCGCGAATGGCAGGAAATATGGAGAGACACGCCGCCTTCGACCGGCTGCAAGCCAGGCGCCAGGCCCTCCTTGCGGGCAATGTCGACGACATATTCGCTCAGATCGAAGGTCGATTTCGACAACAGCTTCACGTCTTCGTCCCGCGGCAGAATGAGCGGCCACTCGAATTTGAGCATCAAGGCGCATGACGGCACGAGGGCGATGATGTCGTAGCCCTTTTCGATCCACGGCCGCAACGCGGCAGCGATGATCTTGGCGCCCTTCGCCACCTCCTCGATGAGGCCTAATTCGAGCTTCGGCATGCCGCAGCAATGCGGATGAACGACTTCGGTCTCCACGCCATTCCTGGCGAGCACCGCGCGGGCGGCGAGACCGATTTCCGGATTATTGTAATCGACGAAACATGTCGCATAGAGCACTGCCTTGCGGCCGCAAGCGGGTGCGGTCTTCTCGACGATCGGCGGGTTTTCTTGCGTCAGAGCCAGGAAGGACTTCGATTGATATTTCGGCAAGCGCGCGTCGCAATTCAGATCGGCGACTTTTTCGACCAGTCTCCGCAATGGTTTGTTGCCCGTGTCAGTCGCCCAATTCGCGAGCGGTGCGGCGATTGCCGCCAGCTTGCCGTTGCGATCTGTCTTGGCGAGTTCACGATAAGCAAATTTGACCTTGCCCTTGCGCGCTTCGACGGCGCGGTAGCGCAGCATCAGATGCGGAAAATCGAGATCGAATTCATGCGGCGGCACGTAGGGACACTTTACCATGAAACACATGTCGCAAAGCGTGCAGGCCTCGACAATCGGAGCAAAGTCCGGGCTCGCTACGCTTTCCAATTCGCCGGTTTTCGAAGCATCGATGAGATCGAAAAGCCGCGGAAAAGAATCGCACAAATTGAAGCAGCGCCGGCACGTATTACAAATGTCGAAAGCCCGTCGCATCTCGGCATCTAGCTTGGCGTCATCATAGAAGTCGGGGTTTTCCCAATCGAGCGCGTGCCTGAAGGGCGCAGCGAGACCGCCTTCTCTCATGATCGGCTCTTCTTGTTTTTAAGGGAGGGCCGGCCCGGCGAGACGCGCCGGGCCGTTGGACGCTTCATTTCAATTCGTTGAGAGCCTTTTGGAAACGTCCGGCATGCGAGCGCTCCGCCTTGGCGAGCGTCTCGAACCAATCGGCGATCTCGGCGAAGCCTTCTTCGCGGGCGGTGCGCGCCATGCCGGGATACATGTCGGTATATTCATGCGTCTCGCCGGCAACAGCGGCGCCGAGATTGGCCGCGGTTGGTCCGATCGGCAGGCCGGTGGCCGGATCGCCGACGGCTTCGAGGAATTCGAGGTGACCATGCGCATGGCCAGTCTCACCTTCCGCGGTTGAGCGGAAAACCGCGGCGACGTCGTTATAGCCCTCAATATCCGCCTTTTGGGCGAAATAGAGATAGCGGCGGTTCGCCTGCGATTCACCGGCGAACGCGTCCTTGAGATTGGTTTCCGTTTTGCTGCCTTTGAGTTCAGCCATGGTCACACCCCCTTTGACATCAATTCTACGACACTGCGCCTCCGTAGCAATGAATGGCGCCGCTCTTGCAAACCGCCCGCTTGCGCCGCGATCTGCAGGTAAGGACCCCCATCCTGCAGAAGAAGTGGGGTAAATGAATGCTGCAAATGCTTTTCCTAGGAGACGGATGCATCCAGCTTGGAATTACTCAAAACTACGCACCTCTGGAAGTCAAGTGCTTCCTGGTTTACCACCTTTCCGTCTTTCCAAATTTGGCCACGACAGGCATCATGGCGTCTCGCCGCCGGCGACAATTCGGCCTATAGCTTGTGATTGCAGCAGCCGGAGCGCTGTCGCTCTGCGGTTGAAAGAGTTTAGCCGCCTCGCTCCGGCATTGAAGAATGGTTTCGCTCTTGCTCACGCAGTCTCTCGATTTCGCTTCATTGCGTCTCGCGTTTGCAGAAGGCCTTTCTCCTCAAGACGTCATCGAACATTGCTTCGCCCGGATTTCCGAAGTGGCGGACCCGGGCATTTTCATCGCGCTGCGCGAAAAAGACGCAATCCGCGCCGATTGCCGCAACCTCGGTCCTTTCGACCCCGAGCAGAAACCGCTGTGGGGCGTGCCTTTTGCCGTCAAGGACAATATCGATGTGGCGGCAATGGCTACCACGGTGGCTTGTCCCGAATTCGCATATGTTGCAACTGAAAGCGCGACTGCCGTAGAGCGGCTCATAGCCGCGGGGGCGATCTTGATCGGCAAAACCAATCTCGATCAATTCGCAACGGGCCTCGTCGGCCTGCGCACGCCTTTTCCGGCGCCACGCAATGCAATGGATGCTTCGCTCGTTCCCGGCGGTTCTTCTTCCGGGTCGGCCGTCGCTGTGGCGCTCGGAATTGTTTCTTTCGCGCTCGGGACTGACACGGCCGGCTCGGGACGGGTTCCGGCCGCTCTCAACAATATTGTCGGGCTCAAACCCTCGTTGGGTCTCGTCTCGGCGCGCGGTGTGTTTCCCGCCTGCCGCAGCCTCGATTGCGTCTCCATTTTCGCCTTGAATGTCGATGATGCCTTCGATGTTCTAAAATCCTGCGCTGGTTATGATGAGAAGGATCCATGGTCACGGCACGTGCCGCTTTATGCGCCGGCGCGTCTTCCGGCCCCGCGTTTCGGCATACCAAACGAGGCGAGCCGAATTTTTTTCGGCGACACTTATGCTGCCGGGGCCTTCGACGAAGCGCTGAAGTCTCGCGCTTTCGCCAGTGCGCAATTGGTCGAATGCGATCTTGCGGCATGTTTCGCGATCGCGGCGCTTCTCTACGGCGGGGCCTTTGTCGCAGAACGCTATGCGGCAATCCGCGACTTCATCGAGCTGAAGCCCGAGGCGTTGCATCCCACAACGCGAAAAATCATCGAAGCTGCGCGTAAATTCAGCGCCGCCGACGTTTTCACCGACTTCGATCGCCTCGCTGTTTTGAAGCGCGACGCGCAAGCCTTGTGGCATCACATCGATTGTCTCGTTGTTCCAAGCATTCCGTCGATCGTCACGCGCGACGAAGTTGCGGCAGATCCAATCGGTCCCAATACAAGGCTCGGGACCTATACCAATTTCGTCAATCTGCTCGATCTCTGCGCTCTCGCTGTTCCCGGACCTTTTCGCGGTGATGGCCGGCCGGCCGGTGTCACATTCATCGCGCCTGCCGGCAGGGATGGCTTGATCGCAGGGCTAGGGCGCGAGTTCCATGCAAGTCTCGCGATGACAATGGGCGCGACCGGAATAAGTCTGCCGGCGCACTCGGACAAGCCGGGGAATCTCCCGCCGGACATGATCGAAATCGTGGTTGTCGGCGCCCATATGTCGGGATTGCCCTTGAATAGCGAACTCCTCGCGCATGGCGCCACATTCGTGCGGCAGAGCGAAACGGCGAATTGCTACAAGCTCTTCGCCCTGCCGGGCGAACCGCCGTCACGGCCCGGCCTTCTGCGCGTCGCGGAAGGCCAAGGCGCTGCCATCGCCGTCGAACTCTGGGCGCTGCCGGTCGAAGGCTTCGCGCGCTTCGTTGCCGGCATTCCTTCGCCCTTGTCGATCGGCACCTTGCGCCTCGCCGACGGATCATCGGTGAAAGGCTTTCTCTGCGAGCCACAAGATTTGCTGGAAGCCAGAGACATCAGCCAATACGGCGGCTGGCGCGCCTATCTTTCTTCAGCGGAGCCTGCGCATGGGTGACGGCGAAAAGAGCGCCGAGGAATTCGCGGCCTGGTGCAGCGCGATGGCGCAGCTTTTGAGCCTGCCGATCGATACGGCCGACGGCCGCGAAGTCATCGCCAATCTGCGCGTCCTCGCCGCGCAGATGCAACTCGTCGGCAGTTTCGTGCCCGACGACCGCGAAGACCCAGCGCCGCAATTCCGAGCTTGAATGATGACATTTGATCCAGCGTGTGCAACGGCGGGCGAGATAGCGCGGGCTGTGGCGAGCGGCGAGATTTCGGCACGCGCAGTGACGCGGCTGCTCATCGCTCATATTACGGCACATAATTCGAAGCTTCGCGCCTTCACGAAGCTGACGGAGGAGCGGGCTTTGCGTCAGGCTGCGGCGGTCGACGACGCCCGTGCGCGGGGACGTAGCCTCGGGGCGCTTGCGGGCGTGCCTTACGCCGTCAAAAACCTCTTCGACATCGAGGGTCTCGTCACGCTCGCCGGATCGAAGATCAACCGTGACGATCTGCCGGCATCCTCAGATGCGCGGCTCGTTCAGCGCCTCGATGCGGCCGGCGCGATTCTGCTCGGTGCCCTCAACATGGGTGAATATGCCTATGATTTTACCGGCGAGAACCTGCACGACGGCGCTTCTCTCAATCCGCATGATCCACGCCATATGACGGGCGGTTCGTCCGGCGGCTCGGCTGCAGCCGTTGCGGCCGGCATGGTTCCGCTCGCCTTGGGCTCGGACACGAATGGTTCGATCAGAGTCCCCGCCTCGCTCTGCGGGCTCTTCGGCTTAAAGCCGACCTATGGGCGCCTGTCGCGCCAGGGCACGTTTCCGTTCGTCGCAAGCCTCGATCACGTCGGGCCGCTGGCGCGTTCGGTTGAAGATCTGGCGCTGAGCTATGATGCGATGCAGGGGCCGGACCCGTCCGATCCGGCCTGTGCGCAACGCGCTGTCGAACCCGTCATGCCGCATTTGGAGCAAGGCATGGGCGGTCTGCGCATCGCGGTTACCGGGGACTATTTTCGCCGCGGCGGAGAGACGCAGTGTTTCGAGGCGGTTGATCGGGTCGCGCGCGTGCTCGGCGCGTCGCGCGAGGTGACCTTGCCGGAAGCGCGTCGGGCGCGCGCCGCAGCTTATCTCATCACCGCGTCGGAAGGGGCAGCATTGCATCTCGAGCGCTTGCGCAAACGGCCAAAGGATTTCGATCCGGCCGTGCGCAACCGTCTCTTCGCCGGCGCGATGCTGCCTGCGAGCACGATCGTGCAGGCGCAAAAATTCCGCGCCTGGTTCGCCCGTCGCGTCGCCGATATTTTCCATGACGTCGATATTATGCTTGCGCCATCCGCGCCTTGCCGCGCGCCACTCTCGGGTCAGAAAATGATGCAGCTCGATGGAATTGAACTGCCGGTGCGCGCCAATCGCGGCATTTTCACGCAGCCGATTTCGTTCATCGGCCTGCCGGTTTGCGCCGTGCCTGTGTGGAGCGAAGGCGAGAGACTGCCGATCGGCGTGCAAGTGATCGGGCCGCCCTGGCGCGAGGATCTGGTCTTGCGCGTCGCCCGCCATCTCGAACGCGAAGGGGTCGTGGCGGCGCCGGTGGCGAAGACTTACCTGTGAACAAGCCAACAGGCCGCGTCAGCCGCGTCCGTCATCCTAACCGCGCAATCAATCTTTCGTAGAGCTGATTGGTCGAAGAAAATACGTAATCGAGCGCCGCGACCGTCACTTCCACGGCGCCGCGCAGAATGAGCCAGTCGGCGAGTTCGGCGACCTTGTCGGTTGGACATGAGAAGGTCGCCCAACCGTCATCTCCATAACGCCGCAACAGCGCCGCAAACCCCGCCTTCGCCTTGATGAAAAGCTCGTCTTGAGGATCATCAAGCTGTGCGGCGACCTCGCGCGTCGTGCGGGCGGCTTCCTCCGCTTCGATGCGCGACAAGATGATACGCGCCGCTTCGCGCGCCGTTTCACTCCAAGGTGCTGTGAGCGAGGCGACGAGATTGGCCTCGGAACGCAAGATGACGCCATCATCGAGAATTTTGAGGGCGTTGGCGGCCAGCGTCGCGCCCGTCGTCGTAATGTCGACGATCAGCTCGGCAGTGCCGGCGGCCGGGGCCCCCTCCGTCGCGCCGAGGCTTTCCACGATGCGATAGTCGGTGACGTGCTGGGCCGCAAAGAACCGCCGTGTCAGGTTGACGTATTTGGTCGCGACACGCATGCGTTCGCCGCGTTTCGCGCGAAAAACCGAGGCAACATCTTCGAGATCGGCCATGCATTTCACGTCGATCCAGGCCTGCGGCACGGCGACGACGACATTGGCGTGGCCGAAGCCGAGCGGCGTCAGCAGCTCGAGCTTGCTATCGGCATCCGCAATTGTTTCGCGCACGAGATCTTCGCCCGTCACGCCAAGATGCGCTGTGCCGGCGGCAAGTTCGCCGACGATTTCCGAGGCGGAAAGGAAGGCGATCTCGACGCCCTCCATCCCGGCAATCTTGCCGCGATAATCGCGCGCGCCGCGACCTTGCACCAGGACCAGGCCAGCCCGCGCGAAGAAGGCCGCCGCGTTTTCCTGCAATCGCCCTTTGGAGGGCACTGCAATGACGAGCGGTGCCGCAAGAGGCCGGGTCTTCGAGCTGTTCGTCATCGTCATTCGGCTTGCCCATCAGTGTCGTGATGCAAGCGGTCGACCCAAATGGCAGCGCCGACGGCCGGAATATCGTCTTTCGCCCCGAGCGATTTCAGCAGGCCGTCATAGCGCCCGCCGGCAACGATCGGCTTTTCGTTGGGGCGCGCCCGTTCGTGGGCCTCAAAAACGAAGCCCGTGTAATAATCGAGATTGCGAGCAAACCGCGTCGCGAAGACAAAATCTTTGACGTCGAGGCGGTGAGCAGCGATGAAGCCGAGCCGCGCGTCGAAGCGGTCGAGTCCGTCGGCGAGATCGAGCCGCGCGGCAGCGGCGAGTTCCCGCAATTTGGCCGATGCATGATCGGGATCGCCCTCAATCGCCAAAAAGCATTCGATTATGGCGCGCTTTTCAGCCGGGAATTCGCTGCCCGATTTGAGCGCCGCCTGTTCCAAGAAACGCTCGGCGATCTCGCCGGCGCTGCGGCCGCCGACGGTCGAAATACCGGCAATCGAGAGAAGATCTTCGACCAGGGCGTGGGCGCCTTGCTTGTCTGCCCCCGCGAGCGCCGCAAGCACGCCGCCATGGTCTCGGCCTTTGCCGTTCTCCGCGGACAAAATGAGGCCGAGCGGTTTTTCCTGAGCAAGGCCGCGGACGATGCGCCGGCGCCATTGCGGTGAAAGCTGGAGCGCGTCGAGGAACGCCGAAAAAAGTCCCGCATCGCCGAAACGAACAGTGAGTTCGGTGCGGACGACGGCGCGAACTGCATCGAGCGCAAGCCCCAGGATTTCGGCATCGGCGGCCTCGTGATCGGTTCTGCCGAAATTTTCGAGGCCGGCCTGGATGAATTCGTTCGGGCCGTCGCTGCGAAAGCGAAAAACCGGCCCGCAATAGCAGAAAGCCGCCGGTACGCCCGCCATCGGCTGCGCGAGATAGAGCCGACAGACCGGAATCGTATATTCCGGCCGCAGGCAATATTCGGCGCCCGACAGATCGCTCGTCAGATAAAGCTTGCTGCGCATATCTTCGCCGGAATCGAAGAAGACCGACGCCGGTTGCAGGATCGGCGGCTCGCAGAGGCGATAGCCGGCCGCCTCGAGGTGCCCGGCCAGAGCTCCCCGCAGGGCACGAAGATCTACGCCTGGTGTCGACACTGTGCTCACGAAAATCCCTCGAATTTGCATCTTTCTTTAGCAAGCGGCGCGCGGCGCGGCGATGGGGTTTCTCGGGAAAAGGTGAACGGACTTCACCGCGCGTTCTATCGGGGGTCCGCTTTCCGCAGCCAAACTTGGCAAAAACCCCGAAATTCAAGCAAAATCGGGGTCGACGCCCTCGCCGCGAGATCATCCCGACCGATCCACCGGCGCGCGACGCAGGGTTCGCGGGATCTGCCGTCCTGCGCCAAGGCGTCGTCTAAATCAGCCCAGCTGCGATATTGATCGTCAAAGCGAGAACGGCGCTATTGAAAAAGAACGCCAGCACACAATGGACGAGCGCCGTACGCCGCATCGATTGCGAGGTGATTTCCACATCGGCGGTCGCGCAAGCGACTCCGATCACGAAGGAAAAATAGAGAAAATCGAAATAATCAGGCTCTTTCGTGCCGGGAAAGATCAGTCCACCGGCTTTTTTGGCCGGGCGTCCTTCGCTGCCTGCGCGCTCGAGAAAATAATCATGCGCATAATGCAACCCGAACATCAGATGGGTGAAAGTCCAGGCGCTCATGATCGTCGCCGCGGCGAGCGCGATATGCAAATCTTTCAACAGCCCTGTCAAAGTTTTTACGGTGCCGAGCTGGGCAAAAATCGCACCGAACGCCGCTAGTGCGGCGAGTGACGCCAGAAGGAGAATAACGAAGCGTCCCTCGTCTTGGATCTCGGCCTTTTTCCTGATCGTCACATCCGAAGCTGTGGCGATCATGATGGCCGCCAAGATGAAATGCAGCCAAGTCGCGATGTTCCAGCCGATAAGAAGACGCGTGGTCACGCGCCATTCGGACGGCAAGGCGAGGCCTATCGCTATGCCGCATGCCATGGCGATGAACAGACGCGGGCGCGCCTGGACGACGCGCAGGAGCACCAAATTGCGGACTGAGGCACCTGCTCCCGGCGTTGCCCGTGCGGCACTGCGCTCGCTTCCCTGGTTAATCGGGTCGCTCATGGGAAACCGCTCTTCTGGTCCTGCCGGACGAGGCGCCGCGGTGCACTCACCGCAGCGCAAAGTGCTCTAATTCTTGCGGCTCACTGCAAATAGGGCCGCCTCTTTCAGAATCGCCGCTTTGTTGCCCGGCGCGATTCCCTCGAGCGCAGCAACGGCCTCCGCGGCGAGCTTGTCACGGCGCTCACGCGCCGCAGCAAGCCCGAGAGCCGCCACGAGCGTTGCCTTGTTGCGATCGGCATCCTTGCCGGCCCGCTTGCCCAGCGCAACTTCATCGGCCTCGACGTCCAGGATGTCGTCGGCGACCTGGAACGCCGCACCGATTGCCCGGCCATAAAGAGCGAGCGCATCTTTTGCCTGCGCATCGGCCTGACCTAGGATCGCCCCGGCGCGGACAGCATAAAGCAGAAGCGCACCCGTCTTCATCGACTGCAGTTTTATCACGGCTTCGGCGGTATGCGGCTCTTTTGCCTGTTCGGCCTCGATATCGAGGACCTGGCCACCGACCATGCCGCCGAGTCCGGCGGCGCGCGCCAGTGCGAGAACCAGTTCCGCACGAATGGCCGGATCGGGATGGGTCAGCGGATCGGCGGTGATGTCGAAGGCATAGGTCAGAAGCCCGTCGCCGACAAGAATGGCGGTCGCCTCGTCGTAGGCCTTATGGGTCGTCGGCCGACCGCGCCGCAAGTCGTCATTGTCGAGCGCCGGCAGGTCGTCATGCACGAGCGAATAGCAATGGATCATTTCGAGCGCCGCCGCGGCGCGCAGGACCCCCTCGTTTTCGACACCGAAAAGACGCGCCGTTTCGACCACCAAAAAAGGCCGCAGCCGCTTGCCGCCACCGAGCGTAGCGTAGCGCAGCGCCTCGACGAAACGGGGTGGCCGATAGGTCTCGCCGGGCAAGGGCTGGAGCGACAGGAGCCGGTCGAGCATATGCTCCGTGGCCTCGGCCACCGCCGCGAGCCGCGCCTGAAATTCCTGTCCTGCCGTGGCAGCCTTCATTTTCTTCTCCATGTTGCCCGCGAAGTCCCGGTTCCGCTTGCCTGATGAAACAAGATCGGTCAAGGCTCGGGCGCGTTTCGCCTGCCCGAGACATCGCGGCAGGTGGAGCGGGCCCATATAATGTGGAGCGGCAAAGGCAGATAAGCTTACGCAATCTGCGTAAACTTGATTGCGCCGGGAAACCGGTTCCTACTTTTCCTCGTGCCGCTCTCGTGATTTTTGAATAGCCTCGGCCGGCGTTCCAGTGTAGAAGCGCGGCTTCGAAATTCTCTCCGCCTGGTGCCGCTTGCCGGGCGAACCCCTATGGAGCGGATAAATGGCAGTTCCGAAACGAAAAACCTCTCCGATGAAAAGGGGATTCCGTCGTTCCGCGGATGCGCTGAAAGCGCCAACTTACGTGGAAGATAAGGATTCGGGCGAATTGCGCCGGCCGCACCATATCGACCTCAAGACAGGCATGTATCGCGGTCGTCAGGTGCTGAAGCAGAAAGCTTCCGAAGAAGCGTGAGCTGGACCGAGCGTAGCCACGCGTCGCGGAGAGGCACTCGTCTCTTCGCCGAAAGGTGTGAGCCCCTATGCCGGGGTTTTATTGAGAAAATTAGGCTGCATACGACGCTACAGCCTCTGGGTATTAGCCGTTCAAACGAAGTATTGCCCGCCATTGGCAGTCAGCGTCGAACCGGTGATGAAGCCTGCGTCATCGCTGACCAGAAACACCACACACCGGCCGATTTCTTCCGGTTCCCCTAAGCGCCCCACCGCAATTTGCGATATGATTGATTTTTCGAGGATTTCCTTCGGGACCGCCTTGACCATATCGGTGGCGATATAGCCGGGGCAGATGGCGTTGACCGTGACGCCCTTGGCGGCGACTTCTTGCGCCAAAGCCTTGGTGAAGCCGAGATCGCCGGCTTTGGCGGCTGAATAATTCGCTTGGCCGCGCTGGCCCTTTTGACCATTGATCGAGGAAATATTGACAATCCGGCCGAAACCGCGGTCGCGCATGCCTTCAATGACCGGACGTGTCATGTTGAAGAGCGAATTCAAATTCGTGTTGATCACCGCATACCATTGTTCCGCTGTCATTTTGTGGAACATCGAGTCTTTGGTGATGCCGGCATTATTGACTAATATGTCGATCGGCCCGAGATCGGCGCCGACCCGGCCGAGCCCGGCGACACAAGCTTCGTAATCCGCCACGTCCCATTTATAGACCGCTATCCCGGTCTCGGCTTTGAACTTGGCCGCGGCTTCGTCATTGCCATGATAAACTGCCGCCACTTTGTAGCCAGCTGCGTTCAACCCTTTGCTGATCGCCGCGCCGATGCCGCGCGTGCCGCCACTTACCACCGCCACTCGAGCCATGGGCTTTCCCCTCTCGCGTTTTCTTCCCGACCGCGCATCCGGCTTTGCCGCATGCGAGGACGGAGCAATCCGATGTCCTATGAGCTAGCCATCTGATATATCGGATGTCTCACAGAGGGTAACTATATACTCCGCGAACCAGCACGCATAAGACAAAATTAACCGAGAATTTTTTCAAGTTCGATGGTGCTCGTGCGGACAGCAGCGCCGCCTATTGCCGAACCGCCTCCCAACGGCCGACGCAGCTTCCTTTTTCGGTTTCCTCAGTTCGGTCGACGGAGATGCGCAACGCAACCGACGCTGCGGGCATCAATCCCACATCCGACATTGGTCCTGCAACATCGGTCTTGCGCAACTCCGCCTGAACCCGCGCCTTTCAACGCTCGACAGCGAGCGCTATTCCCATGCCGCCGCCAATGCAGAGCGTGGCAAGGCCTTTTTTCGCGCCGCGCCGCTGCATCTCGTATAACAACGTGACGAGAATACGGGCGCCGGATGCGCCGATCGGATGGCCAATCGCAATCGCGCCGCCATTGACGTTGACGATTGCAGGGTCCCAGCCGAGATCCTTGTTTACGGCGGCGGCCTGGGCCGCGAAAGCCTCGTTGGCTTCGACGATATCAAGGTCTTTGACTTTCCAACCGGCCTTCTCGAGCGCTTTGCGGGTCGCGGGAATGGGGCCGGACCCCATGATGGCAGGATCGACGCCGGCCGTCGCCCAAGACGCGATGCGGGCAAGCGGCGTCAAGCCGCGGGCCTTGGCAGCCTCTTCCGTCATCAAGACGAGCGCAGCCGCCCCGTCATTGATGCCAGAGGCATTGCCGGCGGTGACCGTACCCTCCTTCGAAAAAGCCGGTTTCAACTTGGCCAGCGCTTCGAGGGTGGTTCCGGCACGGATATACTCATCCTTGTCCACGACGACGTCGCCTTTGCGAGTCTTGATCGTGTAGGGCGCAATTTCCTCGGCGAACCGGCCCGCCTTTTGCGCCGCTTCCGCTTTATTCTGCGAGCCGAGCGCCAAAAGATCCTGATCCTCGCGGCTGATCTGCCACTTTACGGCGACGTTTTCCGCCGTATTCCCCATATGATATCCGTGAAAAGCGTCGATCAGGCCATCCTTCAACATCGTATCGACGAATTTCAAGTCGCCCATTTTCGTTCCCGAGCGCAAATGCGCCGCGTGGGGGGCCTGCGACATGCTCTCCTGGCCGCCGGCGACGATAATCTTCGCATCGCCATTGGCGATCTGCTGCATGCCGAGCGTCACGGCGCGCAAGCCAGATCCGCACAATTGGTTGAGACCAAACGCGGTTTTCTCCTGCGGAATGCCGGCCTTCATCGCGGCTTGGCGGGCCGGGCCCTGGCCCTCAGCCGCGGTCAATATTTGTCCGAGGATGACTTCGTCGACGTCCGCAGCCTCGACTTTTGCTCGCTGTAACGCTGCCGTGATCGCGGCGGCGCCGAGTTCGTGCGCGGGAACATCGGCGAAGGCGCCGTTGAAAGACCCGACGGCGGTACGTGCCGCAGCGACGATGACAATATTGCTCGACATGTGAAATCCTCCTCGTGGTTCGGCCCTGTGCTTGTCGCGACAAGCCTTAGTTCAGGGACGCCGAACAGATAAATGATCTATGTCAACCCTCGATCGGCGATCGCGGGCGGTTATCAGCCGGCGAACGCGCAAGCGCGCCGCCGGGGAAACTTGCTGTCTCAAGTCCGAAAATCAGCGGCGCCAATTCTCGAAGAAAAGATAATCATGCGGCCGATTTATGCGACCCACTCTTCGCCCGCACAGGAGCGTGGGTGACATGCATGCAGAGCACATCATCCTATATTGTCGAAAGCATCGCTGCCCGTCTGAAGTTCAATTCGGCCACATCGTCGAACCTCATGCAGCCACGCACCAAGTTTATGAATTCAGTCCGATTCCATTCGTTCGGCGTAGTGCCGGCAAAGCAATCGGTTAGACCGCTCAACTAAGCAAGTCTTCGATACTTGCTTAGCTTTTTGAATCTGAGCAAAATCAATGCTGGCTTAAGCCACGCAAGGCTGCCGAGGTCGAAGCCAATTGCAACCTCCGAAGGTGGCCATTCTCAGCACCTTCGCTGCGGTGCGGTCAAGCAGGCCTTAAGATGGGTCACTATTTACCTAGAATTTTGGTTTTCGCATTGGAATAAAAAGCCTATTGTTCGAACAGAGGTCCCGCAAACCTCCGGACGGTAGATGCCGGCTTCCAGGTAGGGCTACGATCGACAATGACCAGTGACAAGCAACCGATCACCATAAAAAAATACGCGAACAGGCGCCTCTATAACACCGGAACAAGCGCCTATGTCACGCTCGAAGACCTCGCCGACATGGTGAAGAAGGCTGAGGATTTCGTCGTCTATGACGCCAAGACCGGCGACGACATAACCCGCTCCGTGCTCACCCAGATCATATTCGAACAAGAAGGCAAGGGCGGCCAAGCTTTGATGCCGATCGCCTTTTTGCGCCAGCTCATCCGCTTCTACGGCGACAGCATGCAAATGCTGGTTCCGAGCTATCTCGAATTCACGATCGGCAAGTTGACAAACGAGCAGCAGAATTTCCGTGATCAGTTCGAGAATTCGTTCGGCGCATCGCCGCTTACCGCGCCATCGCGCCAAATGTTCGGAACCCTCGAGGAGCAGGCGCGCAAGAACATGGCGCTGTTCAGCCAGGCTCTCGGGATGTTCTCGCCATTTTCGTCGGCCTCCCCTTCGCTCCCCGCCGGTGAGAAACCAGCGGAGCTGGCCGAGCCTGGACAAAAAGCCGATATCGAAGACATGAAGCGGCAACTTGACGAATTGCAAAAGCGTATCGAGGCACTCAAGCCTGAGGAGTGAGGCAGAACAAGCGGCGCTGCCCCGCGAGCGTCGCCTTCAGCGGCGGAGTTTTGCCTTGCCGCGTGCCACCGAGAAAGAGACTACGGCAGATCGCGCGCGACGCGGAAACCATTTGCATAATAACGCACGTCTTCGTCATATCTGAACCGCGCGGCGGAACGAACCAGACTGGCCTTGCTGGCGAAAGATCCACCCCGCAGAACCCGTAACAGGCACTGACCGGTCAACCAGGCAGACCCGTCGCGGGGCGCGCCTCGGTAAGACTCGTTCCAGCAATCTTCGACCCATTCCGCGGCGTTTCCGGCGGTATCGTAGAGGCCGAAAGCATTCGGCCGGAATGAACCCGTTGGCAAAGTTTGGCCCGCGGGATGCGCGGCGCAATCCTCGCAATTGGCGCGTCCGTCGCCGCGGTCGCGGCCCCACCAAAAAGCTGAAACAGCGCCGGCCCGCGCCGCATATTCCCATTCCGCCTCGCTCGGCAGACGATAGACTTTGCCGGTATGTTGCGACATCCATTTTAAATAAAGCTTCGCATCGTCCCAGCTCACATCGATGACTGGACGGTTGCCGCGGCCCCAGCCCTGATCATCGGGACGGTATTTGCAGCCGCCTGCTGCGACGCAAGCATCCCACTCGGCGAATGTGATCTCGCGCCGGCCGATCGCGAATGGCTTGGCGATCGTGACACGATGCACCGGCTTTTCGTATGGGCTTTCGTTGGAACCCATTTCGAACTCGCCACTCGGTACGACAACCATTTCGGGGCAATCGGAGCAATCGCGGAAAAGCTCGCCGGGCTCCAGGGTTGAAGTTGCAGGCTCCCTAGATGATTGCGCGACCGCGAGCGGTGCAGCGCCCGGCAGCAGAATAAAGACGCCTGATGCGGCGAGAACCGCGATCAGCAGCGCGAGAACAAGATGGAATGCGCGCATATTTCTCTCGCCAGAACCTGGACCCAGGATTGGATCATATAATTTTCAGCACCGCCGTCGCGTTGTGATGCGCGAGACCCGCGCCAAAACGGCACCGAGCCGTCTCCAAAATCCAGCCAAGACTCGATAACCGCCGCCTCCGTCAAATCAATGAAGTGCGGCTCGTGGAATGTGATTTGGGACACGGACCAAACTGGTCTTTTGCGCCAAGAGGTGGTATCGTTGTTACTTGATCTCATGCATCCAATTCGATCGCACGGCACTCCTCCGGTCGATCGGAACCGGTACCCGGGCTAACACGTTGGAACATGTTCTTGTTGGAAAATTGCATCTATTTTTCCAACAAGAACACGCTCGACGGGGTAGTTGCAATGCAAATTTTCTCTTCAAGCCTTTTGAAAGCCTTCCGATTCCGGACCTCGCCCGCTGCGATGCAGCAGCATGGGCGTGCGGTCGCCGGCGGCCTTGCGGCGCTGCTGTCGGCAGGCCTTATTTTCGCGAGCGCCGGCGGGGCGCAGAGCCAGGACAAGCCGGCGGGCGGGCCTACTCCGTCCGCGCCTGGAGCGATCGTCTATTTCGTCGACCTCAAAGATGGAGCGACAATCGGGCCGACGACCACAATTCATTTCGGTCTACGCGGCATGGGCCTGGCTCCAGCCGGCGTCGAAAAAGCCAATACCGGGCATCACCATCTCTTGATCGATACCGAATTGCCGCCGCTCGACCAAGCCATTCCCGCCGATTTCCAGCATTTGCATTTCGGCGCGGGACAGACCGAAGCAGACGTGACCTTGACCCCCGGCCCACATACTTTGCAGCTTTTGCTCGGCGACAAGAACCATGTGCCGCATACGCCTCCGGTCATGTCTGCGGTCATTCACGTAACGGTCGTCGAGTCCGATAAAGCGAACGTCACAGAGACGCAACGGCAGCCCGCGCAGCGGCATCCGTCACCGCCGGGCGCCAAAGTCTATTTTGAATATCCCTCGGACGGTGCTTACATTTCCCCGACGCCGACGATCCGCTTCGGCCTGCTCAATATGGGGGTCGCACCGGCCGGCGTCGAAAAAACCAACACAGGGCACCACCATCTCATCATTGATGCGCCTTTACCGCCGTTCGACAAGCCGATCCCGAATGACCCCAATCACCTGCATTTCGGCGCCGGCCAAACGGAGGCGAAGATCAGTTTGGCGCCCGGCCCGCACACGCTGCAACTTCTGCTCGCCGACAACAACCATATACCGCATGACCCGCCGGTCTATTCCAAACCAATCAAAGTGATCGTGACCGCTTCAGGACACCGGCCGCATCCGTACCGGCGCCACCATGCCTATCGCGGCTATCATCCTTATCACTGAACATTGGAGGCGGGACGCAAACCGGGAAAAGGCCTATGTCGACGCGTTTCAACTCAATTGCCCGCGTTTTCCGGAGCCTCGAATTTCGGGTTGCGGCGGTCGGGGCGAGCGTCTCGCACGCTATCGTTCCGTGGGCATTGGCACTCGGCACGCTTGTTTTGTGCCTATCGGCGAGCGATCCCGCGCTCGCCAACCGCCGCGTCGCCCTTGTCATCGGCAATTCCGCCTATCGCAATGCCGGCACTTTGCCCAATACGATCAATGACGCCAAGGCCATGGCAACCTTATTCAAGAACGCCGGTTTTGACTTTGTCGACCTGCGCCAGGATCTCGGCGAGCTCGAATTCAAACGAGCCGTCCGCGGTTTCATGAGCGAAGCCGGCAGCGCGGATATCGCCGTCGTCTACTACGCCGGGCACGGAATCGAATCCGGCGGCAAAAATTATCTTATCCCAGTCGATGCCAAGCTCCCGACCGACCATGATGCCAAGGACGAAACAGCGTCGCTCGACGACGAAACAGTGTCGCTCGACCGAGTCATTTCGACGCTGCAGCCCGCGCACCAATTGCGCCTCATCATCCTCGATGCCTGCCGCGAAAATCCTTTCGTCCGCAAGGTGCAGCGCACCGTCAGCCTGCGTGGGATTGTGCTCGGTCTCGCTACCATCGATCCAGCGAGCATGGGTGCGGATACGGTGATTGCTTACGCGGCCAAGGCCAGTTCGTTTTCCTATGACGGCGATGGCCAAAATAGTCCCTTCACGACGGCACTGTTGAAATATGTCGCCGAGCCAGGCCTCGACATCAGGATTGCACTTGGCAAGGTGCGCGATGAAGTTTTGCGGATGACCGGCGGCAAGCAAGAGCCAATCGTCTTCAGCTCGCTTGGCGGCACGGCGGTTTCACTTGTCCCCGCGCCTGCCCCGAAGAAAACCGAGCCGCAACCTCAGGCTCTCGATTCGAATGACGCCATCGCGCGCGATTACGAATTGGCGGAGCGTGTCGGAACGCGACAGGCATGGGAGTCCTTCCTCGCGGCCCACAAGACCGGCTTTTATGCCGACCTCGCCCGCGCGCAGCTTGCCAAGCAGAAACAGGCTGCGCTCGAAGCGGCAAAGCCGCCAGCGGGCGAGGCGGAAGCCCTCGCCAGAGCCGAGCGAGAAAAATCTGCCAAGGACTTGGCAGACAAACAGAAAGCCGAGCAGCTGAGGGTGACGAAGGCACAGGCTGAAGCACTTGCCCTGCGCAAACGCCAGGAAGAGGCGCGTTTGGCGCAGCCGCGGGTCGATCGCAAAGATCTCGATCCGCCCCCCTCGCCGAGCGCGCCTCCAAAAATCGAGCCCGAGGCGAATTCGCATGCGGAGATTTGCAAGCGCGACACCCAAACACTGGGCCGCCTGCGGGCGAACCCGCTCCGCGACGAGATCGATCGATTTGCGCGAGATCTGAAGTGCGAGGAGCTACGCCGGCAGGTCAACCGTTTGCTTGAAAGTGTGAGCCCCTCTCAACCCGACCTGCCGCAGATTGCGGTTCTGCGGGATCCAAGCTTCGGCGAGCAGGTTGACAGGCCTGCCCGCGAGAAGGCCCCAGCGCCAACGCTGCATGACCCATCCGTCGAATTCCCAGGCGCGCCAAAGACGGACGCAGACCGCACGTCTGATGTGACCTCTTGCAATCGCGACAAAGACAAGCTCGTCAAATTGCGGGCCAATCCAGTTCGCGAGGACGTCGCGCGTTTCGCGCACGAACTCCATTGCGAAACTTTGCGCGCCCAAGTCACGCGGCTTTTGGAAAGCCTGGGTGATTGAGATATTGCCGCACGCCTGCGCGGGGAAGTTTCGGCCTCGATCGAGATTGCCGATATATCTCGAAAATTGGCTGGTGGTGCGTTGCCCGCCCCCCCCGGTACTCGTACGTAAAAATAAGTAGGCCCCCCGGATCTGAGATTTAGTCCTTTAGTATGAGGGCGGGATTCAGCCCGATGAGCCGACTTTGCTGTCGTCGATCTTCCACATTCGGCAATTCTGCTCTAATAGCAAAGATTGTAGAGAAGCCGTTGCCTTGACGACGGTATTGAGGAGGATGGGCGTGGCGTCGGTTACAGGCCGCGGCGGTCTCGACCGGACTGCCGATACATTTGCCAAACTTCTGCGCCTGAACGCTGGCGTGCGTCCGCAGCGGCCGGCCATCCGCCACAAGGACCGGGGCATATGGCAGACTTGGACTTGGGCGGAGGCCGACGCCAATGTCCGTGCGCTGGCCTATGCTCTCAAAGAACTCGGCTTGCGGCGCAATGACAAGATCGCCATTGTCGGGTCAAATCGGCCGCGGCTCTATTGGGCGATCACAGCCGCGCAAGCGCTTGGCGCAATTCCCGTTCCTGTCTATGCCGATTCCGTCGCCGAGGAATTGGCCTTCGTGCTGGACGATGCCGACGTAAGCTTCGCCGTGGCACAAGATCAAGAACAAGTCGACAAAATTCTGTCGGTCAGCGACCGGCTGCAGGCGCTGCGGCACATCATTTATGACGAGGACCGCGGCCTTCACGACTACGACCATTCAAAGCTGCATCCGATCGCGGCGCTCATGGCACGCGGCGCCGATACGCTCGCTACGGATGCCGCCGCCGCCGCCATGATCGAGGCCGAGATCGACGCAGGCAAAGGGACCGATCCGTCGATCATGCTCTATACATCGGGCACGACGGGACGTTCGAAAGGCGTCGTGCTTGCGGCCGGACGTTGCATTGCTGCAGCGAGCGACACCGTCGCTTTCGACAAGCTCAATGATCGCGATGAGGCGCTCGCCTATCTGCCGCTTGCCTGGGTCGGCGATCATTATCTGAATTATGCGCAGGCCTTTGTTGCGGGCTTCTGCATGGCCTGCCCGGAAAGCGCCGAAACCGTGCAACAGGATCTGCGAGAAATAGGGTCGACGTTTTATTTCGCGCCGCCGCGCGTCTTCGAATCCTTGCTCACCCGCATCATGATTCGGATGGAAGATGCAGGTTTTCTGAAGCGCGCCATGTTCCACCATTTCATTGCCGTTGCGAAAAAATGGGGCGAGCAACTCCTGAATGGGGAGCCGGTGCCTTTGCACGCACGACTGTATTACGGACTTGGTGCTCTCCTCGTTTACGAACCTTTGAAGAACGTGCTCGGTTTCTCGCGGATTCGCGTCGCCTATACGGCCGGCGAGGCTATCGGCTCGGATCTCTTTTCATTTTACCGCTCGCTCGGCATCAATTTGAAACAGCTTTACGGCCAAACCGAAGCGTTTCTCTACGTAACTTGTCATCCCGACGGTGCAATCAGGGCAGATACGGTCGGCCCGCCGGCACCCAATGTCGAGATCCGCATTACGGCTGAAGGCGAAGTCCAGTTCAAATCTCCCGGACAATTCCTCTACTATTACAAAGACCCCGCAAAGACCGCTGAAGCGCTCACGGAAGATGGTTTCGTGAAAACCGGCGATGCGGGATTTTTCGAAAAAGACGGCCAATTGAAGATCATCGATCGCGCCAAGGATGTCGGCAGGCTGCTCGACGGATCGCTCTTCGCCCCGAAATATATCGAAAACAAACTGAAGTTCTTCCCCAATATCAAGGAAGTGGTCGCCTTCGGCGATGGGCGTGAACATGTCACCGTCATGCTCAATATCGAGCTCCCCTCGGTCGGCAATTGGGCCGAGCGCAATAATGTCTCCTATGCCTCCTATCAGGAACTTGCCGCCAATCCGCTTGTCTACGACATGATCGAAAAGCATGTCGATGAGGTCAATCGTGCTTTGGCTGCCGAGCCGATAATGGCCGGCGCGCAGATCAAGCGCTTTCTTATTTTGCATAAGGAGCTCGATGCCGACGACGGCGAACTGACACGCACCCAGAAGGTGCGCCGGGGTTTCATCGCCGAGCGTTATGCGCCGCTCGTCACCGCGCTTTACAGCGACGTCGACGAAGCTGATATCAACACGATAGTGACTTTCGAAGATGGCCGCAAAGGCACGATCTCGGCCCGGTTGAAGATACGTGACATGCAAACTTACGGGATACGCGCCGCGCCTGCCCGCAAAGAGGTAGAGCTCGCGGAGCCTGCCGCATGAGAGTCGAATCGAAGCAATCCGCGGGCGATATTATGCTCGCCGTCGAGAATGTATCGCTTTCCTTCGGCGGCGTGCGGGCGATTACCGACGTCTCCTTTGATATTGCGATGGGCGAAATCCGCGCCATCATCGGCCCGAATGGTGCCGGCAAAACTTCCATGCTCAATGTCATCAACGGATTTTATCATCCGCAGAAAGGCCGCATCCTGTTCAATGGCCAGGCGCGACGGCGCATGAAGCCTTTTGAAGCCGCATCGCAAGGCATAGCCCGCACGTTCCAGAATGTTGCCTTGTTCAAAGGCATGACGACGCTCGATAATATTATGGCGGGGCGCACATTGCGCATGAAGCGCGGTTTCTTCTGGCAACTATGGCGACATGGCCCGGCACTGGCAGAAGAAATAGAGCATCGCAAATTCTGCGAGGAAATCATCGATTTCCTCGAGATCGAACATATTCGCAAAGTGCCGGTCGGTCAGCTTCCTTACGGTCTTCAAAAGCGCGTCGAACTCGGCCGCGCGCTCGCAATGGAGCCGAAACTGCTCTTGCTCGACGAGCCGATGGCCGGGATGAACCTTGAGGAGAAGGAGGACATGAGCCGCTTCATCATCGACGTGAACAAACAATTCGGCACGACGATCGCGCTGATCGAACATGATATTGGCGTCGTGATGGATCTTTCCGACCGTATCGTCGTGCTCGAATATGGTCACAAGATCGCAGATGGCGGGCCCGCCGCGGTGAAGAGCGATCAAAAAGTCATAGATGCCTATTTGGGAGTGACGCATTGAAGCAGAAACATCACGCGCTTGCGCCGGAGAATGACGTCTGATGGAGCTTGTCTACAAGATCTTCGTCGATCCTTTCATCCAAATGGGGGCCGCGCCTGATCTCCTGGCGCAGACGCTTTGGGAGGGTTTTGTCGGCTGCATGCTCTACGCGCTGATCGCGCTCGGCTTCGTGCTCATCTTCAAAGCCTCGGGCGTGTTCAACTTCGCGCAAGGCATCATGATGGTGTTCGCCGCGTTGACGCTCGTCGGCCTGCACGAGAAAGGTGTGCCGGCCTTCGTCGCTTTGGGGTTGACCGGCGCCGTCATGTATGGGCTCGCGCGCGGCGTCGAGCGCATC
>JBKQHN010000077.1:0-18359 GCA_052148755.1 Beijerinckiaceae bacterium | reverse complement strand
AATGCGGGACGATCTTCGCCCATTGCTCATCGCTGAACCAGAACAGATTCGAATCCATCGGCTTGGCCTCCAATTGTCTCAACCAAGCAATTGAATCATATCAACCTTGTTCGGGTCTGGACCCTAGACCGCGCTCGTCACGCAGCCACGTCTCGTATTCACAGCAGATCGTGTGCCGGAGCGCCTGAGCCGGCCCGATCACTTCCGGCTCCGGTGGCCATTTGCCCCGGGTGAGACGCAGCAACGCGTGGATTCCAGCGCGCGGGATCGAGTGCCAATGTGGACCGGGAGGCTGGCCATGACGCTTGCGAAAGGACCGGATTGCGTCGCGCAGATATTGCTCGACCTGCGGCGGCGTCACCGAAGCTACAGACATGTCCCGTCGCGCCAGATAGTCGAGAAAGGCCCGCGCGTAACAACAGTAGTTGCCCACGACCACCGGGCTGTATTTCTGGTGCGTGAGCACTTCCACGAGTTTGGCGATCAGTTCGCCATCCGTATTCGTCATCATTGGCTCCTCAGCTGGTTAAAGGACCGCCGAGGTTCGCAACGAAAATAATGCGCAGCAACACATCGCATTTACTGCGGGAATTCAAGGGGTTTCAGCGCAGAAACTGCGTTCCTTCACATTAAAGCCACCTCGCGATTAATATCGCTGTTGCGCGAAGACAAGCGGGCAATCTTCACCGCTGCAAGCAAAGCGAGCCAGGCCGCCGATCATCTGAGAAGCTACTCGGGGACCGTGGCGGAAGACGCGTGATGTCAATCTGAAGCCGTCGGCTTGTCCGGCGGCTCTTTTTTTCTTTCGCGTCTGCGCTTCCTTTTCATCCGCCCCTATTCCCCTTCCACCACCTTGTACCGAGGCGGATGATGATAAGATAAGCATATTCCACCAGTCCTGGCAGCGTTTCCCGTACCTACAGCGCCTTAATTTCTGGCAGCACACCGGCAGGTATCGCAGCGTCGGGAACATCCACGTAGAAATGCGCCTCACTCAATCCACGTTGCGCAACGAGGTTGCCAAACGATGTCATTTCACCGGGCTTCGCACAACCGATTTCACCTGCGACGGGAACGATTGGCTTTCCCTTCGGGCTGTAATCCTTGAAACCGTTGACGAGCGCCTGTGCAGGTGTGCCGGCGCCCCGATGAGTAGCCGGGTCGGCATTTTCATCTGCACAGTTCTTATTTTGATTGTTCCCTTTGTTGTAACGCCAGTAGGTCTGCGGATAGAGTACACTGCACGCGTCGAGAAACGGCTTCCATGGAATTCTCGGATAATTACTGAATCCTCTAGCATGCGAAGTGAGCCCGAGAAGATAAGGTGTCTTGCGCGCGATAAATGCGTTTTGCACGGTAGTTGTGTAATAGGTCGCCAGCTCCATTAAATCTTCCACGTCCGTCCTATCCCAATCGTGCGAGGAAGGCGGATGAGTGTCGTCAGACTCCACGTCAAAAATATATCCATCGAGGCCAGCGGGAATGAGTTCACCAGCGACGAAGTTCGCCTCGTCGCGCGCGTATCGGTGGTTGGGTTGGTTTGGGATTACCCGCGCCCACATCCAGCCGAAGACCTTGATCTCCATCAGATGTAACGTTGGGATTAAACCCTTGAGTAGCGGTGATGTTGTACGGACACATACTAGATTTGCACCCGTATCCTTGACGTGTTGAATGAACCGCCCCTGAGCGTCGCCGTCATCGATGTCCTCCGCCCACAATCCTTTTGTTTTCAGCATAGAAATTCCCCACCTATCGTTATTTCTTCAGAGAGTAGCCTACCGCATCAATGACACCTGACACCCTGCTCGTCATCCAAATCAACGGCGACAACCCAGCAATCATTCAAGTCGGCGCCGCGGGATTCAAGGGGCTGCCGGTGAAAGAGCCGAGGTCGGAAACCACAGGCAACGGGTGTTGCCAAGTCCGAGCACGCAGAGGGCGCCTTCCCCCTCATCAACGACCTTGCCTCGGAACGTCATGAACAGGCGGCAATCGGAAGCAGCCATGCCGGCACGTGCCGCCGCCTCGCCGTGCTCGACGAGTATAACGGCGACGCGCTGTAGACCTCCGCGCGACCTGCAGCCAATTGATGCATGTGCGAGCCGGACGGATTGGCTGCGCGGCGGCGCGACATTCTCAGTGAACGGATAAGCCGCGCTGATCGAGCCGAGCGCGATGCAGGCCGTTAGGCTCATGCGCAGCCAGCTCATTGGCGACTGTCCTCCCTTTTTCCCCTTCCCACGATTTGCAGCATATCGGCCGGCAACGGCCGCTGGAGCTCAAGGGCGATCTTCGCAGGTGCGGCCAGCCAAGTCTCGCACTCTTCCGGCGTCGTGAGAATGACCGGCATTGCCTTGCTATGCACGGGCTTGACGACATCGTTCGGCGCCGTCGTTAGGAACCCGAACAGCCGATGCTCGCCATCCTCGGGGCGGCTCTTTGTGCCACGCATCCCATGCCACGTGCACCAAACCCCCGCGAAGACGAAGAGCGGCCTTTCGTCGTCCAGTGCGAACCATGTCCAGATTTTCTTTCCCGTCGCCGGGTCCGGCTTGTCTGTCGGTTCGCAGAACGAAGTCGCCGGCACCAAGCAGCGGTTCTCTGGCCCAAGCCAGCGCCGCCAATGCGGCGAGGCCACGTTGCGGATGTTTGTGACACCCCGATCGATCTCACCCTTCACGAAGGCCGGCGGCGTAGGCATGCCCCATCGCAGCATCGCGAGTTCGCGCACGCCGTCCGGCGCGTTGCGAACGACCGGCGCCAGCATGTCGGGGAAGATCGCCGACAGGGGCGGCAGGTTGCCCGTCGTATCGCGCATTGCCCGCGTGAACTGGAGGATTGCTTGCTGGCCGCGTGTTTCCGAGTAGAGGTTACACATTCCGGCATTCGTCGCCCCTGGCAATAGCGCCGTCAATGCCATTTTGGGTGCCAGGCGCGCGATGTCCTGCGCGACATTCTGCGCCTCAGCTCGCGTCATTAGCAGGTTCGCACGCCCGTGCTGGCAAAATTGCTAAGGTTCCGCCTGCGAACCGGGAATTGGGCAACACGGTCGGAAGGTGGCAGTTGACCGTCGATAATGTTCTCGTTATGTTCCCGCACGGTCGGAATGCCTTGGAAGGGAAAGCAGCAATGAGACGCCTATCACGATTGGATTGGCCGCCCCAGCCTGCCGCTGTGATCAGCGCGCTTCGTGCCTGTCGAAACTCCATGAACGACGTGCAGGCGAAAGTGCGGATCAATGGACCGGTCTATCACGCCGCGAATATGGTTCGGGCCGCAGTGGACGCCATGGCCACTTTGCTCACAGGCGACCCTCAATACTTTTGGGCGCAGGGCAGCTCGATGACCGACCAGCAGCGTGAGGCGGCTGCAAAACAGTCGGCGCAAGAAGCTGGAGACAAGACATGGGAACCTTGACCTACTATGCCGTGCTCCCTTTCGTCCGCGATCCCTGCGGCGATCTTGTGCCGGGGGTAGCAAAGGAATGTTCGTCTGCGGCGAACGCGGTGCGGGTCGCGCAGGATCTCGCCATCAGTTCGGCCGGCGCGATCGCTTTCTCGCGAACGGGCGATCCCGCCACAGGAGAATTTGCGGACGCCGAGGTGCTCGGGAAATTTGGCGAGGTCCTCTCAATCGATGCTCTTATCGATGCTCTTATCGATGCCAACAGTTGAGAAAATCCGCACGCAGGATCTGCTTGAGCAGGTCGCCGGTCATTGACGATGGGCGGCGCCGGCAGTAAGCGTCGCGGTGTGCAGCGAGACTGATCAGAGACTGAGACACTCAACGAAATTCGCAAGTAATTGAAATAATATAAAAATATGTGACGCAGTTCACGGCATCAAAATCCGCTGGCTCTAACCGCCACGGTTCCCGCACTCCCGTACACAAGGATGGCGTCCCCGGCTGTAGTAACACGAGGCGCTCCGCCCGGCCCCATTGGCTCCCTAATCCGCACTGGCACGCGATGCGGTTCGCCCTGCTTGTCTCGCTACCTCAATTACAGCCAACCTAAGAGATGTAGTCATCTGCCATGGTTCGCGACTACGTAGTCAGCAGTTATTTCGTGAATATTGGACGAATATCAAACCAAATCTAACTAAACATTTGAAATAACAAGCGCACCCGAAGGAGTTCGAACCCCTGGTTTCTGCCTTCGGAGAGCAGCGTTGCCGATGAACAGGCTTAAGTGCAAAAGGTCTAGATGTCTGCCTCGCCGGGCCGGCACCGCGTCGGCGGTCCCAAAACGGTCCCATTTCTTTCGGATAAAGGCTGTCATGAAATGTCCAACGACGTCATCTAATGTCAACGTTTGTCCACATTATCAACATGATAAACGATCTCCAGGATGTTTCGCAAATGTGTAAATTCGGTTTCAGGTACCAGTGGTGAAAGCCGTGGAGGTTCGAGTCCTCTCCAGGGCACCATTGATTTCAAGGCGTAGTCTGGCCGATTGCCGGCACTTCGCAAACATTTGGCGGCTTGCCGCGCCGTAAGCCTCATCGACCGTGGGGCGATGACACCCAAAAGATTCTCACGCATTCTCCGTGCGTGAAAATGGCAGGACGCGGATGCGCTTCTTGGTCGCCTGGTAGACGGCATTGGCGACGGCCGGTCCGATCGGCGGCACGCCCGGCTCGCCGACACCTGTCGGATGCGCATTCGACGCGACGATGTGGACTTCGACTTGCGGCATTTCGTTGAGCCGCAAGACGTCATAGCCGTCGAAATTGCCTTCGACCACTTTGCCTTTGTTCAGTGTGATTTGCGATTTGAGAATGGCGCCGAGGCCAAAGCCAATGCCGCCTTCCATTTGCGCGCGCACTTGATCGGGGTTGACGGCGATGCCGCAATCGACGGCGCAGACCACGCGATGCACCTTTATGCCCTGTTTCGGATCGACGGAAACCTCCGCAACCTGCGCGACATAGGTGTGGAAGGATTCGGCGACGGCGATGCCGCGCTGCCGGCCTTCTGCAAGCGGCGTCCCCCAGCCGGCTTTCTCGGCTGCGAGTTTCAAGACGGCGGCATGGCGGGGCTTGTCCTTGAGCATCGCGAGCCGGAAGTCGACAGGGTCTTTGCCGGCGGCTTCGGCGAGTTCGTCGATGAAGGTTTCGAGCACATAGGCCGTATGGGTCGAGCCGACGGCGCGCCACCAGAGCACCGGCACAAGACTTTCGGGGCTCGTAAGTTCAATCCGGACATTGGCGATCGCATAGGGCTGGTTGGCAATGCCCTCCACCGAGCTTGGATCGACACCATTCCTGATCATGCCCGATGCAAGAGGCGTCCCTCTGGCGATGGATTGGCCGACGAGCCTATCGTGGAATGCGACGATCTTGCCATCGGCATCGAGACCGGCTTTCAGCTTATGGACGAAGGCCGGACGATAACGGCCACCGTGCATGTCGTCTTCACGTGTCCATTGCACTTTGACCGGCGCCTTCCAGCCGATCGCCTTGGCGATGGAGACGACTTCCACAATGATATCGGCATCCATGACCGCGCGGCGGCCGAAGCTGCCGCCGGTTTTCATCACGTGCAGCACGACTTTGTCCGGCGTGATTTCAGCGACGTGTGCTGCCGCCCCCCGATAGACGTCCGGCATCTGGTGACCGCCCCAGACTTCCAACGTGCCATCGTCATTCATACTCGCGACGGCATTCAACGGCTCGAGCGCAGCATGAGCGAGATAGGGGAATTCGTAGCTCGCTTCGACGATTCTGCTCGCCCGTGCAAAGGCCGCCCCGACGTTGCCGACATTCACAGCGACGGCTTCACCGTTCTTGTCGGCGGCGGCACGATAAGAGTCGAAGATTTCAGCCGAGCTGCGCGTCTCGGCTTGCGAATTGTCCCATTCGACTTGAACTTGGTCGCGCCCTTTGAGCGCCTCCCACATGCCGGTCGCGAGCACCGCGATGCCGCGCGGAACGGCGACTACGTCGACGACGCCGGCGACGGCCTTGGCTTTCGCTGCGTCGAAACTCTCGAGTTTCGCGCCGAACAGCGGCGGGTGGATCATGACGGCGGTGAGCAGTCCGGGTAGGCGCAGATCGCTAGTGAACTCCTGCCGGCCGGTCGATTTTGCCGCCGAATCATAGCGGTGCAGCCGGTCGCTGCCGATATAGGTCCAGTCCTTCGGCTGTTTCAGGACGACCATTTCGGGAATCGCTTCGCGGGCTGCGGCAGCCGCCATTTCGCCATAGGTCGCCGATTTGCCCGAGGTGTGGCTGAGTTGCCCTTGTGCCGCTTTGACCTCTGCCGCCGCGACCCGCCATTGCCGTGCCGCCGCAGTGATCAGCATGATGCGCGCAACCGCGCCAGCCTTGCGATAGCGCTCCCAAGACGAGAACGTACCGCTCGAGCCGCCGGTGCCTTGTACGAACCCGCCCCACGCGAGATTGGCGAAGAGGTTCTTGTTGCCATAGCCGCCGACGACATCGACCAGCGACCAATCGGCGTCGAGCTCGTCTTGGACGAGGGTCGCAATCGCGTGATAAATGCCCTGGCCCATATCCATATGAGCCGAATAGATCGTGACGCGACTGTCGGGCGCGATCTTGACATGCCCGGTGAAGAAATTGGTGCCGGCCGGCGGTTCTCCGGCGGCGGCGAAACCGACGACGAGGCTCGAGCCGGCGGCGGCGGCGCCAATCAGAAAGCCGCGCCGCGAGGCCTGCGGCGGGTCGAACAGATGCGAGAAAGCTTGCGGCAACATGATCACGCTCCCAGGAGTCTGGCGGCCTCGTGCACGGCCGCGCGGATGCGCTGATAGGTGTTGCAACGGCATAGATTGCCGCTCATGGCGTCATTGATGTCATCATCCGTCGGCTTTGGATTGTTCGACAGGAGCGCGATTGCGGCGAGCACTTGCCCCGATTGGCAATAGCCGCATTGCGGCACGTCGAGCCTTGTCCAGATTTGCTGAACGATTTCGGCGACCCGGCCGCGAGTGCCTTCGATCGTCGTGACGGAACGGCCTTCGATGTCGGCCATCGTGGTCTGGCAGGCTCGTCCCGGCTCGCCGTCGATCAACACCGTGCAAGCGCCGCAGAGCGCTTGGCCGCAACCATATTTCGTGCCGGTAAGTTGCAGTTCGTCGCGAAGGACCCAGAGAAGCGGCTTATCCGGGGCTGAGTTCACTTCTCGAGGCTGCTGATTAAGAGTGAAATGGATCATATATCCCCTCGCTGCGGTCAACACGCGCAGATCGCCTTTGCTTGCGAAGTCATGCCCGGAATGGTACGCGGCGCAGAGCCCGGAATTCTAACCCCTGCTCATTGCCGCGAGTATTCCCCGACATGACCATCCGTTTTCACAAAAACGATCTGCCGGACACCGCCGATTTCGGCCAGAGCGTTGCGATAGATACAGAAACTCTGGGGCTCGTGGCGCATCGCGACCGCCTCTGTGTCGTCCAATTGTCGAGCGGGGACGGAACCGCGGACATCGTGCAAATTGCCGCCGGTCAGACCCACGCGCCGAATATCGAGAAACTTTTAGCCGATCCTGCGGTCACAAAGATTTTCCATTTCGCGCGGTTCGACGTTGCGATCCTCTACAAGACCTTCGGAATAATGGCTTATCCGCTCTATTGCACCAAGATTGCTTCGAAATTGACGCGAACCTACACGGATCGGCACGGGCTGAAAGATCTCGTCCGGGAACTCCTTGGGGTCGAATTGTCGAAACTGCAGCAATCTTCCGATTGGGGAGCTGCGGATTTATCCCAGGCTCAGCTTGCCTATGCCGCCTCCGACGTCTTGCATTTGCACGCATTGCGCGCAAAGCTCGACGCAATGCTCCTGCGCGAAGGGCGCCGCGAGTTGGCGGCCGCCTGTTTCGGCTTTTTGCCGGCGCGCGCTGAGCTCGATTTGCTTGGTTGGCAAGATGACGATATTTTCTCGCATGAGTGATGTGCTAGCATGAATGTTGCGGTGCCGTGGCAGCCTTGGGGCAATGGCAGAGGATCCGGCACGGATGCGCCTTAACTTCGCCGCCCTCATATGGTATTGAAACGATTGGGCAAACCTCCGACAGGTGGCACTTGTACCGCTCCCGCTTGTATGGAGAGGTTTTTTTGGCACATAAGATCCACCCGATGGGCTCGGACAGCGTCCTTTAAGACGGGAAGAATCGGCTCTACAGCAATAGCTTGGACCAACTCCATTATGAGACGTTGGGAATACCCGATGTCTAAACTATGAGGCATCCGATATATCGGATGCCTAAATGTCGGAAAAGTCCATCAACTATTCCGGGACTTGCTCTTGTGCCGTTGGAGGTTGAGCTGGTGGCGCCGCCGGTCGTTTTGAAGAGACTTGAGCGATGCTGGACCTGACTGGCACTCGCCGGGAGCCAGGCGGCCGGCTGGACTTGCCGATGCCGGAGCGCAGCGGCGCGGTTCGCTTTGCGCGCCTTCATTCGGCACGCGTGAAATTTCTCCGCGTCGCGATTATCGGATCGTGCAGCACCGCCGTACTGCTCTTGGCTTTCTTTGTCCTCTTCGATCCATTTGGGAAATTGCCGCAGAATGTTTCCATCGGCGGCGTCGGCGTCGAAGGGACGCGGGTGACCATCGACTCGCCGAAAATCATCGGACGTCGCAAAGACGGGCTACCTTATGACGTCAGAGGGACCAAGGGTTACAAAGATATCTTGAAGCCCGACATCACCGAACTCGTTTCGGTCGATGCCAGGGTCGGCATGGGAGATGGCTCGACGTCGCGGATCACTGCAAAGACCGCTGTCTACGATGCCGCCAAGGAATCAGCGTTCCTCCAGGGCGCCGTCAGAATCAAGAACCCGACGGGCTATGACATGCGCATGAGCGCTGCGACGATGGATTTCAACTCCGGTGGGCTCGTAACAGACCAACCGGTGGATGTCCTTCTCAATGCCAGCACTGTCACGGCCGACCGCATGGAGATCAGCGATAACGGTCACAAGATTTCCTTCGCGGGACATGTCAAATCGATCACCAAAGACGAGGATGATGCGCCGGTGCAGGGCGAGGCGCTTGCAGAGGCGGCCAAATGAAAGGCAAAGGCGGCGAATTTCGTCCCGCGCCAGGCTTCCTCGCATTCGCTCTCGGCTGCTCCATCGTCCTTCTCGCAGCAGACGTCGGGCCGGTGTCGGCTGCTCGGGCAGCCTCTCAATCCGTCAAGGAGACGGGAAAGACAACCTCTGGAAAACAGTCGAAAGACCAACCGATCAATATAGAGTCGACGAAACTCGATTATTACGACAAGGAGCAAAAGCTCGTCTATACGGGCGATGTCGTGGCAATCCAGG
Source organism: Beijerinckiaceae bacterium (assembly GCA_052148755.1). Classification (GTDB taxonomy): domain Bacteria; phylum Pseudomonadota; class Alphaproteobacteria; order Rhizobiales; family Beijerinckiaceae; genus Methylovirgula. The sequence continues at coordinate 9,062 of JBKQHN010000077.1, read as the reverse complement.
GAGACGTAACCCTGAAGACGCCTCTCCTCGTTGTTTTCTTGACGCCCAAAGAGTCCAGTGCCGGCAAGGGACCACCCTCGTCGGCGAGCCAGATGCGCCGCTGGGAGGCGAGCGGACCTGTGACGCTGATCTCCAAGGATCAGATCGCTACCGGGGATTCCGGGATCTACGAAAAAGCCGAAAACAAATTCTACCTGAACGGCAACGTGACCCTGACCCAAGGCGACTATATAACCAAGGGCGATCATGCCGTTCATGATCTCGACACCGGCCGCTCCATTGTCACCGGTCATGTGCGTAGCATGTTCCCGCCCAAGAACAATTCTGAAGACACTCCTAAGAAGGACGACGATGGCGGGCGGAAGTCCGGCAAACTCTCGGACAAGCCGGAGGCGAAGTCGAAGACGCAGTGACCCGCGGATCCATCCTGATAGGGGAGACTACGCGCCGAATCAATAGGTTGGGGAATGCCTCCTCAGACGTTGCGGATTTTTCCGAGACGGACGGGCGGATGACGCGATGAGAGGGGTTGCGCAAAATCACCGTTGCGGCTAGGCCGCTGAGAATGATCCACTTGGGAGCGAGCCGGATGCGCGCGCCATACGCCCGAGCTTCCCGCATGTCCTTGCGGCACCTCCCCTTGAGAAGGGGCGTGGCGACTTGACGAACTGGTTCGACAGCATGTTCCGGCCGACCAAGCCGGCGCCCGCGAGCGGATCGGCCGATTGGCTGTCGGCCGAGGCCGATTCGATGGCAATCGATTTCCCGGCGGGGCGAGAAGCTGATTTCCATAGCGGACCGAACCCGGACGTTTTTCCGGCGCGGCGCGCGAAGGATTCGGGGGCGGAATTTCGTCCCTCGCAAAACCAGCCGCGGCTCGAAGCGCAAGCAGCCGCCGAGACGGCGGCCCTCGCTTCGGCAAGCAATGAACGGCTCGCCGTTTACCAGCTGAGCAAGACCTATAAGGGCCGCAAGGTCATCGAAGATGTGAGTCTCGAAGTCTATCGTGGCGAGGCCGTCGCTCTTCTCGGACCCAATGGCGCCGGCAAGACGACCTTATTTTATATGATCACCGGTCTCGTGCGGCCGGACTCGGGCACAATCATGCTCGACGACTACGACGTCACGAGCTTGCCCATGTACCGGCGGGCGAGGCTCGGCATCGGTTATTTGCCGCAAGAGCCCTCGATATTTCGCGGCCTGAGCGTCGAAGACAATATTCGTGCTGTTCTCGAGATTAGCCAAAAGGACAAGCACAAACGTGCCGAGGAACTCGAAGCCCTCCTCAACGAATTCGATATTGCAAAACGTCGGAAGACGCCGGCCATAGCACTTTCGGGTGGTGAACGACGTCGCTGCGAAATCGCCCGAGCCCTCGCCGGCCATCCGTCCTTCATTCTGCTCGACGAGCCATTTGCCGGCATTGATCCAATTGCGGTGGGAGATATCCAGGTGCTCGTCCGCCATCTCACGCGGCGCGGCATCGGCGTGCTCATCACCGATCACAACGTCCGCGAAACGCTCGGTCTGATTGACCGAGCCTATATAGTGCACTCAGGCCATATTCTGACGGAAGGGACGCCGGAAGAAATCGTCGCAAACCCCGACGTGCGCCGCTCCTACCTGGGTGAAGATTTCAGGCTTTAGAGCGGGATGCCCTCCCGGTGTCTCCAGTAGGCCAAACTTACGGTCGAACCCGACGGCACATTCATGTTCTGCACGCCGCATCGCGGTGCGCAAAACAAAAGCGCGGGCCGAAAAACGGCCCGCGCGGTCACGTATTACGAATCTTCCGGTCAGTGCGTGCTAGATGCCAATCTCGAACGCAAGTTGCCGAGTGAAGCCATCACTTCCGAGACCAAGTGACGGGCAACGGTGGCATGGCCCTCTTCACTCAAATGGATCCCGTCATATTGGCGCTGCTGGGGACCAAGGTCGTTCCCCCTCCACATCATCAAGACTTTGATGCCTTTTGCCTTCAGGCGACTGACGATTTCCGCCACTTCGATCGGGCCGCGTTTGGGCTCCATGCCGACCCGATTATTGTTCCAAAGGCAGCCGTTGGCATCGACAATGGCGACCTTTGTGCCCGCAGGTATGGCAGAGTCAAGACGGCTTAGAACCAAACTCGTCGTGTCGCCGGCAATACCGGCATTGGTGACCGTAATGTCGTAACCATGCTGCTTCAGCAAGGATTGCAAGATGGCCGGAAAGGCCGCCTGCGACCCGACTCCATATCCCGACACGTTGCTGCCACCAATAGCCACAACTTGCGCGCTGGCGACATCGGCCGACGCCAGAAGACCCAAAACGAGCAGTATGGGCTGCAAACGTGCAGCGACTAGACGTAGACCCTTCATAAGCGTGAGCTCCCCGATAACACCGCGGGCCGTTCTATTGCCGGGCTCCGCTACTATGTTGTTAAACATAATCATATTTTTGCCCCACACAAGTATTTCTGATCATTATTTCGCTGGCGCACAGAAACAAGTACCCGTTGAACTTAACCGAACCATTTAGTACGGATAATCTGCTCGTCTCTATGTTTGAAGCGACTGGGTCACTACATAGGTTATCGCGTCTTGATGCTTAAGTGCGACATCCTGGCTCACCCAAAAGAAGCAAGATCAGGGCCACGGGTTTGGTCGCACGGGCCGAGTTCGCCGCAACACGCGCGGGGACATTCTTTAGATGTGCCGAGGCTTGCGGGCGGGCGCCAACGTGTGACGCGCTAGGCCAGCGCAAAATAGCGCTCGATGACCTCGCCATAGATCTTGCATAACAGGGCAACGTCGGCCACTGCGACGCGCTCGTCGGCCATATGCATGGTCTGGCCGACGAGGCCGAATTCGACGACCGGACAATAGGCGCGGATGAAACGCGCGTCCGACGTTCCGCCTGTCGTGGAGAATGCCGGCGTAAGCCCGGTATGCGCTTTCACGACCGCTGCCACGAGATCGGTGAAACGATCGGGCTCAGTCAAGAAGGCTTCCGCATTGCAGGGCTCGAAAGTAAGCGCGTAGTTCGCGCCGAGCGCTGCTGCAGCACAGCGGCGCGCGAGTTCGGCCTGCAAGGTCTGCGCGGTCCAACGATCATTGAAGCGCACATTGAACCCGGCCCGCGCTTCGGCCGGTATGACGTTCGCCGCTTTGTTGCCGACGTCGATCGTCACGATTTCCAGGTTTGAGGCATCGAAATGCGCCGTGCCCGTGTCAAGCGGCGTCCCGATCAGCGCTCCGAGCAGATGCAGGAGATGCGGAATCGGATTGTCGGCACGCCGAGGATAAGCGACATGCCCCTGTTTGCCGTGCACCTCGAGCGCCCCGTTGAGCGATCCACGCCGCCCGATTTTGATCATTTCGCCAAGCGCATCTGGGTTGGTCGGCTCGCCCAACAGGCAATGATCGAATTTTTCGCCGCGCTCTTGCGCCCAGCGCAACAGCTTTGCCGTGCCGTTGATCGCCGGACCTTCCTCGTCGCCGGTAATGAGAAAAGAAAGCGACCCGTTGGGCGTGCCATGCCGCGCAATATAGGCGAGGCTCGCTGCGGCAAAGGCCGCGACGGCGCCCTTCATGTCGGCAGCGCCACGCCCCCAAACTTGGCCATCTGCGATTTCGGCGGCGAATGGATCAAAGCGCCACGCCGCGCGATTGCCAACAGGAACGACGTCCGTGTGACCAGCGAAGACGAGATGCGGCGCACCGGCTCCGATGCGCGCGTAAAGATTATCGACGTCCGCCGTGCCGGGCTCGGAAAAGCGCACTCGATAGGTCGAAAAACCGATGTCTCGCAGAATTCCTTCGAGGACGTCGAGCGAACCGCCGTCCTCTGGCGTGACCGAAGGGCAGCGAATGAGCGCGCGGCAGAATTCGAGCGCCTGGTCGGGCATGGAGCAGATCCATTCAATCCACCTGAATCCGAGAGATTTCAGGGTTATTTGCCGGCAAGATGTCGCAGAATGGCAAAGCCTGATCTTCTGGTCAATCGCGATGCTGCAGCTTCGAAATCAGCCCACCGAGATCGACGATGTTCCAAAACAAGGTGAGGCCGAGGGCGATATCCACGATGACCGGGATCGCATGCGGCAAAGACGTGCCGACACGCGCCTCGAGCAAATGCAGCGCGCCTGAGAGAAGAGCAAGAAAGGGCAGGAGTCCCGCCAGTGCAGGCGGACGGCCGATGTCGCTCCAACGCTTCGCACTGAGGTTATAATAGCAAACGCCGATGAGCATCAGCGCAAAAACATAGAAGAGGATATAGACATTGGCACCGAACGCAGACACGGAAAGCAATGGTGTCTTGCCGAGATCATGCTTTGCGTAAGGAAGCACATAAACGAGGCCGAACGTGAGCGCGGCGAGCACGGCAGCAAGGAACACCGCGCCGCGCCACCAGGTGCCGGCATTGATCCGGCCGGCATCGGAGCGATAGAGAAACTGCCAGGATGCGGGATCGGGCACGCTCGGCTCGTCCATCAATCCCTCAGGAGTTCGTTGATTCCCGTCTTGGCGCGGGTCTGCGCGTCGACCGTCTTGACGATGACGGCGCAATAAGTCGAGGGGCCCGGCGTTCCGTTTCCATCCGGCAATGGTTTTCCTGCCAGATTGCCCGACACGACCACTGAGTAAGGCGGAACATAGCCGACATGGATTTTCCCGGTCGCCCGATCGATGATTTTCGTCGATGCCGACAGGAACGTGCCCATTGCGAGCACCGAGCCTTCCCCAACGATCACGCCCTCGGCGACTTCGGCACGCGCTCCAATGAAACACTGATCTTCGATGATCGTCGGATTGGCCTGCAAGGGTTCGAGCACGCCGCCGATGCCGACGCCGCCGGACAGATGCACGTTCTTGCCGATCTGCGCGCAAGATCCGACAGTTGCCCAAGTATCGACCATCGTGCCGGAATCGACGAAGGCGCCGAGGTTGACGAAGCAGGGCATCAGCACGACGCCCGGCGCGATATAGGCCGAGCGCCGCACGATGCAATGAGGCACTGAGCGGAACCCGGCTTCAGCATGGCGCGCCGCGTCCCAACCGGCAAATTTCGAAGGAACCTTGTCCCACCAAAAGGCGCCGCCGGGTCCACCCGAGATCGGCGCCATGTCACTGAGCCGGAAGGAAAGCAGGACCGCCTTCTTGAGCCATTGATTGACCTTCCAGGCGGAAGGGCCGGTCGCGCCTGGGATTCTTTCCGCAACGCGCAACTCACCTCTGTCGAGAAGATCGAGCGCGGTTTCGACGGCATCGCGGATTTTGCCGCGTGTCGTGGCACCGATATTGGCGCGATCCTCGAAACCAGCGTCGATGATCTTCTCGAGCTCGGCGAATTGCATTGCAGGACTCTTCTGTCGTGGGATTTTGTTGCGTGATGAGCGGTGCAGGTTTCGTCGCTGGTAAAGCCGATGTCAATGGGGTCCCGTTTACCGATCCGGTTGCTTAACCACAGAAATGTCGGTGATTTCGCGGAGAAAACGCTCGAGATTGGACGTCACGAAATGGACGTGCGGCTGACACGAGCCCTGCGCAATCTCGAAGGCTTCGCGATGATCCGCCTGGCCGGGCATCGGCACGACGAGGGTCGTCGTCATCCCATTTTCATGCGGAACAAGGAGATTTCCAGCAATGTCCTCGAACATGGCGGCGGTCTTCGGATCGACGCCATGCTTCTCGAAGAAGCGCAAATAGGTCGTGCGCTCTGGCTTGGGGACGAGATCGGCAGCGACAATATCAAAAACATCCTCGAACATTTGGGCGAGACCCAGGGCTTCGGCCGTGCGTAGGGCGTGATCGCGCGATCCATTGGTCAAAATCAGCTTCCTGCCGGGCAAAGCAGTGATCGCCGCTGCGAGCGAATGGTTGGGGACGAGCGAGGAGCGGTCTACGTCATGAACGAAGGAAAGAAACTCTTCGAAGCCGATCGCGTGATCGATGATAAGCCCACGCAACGTCGTGCCATAGCGGCGATAATAATATTTCTGCAGCGCACGGCAGGATATGCCATCGAGCCCGAACAGATGGATCATGAACAAAGTGATGCGCTGATCGATCTTCGGCCACAAATCGCAGTCGGCCGGATAAAGCGTATTGTCGAGGTCGAAGACCCAGGTGTCGACATGTCTGAATTCGGCGGCCACCGACAAGTTCGCATGCGCGGCCGGCGCTTCGCGGGCCGGATCGGCGGGGACCGAGTCTGCGGCCTGGCGCAGGATAGGGCTTCGCGCGGGCAAGGCTGCGCTCGGGCCCGCGACCGCAAACGCCCTCTGTTCCGCTCCAGCGAGCGGCGGGGAAGGCAGTTCTGGTGAGATAGCCTGATCCTTCACCGGGTGATTAGAGTTCCAGCGCCGTAATCCGTCAAGAGTTCGATGAGGACGGCATGCGGCAGTTTGCCGTCGAGAATGACCACGCCTTCGACGCCTTGTTCGATGGCATAGATACAGGTTTCCACTTTGGGGATCATGCCGCCGGTAATCGTGCCATCGGCTATGAGTCCGCGGATTTCATCGATCCGCAATTGTTTCATCAAATTCCCGTCACGATCGAGCACGCCGGCAACATCGGTCAAGAAGAGCAGACGTTTGGCTTTGAGAGCGCCGGCAATGGCACCGGCGAACGTGTCGGCGTTAACGTTATAGGTCTCGCCATCCTTGCCCTGGGCCACGGGGGCGAGGACCGGGATCAGTTCGCGGCCGAGCACCGATTCGAGCACCGTCGTGTCGACCTTTTCCGGTTCACCGACGAAGCCGAGATCGACCTCAGGTTCGTCGCCACCGCCGATCGCAGCGCCAAAATGGGTCATCTTGGTCGCCGTGACCATATTGCCGTCCTTGCCGCAAAGCCCTATGGCGCGGCCGCCTTCGGCATTGATGAAGCCGACAATCTGCTTGTTGATCGAACCGGCAAGCACCATTTCGACGATTTCGACGGTGGCACGGTCGGTGATTCTGAGACCCTTGGCAAATTGCGACTTGATCCCGAGCTTTGCCAGCATAGCGCCGATCTGCGGACCGCCGCCATGCACGACGACCGGATTGACCCCGGATTGTTCGAGCAGAACCATGTCGCCTGCGAAGCTGCGCGCGACCTCTTCGCCGCCCATCGCATGCCCGCCATATTTGACCACGACGATCGCGTCGTCGTAGCGCAGCATGTGCGGCAGCGCCTGCATCAGAATCTCGGCTTGCTCCTGCGGACTGACCTTCAGCGCTTCGCTCATCGCTCTCATCGGTTCTGTGCTTTCGATTCTACCGCGTCGACGTGACAGGCTCAATGTGCAAACGAGAATTCCGATCTACAGGCCGCGCTCGGCGAGCAGTTGCGCAATGGCTGCGCGCAGCTCGGCAATCTCCTCGCCGCTCTGCGACGAGGTGAAGAGCACATGCGGAAAAGCGGCAGGATGCTTGCGCAAGGCGGCCTCCACTTCGGCGCGGCGAAGGGCTTGCTCGCTCATCGCGACAGCATCGCGTTTCGTCAGGACGACCTGATAGGACACGGCGGCTTGGTCGAGCAAGGCCAGCATGTCGAGGTCGGCAGGCTTCAGGCCGTGGCGGCCGTCGACCAGCACGAAGACGCGCAGCAGCGTCGAGCGGCCGCGCAAATAATCCTGCACGAGCTGCGTCCAGGATGCTATTTTGTCTTTTGCTGCCGCGGCATAGCCATAGCCCGGCATGTCGACGAGGCGCAGGCGCGCCGCCTCGGCGTCGCCGCCCAGCGCGAAAAAGTTCACTTCCCTTGTCCGCCCCGGCGTATGCGACGTGCGGGCCAGTGATTTGCGGTTCGTCAGCGCATTGAGAAGCGAGGATTTGCCGACGTTGGAGCGGCCGGCAAAGGCAATTTCAGGCGTGGCGAGCGGCGGCAATTGCGCGACCGCCGCGGCAGCCCACATGAACGTGCATTCTTGCGCGAAGAGCTTACGCCCGGTTTCGGCGAAATCGGCGGCGGTAACGCAGTTCCCCTCCCCCATAGGGCGCCCTTGGACGCCCGTCGCAAGCGACGGGCTAAGGTGGGGAGGGGAACAGCCCCTCACGTCGTCGCCTTCTTGCGGAACAAATTGGCGAGATTTCCGAACAATTCGATCTTCACGCCGGCGCGACGCATGATGAAAGCCTGCTGCAGGAGCGACAGCAAATTGTTCCAGGTCCAATAAATGACGAGACCGGAGGGAAACCCGGCCAGCATGAAGGTAAAGATCACCGGCATCCAGGCGAACATTTGCCGTTGCACCGGATCCGGCGGTTCCGGATTCATCTTCATCGTCAGGAATTGCGTGAATCCCATGATCAGCGGCCAGATACCGAGCACGAGGTAATGACCAATCAGCGGCAGATGCGTCGGATCGTAGGGGAGCAGGCCAAACAGGGTGAAGATATTGGTCGGATCCGGCTGCGAAAGATCCTTGATCCAGCCGAAGAATGGCGCCTGCCGCATTTCGATCGTGATCAGGAACACTTTGTAAAGCGCGAAAAAGACCGGAATCTGAATGATCATAGGCAGGCAGCCTGCAACCGGATTGATCTTCTCGCGCTTGTAGAGCTCCATCAGCTCCTGTTGCTGCTTTGCCTTGTCATCGGCGAAACGTTCGCGGATCAAGGCCATTTGCGGCTGCACCCCTTTCATTTTCGCCATGGACATGTAGCTGCGATTGGCGAGCGGAAAGAAGGCGGCTTTGACGAGGAAGGTGATCAACAGAATCGCGATGCCGAAATTGCCGGTGAACTTGTAAAGCACATCGAGCAGCCGGAACATCGGCTTTGTAATGAAATAGAACCAGCCCCAATCGATCATCAGATCGAATTTCTTGATGCCCAGGTCTTGGAAATACTTTTCGATCGTCGCAGATTCCTTCGCGCCGGCGAAGACACGCGACGTCGACAAGACGCTACCGCCGGGTGCAATCGTCAACGGGCTGCTCTGGATAAAGTTCGTATCGTAATGCTTAAGGATAGTGCCATGCGCTTCGAACGTGCCTTTAATGGCTACGTTCTGCTCGGGGATGATTACCGTGCTCCAATATTGGTCGGTAAAGCCGAGCCAGCCGCCGGTGCTCTCGATGCTCTTGGT
>JBKQHN010000076.1:0-8244 GCA_052148755.1 Beijerinckiaceae bacterium | reverse complement strand
CTAGAGCGTTTTCCGTTCATGATGGTTCGTAACCTGCCGCAGCGAAAAAGTTTGCGCATTCGCTGGGCGTGAAGGTTGGTAATAGTTCTCCGATCTTGTTCCACAAACCCTCGACAGTTCGTTCAGCGGCCTTGCGCAACAGCGCCTTGAGTTTTGAAAAGGCCTTCTCGATCGGATTGAAGTCAGGGCTATAGGGCGGCAAGTAGAGCAGTTTTGCGCCCGCAGCTTCGATGGCCGCGCGGACGCCGGCACCCTTGTGGCTACCAAGATTGTCCATGATCACGATATCGCCAGGCACAAGCGTCGGGACGAGAAATTGATCGATATAGGCTTGGAAGGCGATGCCATTGATCGGTCCGTCGAGGACCAAGGGCGCGACCATTCCCGTCAGCCGCAGCCCCGCGACGAAAGTCGTCGTTTTCCAATGGCCATGCGGAATGCCGGCGCGAAGCCGTTCGCCTTTGGGAGCGCGCCCGCGTGACCGGGCCATGTTGGTCGCGGCCCAGGTCTCGTCGATGAAGACGAGATGTTCGGTGTCGAGATCGAGCTGGCCGTCGAACCAATCTTCGCGTTGCTTCACAATGTCCGGGCGATCTTGCTCGCTCGCATGTGCGGTCTTTTTTTCCACGTGATGGCGTGGCGGTCGAAGAAGCGCCAGAGCGTGCCGATGCCAAAGCGATGTCCATGCTCGGCGAGCTTGGCTTGAAGCTCCGTCAACGTGATGTCGCAGGTCTCGTTCACCAGGGATAAGATCAGATCGGCCTGCGCCTCGATGCGTGCCGACAAACGGTCGCCGCCGTGAGGCTTGGATGCTGCACTCCCCGTCTCGCGCTGGCGAGCGCACCAACGAATGGCGCTCGCCGCGCTGACACCAAAACGCTCTGCCGCTTGCCGGCGAGACATGCCGTTCGAGACGGCGGCGACGACGCGTTCACGTAGATCAAGCGAAAGTGGCTTCTTGGACATGCATGCCGGCCTCCTTCGCCAGCATGCAGTTTGAATCAGAACATAGCCGATTCGGGAATCCCTCCCGATTCATGACGCACGGAAATCGCTCTAGCCGATGACAAAATGGCCGAAGCCGAACTCGCGAAATGGTTTCGGAACAATGCTCATGAAGATGACGATCTGGAGGCCCCGCGCTAATGAAAATTGCGCCCTTTCGGCAGGACGCGGCGTAGATCATCGCTCGCATCTTGAGTCGCATCTTGCGCTTCGCGATCAAATAATCCGGCCTGTTTGGGCGCTTCGCGGGGATCGCGGTCGTGCGGGCGTTTGACGGCATCGGCGCGGGCGAGGCTCGAGATTTCACCGCCTTGGCGCGACAGCAGACCGAGCCAGGGCGTCAAATCCTCGGCCCGTTCGACGATGATATGGGTGACGTCGGATTCACTCTGCACGCGGCCGGTCACGGCAATGAAACGCGCCGCAATGACAATCGGCCGGAGCTTTTCGAAAACCTTCGGCCAGATGATGGCGTTGGCGACGCCCGTTTCATCTTCCATCGTCAGAAAGATCACGCCTTTGGCTGACCCCGGTCGCTGCCGCACGAGAACGAGGCCAGCGGTGGTGATGCGCCGGCCCGACTGCCGCGCGAGTTCTTCGGTGCGGATCATATTTCTGGCAGCGAGCCGCTCGCGCAGAAAGGCGACGGGATGGGCTTTCAGCGACAAGGACAAATGCCGGTAATCTTCGACCACATGTTCGCCGAGCGGCATGGCCGGCAGGTGCACTTCGGGCTCGGTCGCGTGGAAACTTAATTCTTTGAGCAAGGGCAGGTCGTCCTTGTCGCCCGCACGGTTGAGACCGCGCACAGCCCAAAGGGCGTCACGCCGATCGAACCCGAGCGAGCGAAACGCATCGGCTTCGGCAAGCGCCACGAGAACATGCGGCGAAAGCCCGGTGCGCAGCCATAGATCGCGGATCGAATCATAGCCCTTGCCGCGATTGGCGACGAGAACGGTCATGTCCGGTTCGGCAATGCCTTTGATGTGCTGGAAGCCGAGCCGGATCGCATGGGTCGAACGGATTTCTCTCTGCATCGAACTATGGTGCGGGTGAAGGGGTAGCAACCCTCCCCCTTGGGAAAGCGTCGCATGCCATTGCGAGAAATTCACATCGATGTCTTCGAAGGCGACGCCATGTTCGCGCGCATCGCGCAAGATCTGCGCCGGCGCATAAAAACCCATGGGTTGCGAATTCAAGAGCGCACAGGCGAAGACGTCCGGATAGCGGCATTTCATCCACGCCGAAGCATAGACGAGGAGGGCGAAAGAGGCCGCGTGGCTTTCAGGAAAGCCATAGGTGCCGAAGCCTTCGATCTGTTTGAAGCAGCGTTCGGCAAAATCGCGCGTATAGTTCCGCGCGATCATGCCGCTAATCATTTTCTCACGAAACTTGCCGATCGTGCCGCTGCGTTTGAAAGTGGCCATGGCGCGGCGCAATCTATCGGCCTCGGCCGGCGTGAAGCCGGCAGCGACGATGGCGATCTTCATCGCCTGTTCCTGGAACAGAGGCACGCCGAGCGTCTTGCCGAGCACGGCTTCGAGTTCTTTCGAAGGGTAGTTGACGGGCTCCAAGCCCTGCCGGCGGCGCAGATAGGGATGCACCATATCGCCTTGGATCGGGCCCGGCCGGACGATCGCCACTTCGATGACGAGATCGTAGAAGGCCGCAGGCCGCAAACGCGGCAACATCGACATTTGCGCGCGGCTCTCGATCTGGAACACGCCGATCGTATCGGCCCGCGAGATCATGGCATAGACGGCGCGCTCCTCCGCCGGCAGGCTCGCCAATGTATGGTCGAAGCCATAATGGTCGCGCAAAAGATCGAAACCCTTGCGCAGGCAGGTCAGCATGCCGAGCGCAAGCACGTCGATCTTCAAGATGCCGAGCGCATCGAGATCGTCCTTGTCCCATTCGACGGTGGTGCGGTCCGCCATGGCTGCAGGAGCGATCGGGACGACTTCATCGAGCCGCGTATGGGTGATCACGAAGCCGCCGGTATGTTGCGAAAGATGGCGGGGGAAACCCGCGAGTTCCGCGGCGAGCGCCAAAACCTTCGCAAGCCGCGGCTCTTCCGGAACAAGCCCGGCGCGGCGCACTTCCTTGTCTTCGATCTTGCCCGAAGCGCCGCCCCAGACCGTGCTCGACAGAGCATTGAGGCTATCTTCCGAAAGGCCAAAGGCCTTGCCGACATCGCGAAGGGCCGAACGGGTCCGGTAGGTGATGACACTCGCCGTGAGACCGGCGCGGGCGCGGCCGTAACGGGCATAGACATATTGCATCACTTCTTCGCGACGCTCATGTTCGAAATCGACATCTATGTCGGGCGGTTCCTTGCGTTCGGCCGAAATGAAACGTTCGAACAGAAGTTCATGTTTGGCCGGATCGACCTCGGTGATGCCGAGGCAGAAGCACAAAGCCGAATTGGCGGCCGAGCCGCGGCCCTGACAGAGGATTCCTTGGTCCCGCGCGAAACGCACGATGTCATGGACGGTGAGAAAATAGGGCGCATAATTCAAGGCCGCGACGAGTTTCAATTCATGTGCGATCGCCTGCGCAACGCGTTGCGGCACGCCCGTCGGATAGCGCTTGCGGGCGCCGGCATCCGCAAAAGCCTGCAAGGCGTCTTGCGGGCTTGCATAGCCTTCCCGCAATTCTTGCGGATAGTCGTAGGCGAGTTCATCCAGCGAAAAGGCAAGGCCGGAAAGAAACGCGATCGTCTCGGCGACGGCCTGCGGGGCTTCGGCAAAAAGCCTTGCCATTTCGCCACCGTCTTTCAGATGCCGTTCGGCATTGGCTTCGAGACGGCGGCCGATTGTATCGAGCGGCATGCCGTGTCGAATCGCGGTGAGGACATCTTGCAAGGGCCGGCGCGCCGCATCATGCATGAGCACGTCATTGGTCGCGAGAAGCGGCAGGCCGCTGCGCTGCGCGAGATCGACACGCGCAGCGAGCTGCCGCCGCATGTCGCGGCCATAGGTCATGCACGCGGCAAGCCAGACGTTTCCGTCACTCACTTCGCGCAGCAGCCGGAGGAGAGATTGAGGGGATTTGGCGGCTTGCGAGGACGAAGATGGCGTGTCTTCGGAGAAATCGTCATAGATTTGGCCGGCGGTTTTCTTAGCGTCTTCTTCCTCCCATGTGCTCTCTCCCATGACGATGAGCTGCTGGCCTTCGGCATTGTCGAGGAGATCTTCGCAATCGAGCAGGCAATGGCCTTTTTGCGCCCGCAGTTTGCCGCGGGTGAGAAGGCGCGTGATCCGGCCGTAGGCGACACGATTTTTTGGAAAAGCCAATATATCGGGCGTGCCGTCGCGAAAGACGAGACGCGTGCCGATGGCGAGACGCAAGCCCTGCGCTGTCTCTTTGTTTTCGCGCAGGAAGACATGCGCGCGCACGACGCCGGCGAGCGAATTGCGATCAGCGATTCCCATCCCTGCAAGACCGAGTTCGATCGCGCGGGCGACAAGCTCTTCGGGATGCGAGGCGCCACGCAAAAAAGAAAAATTCGTCGTAACGACCAATTCGGCGAAGGGGATGGTTTCACGCATCACGCGAACAGCCCATGCAGGAACCAGCGCGGTCTTGCCGTTTCCGTTTCGTAAAGTCCTTCGCGAAAGAGCCAGAATCTGCGGCCTTGCGTATCCTCGGCGCGGAAATAATCGCGGGTGAGCGCCGGCATGTCCTTCCACCATTCGGGCGCGATCCGCTCCGGCCCTTCGATGGCTGCGATTTCATGCAGAACGAGCCGCCAGCGAAACCGCGCGGGCGGCCCATCCGGCACGCTGGCGAGCGTTTCGATCGGCTCTGGATTTTGCAGCAGACGGATCGGGCGAAGCGGAAGAGGGTTAGGGTGAGGGGCGGGATGAGTTTGCACCATCGGCGCCAATCCCCCGCGCCCCTCATCCGGCGCTTCGCGCCACCCCCTCCCCGTCCTTGACGGGGAGGAGGATTTTATCTCTGCCGCCGGTACGGCCGTCACAGCGAATTCGGGCCAATGCGTATCGATGAATGCGAGCCGCGTGACACGCCGCAGGCCGAAGCGCGCACCGAGACGATCGATGAGATCGGAAAGATCTTGCCCGTCGCACGAAGTCTCGAGCCAACTCGCCTGATCCTGATCCTGGCGTTCCACCACGCAGGCCGACAGACGCACGACATCGAACCCATAGCCCGCATCGAGCGGATCATCGTCCGTTGCGGCGGCTTCGAGCTTTTCGTGAAAAAGCCGCGCCATCGTCTGCGGCATCCGCAAAGGCCGGCTCGTGCCGACGCCGATATGTTTCACCTCGCCATCGACGCGAAACAGGCTCAATTCGAGACGGCGTGCGCCTTCGCCGTGCTGCGTCAAGAGTTTTACGAGATCTTGCGCCAGCGAAAGAAGTGTGGCTTCGACCGCTTCGCGGGTAACGATCGGCTCGGCAAAGCGCCGTTCGACGAGATAGGCCGGCGCTTCGAAACAAGGCGAGATGGGATTTTTGACGCGGCCGAGCAGGCCATCGAGCCGCGCGAAGAGAGGTTTTCCGAAACGCGCGGTGAGCGGCGCGCGGGGGCGAAACAAAATATCGTCGATCCGCCGCAGGCCGGCTTGGGCGAGATCGCCGAGGCTCTTTGCATCGAGCCGCAAGGCGGCGAGCGGCAAAGCGCCAAGCCGGCGCTGCAGCTCTTTGTCGTCACCGTCCGGCAAAAGGCGCTTGTCTCCGCCGAAATGCGCCAAAGCCCAGGCGGCCTCCGGCGTCGGCGCAATCGCGGCACGCGCGGCAAAACCCTGGGCGGCGAGACGCGTTTCGATGTCGTCGATGAGTTTGGCTTCGCCGCCGAAGAGATGCGCCGCCCCAGAAATATCGAGCATGGCCCCATCCGGGGCATCGAGAGCAGCAAGCGGGGTGAAACGCCGGCACCAATCGACGATATGGTCGATCAACTCGGCTTCGGCGCGCGCATCGGCCGGATAAGCGACAAGGCCCGGTTCGATCGCACGGGCATCGGCGAGCATCATGCCGGGCGAGAGCCCGCAAGCTTTCGCCTGCGCATTGACGGCGACGAGCCTTTGCGCGCTCTTGACCTTGGCGATGGTGGCAAGCGGCCGTTCAGGCCCGCTGCCTGTTGCGTGTTTGCCCAACTGCCGGATGATCCGATCCGTCGCGAGACAAGGGAGCCAGAGAGAGAGATAACGCGTCACGGAACAAAGCCTCTACATGATCCCAGAGAACCGGCCGGAAGAGGCCGCGATCGATACGCAAGGGACTGGCGCGCGCTTTGGCGATGCGCACCGACCAGGCGGCAAGGCCGGGGAGCGGCAAGCGGCCTGCGGCGGACGCAAGCTGCGGGCTGGGGCTCGCGCGAATTTCGAACCGCGTTTCGGCGCTGCTCGAGAGCTGATCGGCAGCGCCCGTCAAGCCCGCGGCGAAGAGAAGACATGGTGTGCCGCTGTTTTGTGCCGCGAGCACCAGGCGGCGCGAGGCGGTCAAGTCATAGGCTTTTGCGAATGACCAGATTTCGCCGATCACGACGGCGGACGCCCGGCATTTCAAAGCTTCTTCGAGGCCCCACAGCGCCTCTTTCGCATTCGGCGCCTGGACGAGAACGAGGCTTTCGGGATCGAGACCATGCAGCGCGAGGCCCGGCCCATAGAGCGCGCCGTTTTCGCGCGTGGCGAAATCCTCGCTGATCCAGACGATCGGCGCTTGCCGATCATTTTGCCGATCGTTGACGAAACGGATAGCGAGCGCCAGCACGAAACCGGCCGCCGCGGCGAGATCGCCGGGGCTCGCGGCAAGCACCTCATGCACAGCGCCGCGCGCCAGACCGCCGTTCAGCAAGGGGGCGAGCGCAGTGCCGAACACCTGGGAGCCCGCCCCGGGCCTCGTCCGCAAACCCATGATTTTAGTCTGGGTTTGCGCTTCGATCCGGGCGATCTCGGCGCGCAAAAAACGCAACCCCTCCGCTCTGCCGCCCACCGGCATCGGTCCTGCTCCGCTGTTTAATGTTCAGTATTTGTTCTTATGGATTCCCCTTTCCGGGGCGCGAGTCAAGGGGCAAAAATCAAGCGTCTCTGTCGCTTTCAGCGCTCTATCGAACCGGTCGATAGATATTTACTTCGCAATATGTCTAGACAGAAAAGAAATGCTGCGCTTCAGTCTTACCTCTTCTTTTCTCTTCTTTTTGTTTGGTTTGGTTGAAGAAGCGTTCGCCGGAAAATGAGCCTCATTCATAACGAACAGACAAAGCTCACGGCGGGGCTACTGAACGGGATCGCTGCGGCTGTCATCATTACTGGTGTGGTCGCGCCGATCGTCGCTCTATCCTACCATTTGCCTGGACCGTTGGGCGGCGAGTTGGCCGTTCTCATCAGTTTGGTTTGGTTTTTAGCAGGAGCAGGCTTACATTATTTGGCAAGACGCCTCTTGAGAGGATTGCGATCGTGAATAGCCTGGAACTCTACGCTTGGTTCGGTGCGCCGCTCGTTGCCCTCGGCGTAGGAATCGTAATTTATCTGTTGGCGAGCAGGCAAGCTCACGATTCCAGCTCAATCAAATGAATGTCGTTTTTTGAATATTGGCGAAACGGCCGGAGTCAACGACAAATCGTCGTCTTAGATGAGCCCACGTAGGCGCAACTACGTAGTTCGAGTGTCCCAAGCGAACGTCTTCCCATTCGTGACGGAGTCTCGGTCCTGGCCCATCTTTCAGGTTTTCACCTTCAGGCACTTGGCGAGACACTTGGCAGTGAACTTAGGCGGCACGTAGAAATAAACGCTTCATCCCACAGCTGCCGCAAACCCTCTCCCTGTGGGAGAGGGTGGCTAGCGGAGGCAAGTTTACGCAGCCTGCGTAAACTTGCCTGCGTGCAGCCGGGTGAGGGGTTACGACGTTGCAATCCGATTTCGATTGTAACCCCTCATCCGCCTCGCATTCGCTCGGCACCTTCTCCCACAGGGAGAAGGTTCGCGCCGCACGTGGCGTCCGCATTTTCTCTCGCGTCCTTGCCATCCGCCCCTGGCGCAATTTTGACGACGTAGCTACATTGCTCCCTTGAGGCCGCGCGTGCACCAACAAAATGACCATGCCTAAACGCATTCATCCCGCAGTTGCGAATCCCTCCCCTACAAAGGCTACCATATTCACACATCTTCGTTTGCGGATGATCTTGAACTCTGATTCCTTCTCTCGAGTAATTTGGGAGAGGTGCAATGTCGGTGATGTCATTGGGGCGGTTTGGCGACTGCCGCCTTGAAAA